>DZAL01000073.1:7170-25895 GCA_022729575.1 Thiomargarita sp.
ATCAGGGATTAACGAAAGGATTGGCGAAAGGGTTGGTGAAAGGTCGGCAAGAAGGTCGACAAAAAGGACGGCAAGAAGGACGGCAAGAAGGACGGCAAGAAGGTCGACAAAAAGGACGGCAAGAAGGTTTATTGGAAGAAGCCCGTCTAATGGTAATTGAAGCACTAGAGGAACGATTGGGTTTGGTGCCACTGGAAATGCGTGACCAAATTAACGCCCTCACTCGGCGCGACCTGTTGAAAGGATTATTTAAACAAGCCTTGCGTTGTGTGGATTTCGCTAGTTTCCAGGAGATGTTAGCCAAACTTTAGTCAGTCCATAGAGGCAACTTAAACCAAGCGTATCCACCGTGCCACTTAGATTTGACAATTTTCAAACAGTTGTCAAATCTGGAGTCGACTAGAAAACTCTCCTGGTCTATGCCAGAGACCAATTCATATTTGGATTATCGCCCAGCCAGACCTTATTTTCAACAACCAAAATTATTCTCTGTTATGAAAAAAACCCAACAAGCATTATATCAACAAAAGGCGAAAATTCCTGAGACTTCTCGTGGTACATTGGCTCGTCAAGTCTCATTTTTAGAGGAACGTTTAACGACGTTGGGACCGAAAGATGCTGGCGATGATAAGGGGATTCCGGAATTGGGTATTCCTCTATTGCGACCTGACCGCCAAAGTTTAAACGTGAAAACCGTTAAACCTGATGTCACTATTAAAGTACAACGTGAACAAGATTCACCGCCAGTGGCACCACTACCACATTTACTTACCACGGCCAAGAGTCAACAAACTCGTAGTCGGCAAAAACAATGGTTACAGGATTTACAAGCCCAATTAGAGGCCCCGACGACGGTGGCACCGGTAAAAGTTAGTCAGAGCAATTATCTTTCTCCAGCGCCAGCTCAAACGGCAACCACAGTTTCGGCGACCGCGACCAAAACTTGGATTCCGTTAGGCCCTTCCGCGGTGCTACAAGGGCAAGGTGGCGCCCATCCTACGACCGGCCTACGACCGACAATGAGCGGACGACTGGAAGGGATTGCCATCGCGCCAGGAGGGAAGCGAATTTATGTGGCAGCGGCTAACGGTGGGGTGTGGCGCTCTGAAGATGCCGGTAACAGTTGGGTGAGTTTGATGACCTGGTTTGATTTAAATCCTACCGCTACTGGTGTAGATACCTTAGCTTGTGGCGCGATTGCTTTAGTGCCAGGAGCGGCCACGGATAGAGATAGAATTTATGTTGGCACCGGTGGTTCTACTTTAAACGGCGTGGGTCCCCTCTGCTCTATCGATGGTGGTGGCCATTGGCAAGTTGAGACCAGTGAACCTTCATTGCTAGGAGAACGATTTTTTGCGTTAGCAGTTGATCCGTCCAATCCACACCACGTTATAGCGGCTACCAGTTTAGGGCTGTATGAACGCAGAGCCGATGGGCAAGATGGATATTATTGGCAAGCCACGTTAGAATATGTCGGCGGCTATGGTTGTTACGGTAAAGATGTCGTCGTCGTTCAAGTCAATAATGTCCTCACCTACTATGCGTTGGTGATGTTTTATGTCAATGATTGGCAAGCCGCGGTGTATGTTTCCAACAATGGTCATGAGTGGCAATTGTGCAGTAATGGCTTACTGGTGGATACCACGGATGGTAATGGTACCTTGGCGGTCTCGCCGAGTAATCCTGCTCTAGTTTATGCGTTGTTGGGTATTAGAAATCAAGATTTACCGGTGTTATATCGTTTGGATGCGAAAACCAATACTTGGCGCAAAGTGGCAGTCGCTTTTCCTAGTAGTGCCAATTTTAAGTGGTACTTAGAACTGGCGGTGGACCCGAATAATGCCAATCGACTATATTTAGCGGGTAATACCGTCTTGGTAGAGGAAGAAGGATATTGTGGCGAAGCCTATCGTTGTGAGGTGAGTGAACGAGGTGGCAATTTGAGTGCGACCGCTACTTATATTGGCCTGTCGATTCATGCCGATGCTCATTGTATCGCCTTTGCCCCTGGCGATTCCAATAAATTGTGGATCGGCACCGATGGCGGTTTATTTTATACCAACACGCCAACTGATCAAGGTTACATTTTTACGGCCTGTAATGCGGGATTGGCCACTTTGACCATGAATTATTTGGCTCAACATCCGACCGAGGAGGCAATTGTATTTTGTGGTAGTCAAGATAATGGGGGGTTATTTTATACTGGTGATGAGGCTTGGACCTATATTTCAGGAGGAGATAGCGGATATTTTGTGGTCAATTGGTATAACCCCTACCAGGTGCTAGATACTTACATTTATGCCTCAGTTCGCAAATCGACTCAAGGGGGGCAGGCGGATTCTTTTAATCTGTATCTGACCATACCTTTGGCTGCGGGAGAAAATTGTTTATTCTATGCTCCTCTAGCCGGCACACCGTACCAGCCGGCTTTGCTGAAAACTAATCCACGGGCGGCGGAACAAGAGGCTAATGTCGTCGCGTTTGGTGCCGAGCGACCCTGGCTTAGTACCGATTTTGGTGAAACTTGGTCATCTATTCCCAGCGGCACCTTGGCGGGCGATGTGCTCAATGCCAGAATTAAGTCATTAGCTTTCGTCTCCTCTACTAAATTATATGTGGGCACTATGAAAGGTGGCATTTATCGCCTGGAGAAAAAGGGGTCACAGTGGCAACGCACGAGAATTGATAATAAAGGGGGGATACCGGACAATTTTGCGCTACCAGTGACTGATATAGCGATTGACCCTAAAGACGCTTCTGGCAATGCGATTTATATCATTTTTGGGGGGAGCGGTGATTTTCGGCATTTGTGGTATTTCAATGGTAGCCAATGGACCGCACGTAGTGGCACTCAAGGTGCCAGCAAAGAGACCAGTTTATTGGATGTGCAATATAATGCGATAGTGATTGATCCGCTATTTTCCAATCAGCTCTACGTGGGGGCTGATATTGGGGTTTGGCGTTCCCTGGACGCGGGTAATGCTTGGAGTCCTTTCTCTGAGGGTTTACCCGATGCCGCGGTCATGGATTTACAAATTCATTCTACTTATCGTCTGCTCCGGGCTTCGACCTTTGGGCGTGGTGTGTTTGAATTATCGTTAGATGAGGCGCAACCAGCAGAAGTGACTTTATATATTCGTAGTACCCTGTTAGACCGCGGTCGGTATCCGAGTAAAGATGGTATTTCTCATCCAATTTACCCTGGGCGAACGGTGAACCATCGTTATAGTCCAGATATTAAGCTAGTGGTGGCGAATAATCAGGAATTTTCATTACCTACTTATATCAATTTTGTCGATTTTAATAATTTATTGCCCGATGACACTTCAGAGGAAATAATAACTGAGTTTACGCAAGTGCGAATTTATGTTAAAGTACACAATCGTGGGACTAAATCTGCCAATGGGGTGGGGGTGATGTTAATTGGGGCCGCGGTTTCTGGCGATATTTTGCCACCCTTGCCAGACGGCTTTGCGGGTGAGGTGCAAGACCGTGACCAGTTAGCTGGTCCGCAGTGGAAAACTTTTGGTACTCAGACGGTAAATGAAGTACAAGCGGGATTGCCGGCGGTGGTATGTTTTACGGTGGAGGCTAAATTGATAGCGCGTGAGGGTCAACCTTATTGTTTGATGGCGTTGGCCTATCATGCGCAAGACCCGTTCAATGCGACTGAGACTAATCCGCATCAATTGTGCTTTAATGAGCGTAAAGCGGCGATGAGATATGTTAAGTTGAAGCAGACCAGTCCAGCGAATGATGGGGCTCAGGGAATGGCGGTGAGTGCGTTATTGTTGAATGGAGAGGATGATTATGTTAATTTAGGTAATCGGCCGGCCTTGAAACTCACGGGGAATCAAACCATTGAATTATGGCTAAAGCCTAACCATTTTGAACGGCGGCAGAATCCTTATGGCAAAGCCTACGGAGGAGAAGGTACTATCACCTTGGAGATGGATGGAACGTTGACTTATTATTACGGGACCCGGGGCGACAATAATTCGCCTTATCAAGAAATTAGTTCGCGACAATCCATTGCTGTGAAGACTTGGTCGCATCTAGCTATAGTCAGAGACTTTGACCATAAAAAGTTGACTTGGTATATTAATGGTCGTAAAACCAATGAAGAAAAGACCAATTTCACGGCGGCGACGGCCAGTCAATTGCCAATGTTACTAGGAAAAGGTTATAAAGGCAACTTTGCTGGTGGTTTGGCCGAAGTTCGATTATGGAATCAGGCACGTTCGCAAACGGATTTACCAGAGACGATGGGGCGTTTACTGATGGGTGAGGAGCCTGGATTAGTGGCCTATTATCGGTTAGATGAAGGAGTGGGCACCACCGTGACTGATATAGTGAGTGGTAGCACGGGAACGATATTAGGTGGTCAATGGGTGATGGCGACGGGATTGCCGTTACAACGAGCAGCCATTTCGCTGGTGCCAGAAGTCACCACTGAAGTTCAGGCCAAATTAGCGGTGTTTGATGGGAGCACTGCGATTGATTTAGGCAACCGTCCGGCCTTGCAAATCACGGGTAATCAAACTCTTGAAATGTGGATTAGACCGACTAATTTGGAGGCGCGTCGTAATCCCTTGGCGAAGGCTTATGGCGGTGAGGGGACTATTGCGCTGGAAAAGGATGGTAGTCTTACTTATTATTATGGTAACCGCGGTGGTAATGGTAATCCCTATCAAGGCTTTAGTAGTCTCAAACGATTGGAATTAAATGTGTGGACGCATATTGCGATAGTGAGAAATGTCGACCTCAAAAAGTTGAGTTGGTATCTCAATGGTGACCGAGTAAATGAAGAAATCGCATTGTATGTGCCGGCTAAAGCCAGTAGTTTGCCTGTATTGCTAGGCAAAGGTTATCTGGCCAATTTTATTGGTCAATTGGCCGAAGTACGATTTTGGAATAAAGCTCGGTCTGGCGCTGAGTTAAAAACTGAGATGAATCGATTATTAACCGGTAAAGAAGCCGGCTTGGTGGCTTATTATCGTCTAAATGAAGGGGGTGGCACGGTGGTGACTGATTTAGTGAGTAAAGCTACGGCGAATATCAGTGGCAATGCGCAATGGCAATTGTCTAATTTGTTGCTAAAGACCGGTTAGATTTAGATTTGACCACTTAGATTTGACCACTTTTTGAAAGTTGTCAAATCTGAAATTTGAACTTAGATTTGACAACTTAGATTTGACCACTTTTTGAAAGTTGTCAAATCTGAAATTTGGACTTAGATTTGACAACTTTTTGAAAGTTGTCAAATCTCCCTACCAGCCAATGGAGGTACTAACCGCAGTGGTGTATGACGCTTCGCTGATACACCCTACCGCCTATTACCGCCTACCGCCGGAGTCGAAGATTCCTAAACCTGGTAAGTGCTAAGTTTCCTAAACCTTTGAGGTTTAGGAAACTTTGAACCGTGGTAACTCATTGAAGGTTAAGACCTCCATTATCTTGGAGGGACTACCCAAATTTTTGACATTGGTCGTGATGCCATTTCAACTGGGATTGATCATTGGGAACAATCAGGAATCAAAGGTTTATCGGACCTACCAAGACCCGGCGGACCTGGCCTCTTAATCCTCACCGACACCAATGACAATGTGACTTTTGATAAGGACTCCACCTCCGCTCCGTGGCGGAGGAATTTCATCCTATAACTTAATGCTTATTTGGGCATATAAAGATTTGGACTTCAATCTTTATAACAAAATAGCGTATAGAAAAATCAAGTCAAAAATCTCTTTTGGTTTCCTTGACAATCTGAAAAAAGTCTTCTACACTTGATAGTTAATGATAATATCACGACCAATTGATTAAAAATTAACGCTAGTTTGAATGCCAATTCATTGAGTATCAATGAAACTGACAAAATAAATAGATAATAAACAATATATACAGTGTTACAATAGGTGACATTTGGTAATGAAGCACCAAAGAGTGCTGTCAAACCTGACAGATCTCGAAGATCTGTCAGGTTTAGCTCTATAAAGAATTAAAATTACCCCCAAACGGTTGGTTACTAACGACAGGAGATAACTATGCACTGGCTTTCTCACCTATTCTTTCAGACTACCATGGCTATGGTTCTAAGTTTAGCCTTCACTACGGCCGGTTCGGCCGCCGATTATACTTATGATAAACTTCATCGCCTGACTCGTACCACCTACCCTACAGGTTATCGCCTGGATTATCGCTATGATACGGCTGGCAATCTTCAGGAGATAATTGCCAGTCAAGTCACAGTTTCTCTAGTTTCTCACCTGGTGCTTGGAACGACCAACCATCAAGTGTTAGTTCGTTCTCCCGCCGGCGTTCTGGAATACCAAATTCCTCTCCACCAGAGTGCTAATGAGCGAGCGTAGGGTGCGTTAGGCGCGTGTTTTTGCGCCGTAACGCACCTTTATTGGAGGAATTCCCTGTTACTGGTTTCTTGGTGGTTTTTGGGAAAATGGTGCGTTACGCGGTCGCTAACGCACCCTACGCTTGCTTGGAAACGGCTAGAATCAGGAATATTTACACCTGAAGCGAGCGTAGGGTGCGTTAGGCGCGTGTTTTTGCGCCGTAACGCACCTTCACCTCGTTACCACGCTCTGCGTGGTAATGCCGTGAGGACGCTCCACGTCCCAACACGCTAAACTCGACCACGAAATAGTGGGGCCACCGAGTCATTACAGGACGCGGAGCGTCCCCGCGGCGTTTCCCAGGCCTGAGAGAACGACATTGACCACTCAGAGAGTTCAGGAATATAGCGATAAACACCCCAGGAGAAGTTGAATCACTTAGTTTGAATAACAATTCGCCACCAGGATTTTGCCGTACCCAAAGCTGACTCTCCATGGTGGCGTCGGGAATTTTAAACAGTTCAACGTCCGAGGTGATGAAAATCGGAAAAATACTACATCCTTCCATTCCCAAATAGCCAAACAACAATCCCATTCTCACCCAGGTCAGAGGGGTCAAGTGACTGAAGACTATGATCATCGGAGGTCTCCATTCGGTTTCTCAGTTTCAACAATTCATTCAAAGACTCTTTCAGCTACCCCACCATCCGCCACACTAGAATGATTTCTGCCCTCTCCCCCAAATAGAACACTCGCATTAACCAGATGATTTGCAAAAGTGTCTGCGACATAGCCAGCGTAGGGTGCGTCCCACGCACCATTCTTTTGAGTCATCGAGGAAGAGTTGAGAAAGGTGCGTGGGACGCACCTACCACAAATTATTTCAGTTGAATGCGAGTTAAATCCAGGTCAAAGGTAAAACTCCCTGACTGTTGCTGCAACCACACATCGTAAGTATCGATTTTACCAAAAGCACCGGGGACGTTGACGCAAGGGATATGTAATTCACCATTCGTAGCGTAATTGGCAATACATCCGTCTGTTTCGGCAGTGTTGATTGTGAGACGGAGTCCACAAGAAAGTGGATCGGTCACACATTGTTGAATACCGGCTTGTTTGCCTTTTTCAAATTCAGCCGCCAAAGTGGCTGTAGTGGGTATGGTCGTGTCTGGTGAAGTGATGGGAGTGGTAGAAGAACCTAAGTTGCTCACTTTCATGGTGTATAACTTGTCCTCTTTAGCAACACCAGTAATCAGCAATTCATTATAGACCTTGTCAGGTTGTTCCAGAGTCATACTTTGAAAAAACTTGCTGTTGACATAAGTCTTTATACTGCCTGCTTCGACCTTAATTTTAAGAGTCTGAGTTGCTAAATCCTCATTACAACCTATGTTTGAATAAGAGCCAGATGAGTTGTTACCAAGCTGCATATACCAACAATCCCACACAAAGCCAAATTTAGCTTCTTTATCGGAGGCCGTGAAGGAAATCAGCATACTTGTTCTAAACGAAAATTCGAAGATCATTTCAAAATCTCTCGCAAGATTAGAAATATTATAATTAATCTTCCCATCACTCGCTTGACCAGAAACAAATTTGATGATCTTTCCATCTTTTACCTCTTGTCGCACCGTGATTTGTTCACCCAGCAAGTGGGTTGGAATATCGCCTTCCTCGTAACCAGATAAATTGAGCAAGTCGACATAATCCTCTGCTAAACTCACCTGAGTTAGCGGTAATAAAATACTCAATAATAACACTCTAAATAAATTCATAAAACCACTCCTGTTGTCAAATTAACCCAGATATATCGTTAGATATAGCATTAACGGCTCATGGAGTCCAAAACATGTTTTGGACTCCGGCACAATAATATGATAAAATGAACTTTAAAACTTTGTCTATCAACCAACAGTTGGTATTTTACTCGTATTAGTGTGTATCCATGAAAATCCATGAAAAAATTAGACTTATACGTAAGGCTAAAGGATGGTCACAAGAAGAGGTTGCGCAAAAATTAAATATATCTCTCAATGCGTATGGACATATCGAGAGAGCCGAAACTCATCCTAATTCGATTAGATTGGAACAGATTGCTCAAGCACTTGAAACCGATTTGACTGAGTTGGTCAGTGATAGAAATGTCTTTAATCTTGGAGGAACTTACAGTAATCATTGTCAAAATTGGTATAGCAATTCTTCTCCTGAACCACTCACACAAATAGAACATGAGTTGGAAAAAGCACGCTTAATCAATGAATCGCAAGCCAAAGAAATTGAACTTTTGAAACAACAAAATGCCGATTTAAGACAACAAAATGCGGATTTAAGAAAAATCATCGATTTGAAACTATCGTAGTCTATATGAAACCAACGATTGATAATAACCTCGTTACCACACTCCGCGCAGGGACGCTCGGCGTTTCGTGGACTACTAACCTACTTTTAGAGAAACTCTAATATGATGATATATTTCCACTTAAAAAATTTTAAATCGCATCAAGATACCAGGTTATCGTTAGCTTCTCTTAATGTCTTCACCGGCCTAAACGGGACTGGCAAATCGTCAGTGTTTCAGATATTACTGTTACTGCGACAATCCTTTTTGAAAAATAATCTGCTCCAACACGGACTCGATTTAAATGGCGATTTATTTAGCGTAGGCGTGACTGAGGAGGCGGTTTATCAATTGGCTCAATTCTGAAATCAACTCTGAAATTTGGACTTAGATTTGACAACTTTTTGAAAGTTGTCAAATCTGAAATTTGGACTTAGATTTGACAACTTTTTGAAAGTTGTCAAATCTGAAATCAAATTGGACTTAGATTTGACAACTTTTTGAAAGTTGTCAAATCTGAAATTTGAACTTAGATTTGACAACTTTTTGAAAGTTGTCAAATCTGAAATCAAATTGGACTTAGATTTGACAACTTTTTGAAAGTTGTCAAATCTGAAATTTGGATTTCGATTTGACAACTTTTTGAAAGTTGTCAAATCTGAAATCAAATTGAACTTAAGATTTGACAACTTTTTGAAAGTTGTCAAATCTGAAATCAAATCTGAAATTTGAACTTAGATTTGACAACTTTTTGAAAGTTGTCAAATCTGAAATCAAATTGAACTTAGATTTGACAACTTTTTGAAAGTTGTCAAATCTGAAATCAACTCTGAAATTTGAACTTAGATTTGACAACTTTTTGAAAGTTGTCAAATCTGAAATTTGGACTTAGATTTGACAACTTTTTGAAAGTTGTCAAATCTGAGTTGTCAAATCTGAAATACTAGAGAAATGATATGCGATTAACTAGAAAACTAAAAAGACTACTGACCAAAATTTCATACTCTATTCCTTTGCGGATAGTTTTGGTGGCACCCTTTATCGTATTAATTGTGGCGATTGTGATATTAGTCGGTTGGCTCTCTTTTCGTAATGGACAAAAAGCCGTAGTCAACTTAGCTAGTCAGTTACAATCGGAAGTAACGACTCACATTTATCAAAATCTTGATACTTACCTTAATCAACCGCACTGGCTGACCCAAACCAGTGTGGATGCCATTCGTGTGGGGCTGTTAGAATTAACTAATCTAGCGGTGTTAGAACGTCATTTGTGGCGGCAACTACAACAGATTGAAACCATCAGTCGGGTAGCGTTTATTTCTCGTCAAGGTGAATATCTCAGTGTGAGCAAATTGCCCAAATCTAATTCAGTGGTTTTAGAAGTGGCAAACCAAGCCACGCCTGGTCGGTTGGAACTTTGGGAATTAGATTCACACGGACAACGGCAACGTTTGTTAAACACGACTAATGACAATCCTCAGTTATTCCCCTGGTATAAAACTGCCGTGGCTGCTCATAAACGTGGCTGGAGTGACATTTATTTGGATAATTATTATGTTTCAACCGATTTGACAACTTTCAAAAAGTTGTCAAATCTAAGTTCAACCGCACCTGTGGACCCACTATCAACGGTTGCACCAGCCAAAAATTTTCCAAGTTTTCGAGATTTGGAAAATCTAGGTTTGATTCAGACCAGACCAGTGATTTCGGCGTATTACCCCATTTATGACCAACAAGGAGATTTATTAGGCGTGTTTAGTGCCACGGTACCACTAGCCACGGTAAGTCAGTTTTTAAAAACGTTAACTATCAACGAAATGCCAGGACAAACCACTTTTATTCTTGACCCCACTGGATTATTGATAGCCGCTTCGGCCGATTCTGGGTCAGCGGCTCCAGCCACTGTAATCTCCTCCGCAAATAATAACCGGTTAAATTCGGCGTTTCACAGTACTCATGGCTTGACTCGTGCCAATGTGGAATACTTGTTGAAGAAATTTGGTAACCTGGCCCAAATTAAAAACTCAAAGCGACTCAATTTTGTTTACCAGAATGTTCGTTACTTCTTTCAAATCAGCCCGTTTACTGACCGTTATGGTTTAAACTGGTTGATCATAGTGGCGGTGCCCAACACCGCTTTTATGGAACGTATTCACGAGAATCGAGAATTTACCGTGCTATTGGCATTAGCGGCTTTAGTGATCGCTATTTTATTTGGTTGGAAAACTTCACAATGGATTATTCAACCATTGCTACGCCTCAATACGGTGGCCAAGGAGTTTACGGAAAGAGTAAAAACCGAACGTTTTGACAATACCACGCTGTTTAGTGGACCGGATTCGGTTATGGTCATGCCAACTGAATTGGATCAATTAGCCAATTCTTTTACTCGCATGGCCAAACAGTTACAAACTTTATTTACTTCGTTAGAAGCTAAAAATGAAGATTTGCGCCATCTCAATAAGTTAAAAGATGAATTTTTAGCCAATACTTCCCATGAATTACGTACCCCTCTTAATGGTGTGATTGGTATTGCCGAATCATTATACGATGGTTCGACGGGTCCTTTACCCGCGGAAACTCGCTCTAACCTTAATATGGTCATTGCCAGTGGCAAACGTTTGGCAACTCTGATTGAGGATATTTTAAATTTTTCGCATAAAGAGAAAAAAATTGAATTAAACATTACCACGGTAAATCTGCACGAAATTGTGCAAATCGTCTTGAATTTAAGCCGTCCGTTAGTGAATAAAAAACGGCTACAATTGATAAATAAAGTTTCCCCGAATTTACCGCCGGTGGCAGTGGATAGTGACCGATTACAACAAATTTTATTGAATTTAGTGGGAAACGCGATTAAATTTACTGAAAGTGGTAGCGTGGAAATTTCCGCTGGACTCGACTTCAAAGGGAAAGAAAAAAAATGGCTGGCGGTGACGGTGGCTGACACCGGTATAGGTATTCCCAGCGATAAGACGGCACAAATTTTTGAACCGTTTCAACAATTAGAAGGCTATCCAACGACTAACGCGCAATATGGTGGCACCGGCTTAGGTTTAGCGGTGACCAAACAGCTAATACGATTGCATGAAGGATGCGATATTAAAGTCCAATCCATTGTTGGCGAAGGGTCACGATTTACTTTTACTTTGCCGGTGGCTACGGTCAAGCTAGATTCAAAGGATACCGTAGCTATTAATCATCAGCCAGTCATTGCCAACTCCTCTCCCGGAGCACTCACTAACCAAGGTCAATCAACGACGCTCCCCTTAAAACAAGAATTATCGCGTCCTCTCAGCGTGTCAGCTTCTCCTCGCGCTAAACTGGTCACACCGTCGACTAATCAGACTATTTCAGCTTTGGCGAATGAGGGAGTGACGAATTTAACGGTAGCCGAGGTCATCTCAGTGAGCACCATGACTGATTCTTCTACGCTCGCTGCGTCTGAGCAGTTTTTGCTACCAGTAATCAAATCAGAATCAACTGACCCTAACAATTTTATGATTCTGATTGTAGATGATGAGCCAGTGAATTTGCATGTATTAGTCAATCATTTATCCTTGCATCATTATTTGGTTACGCAAGCCTCTTCCGGTTTAGAAGCATTAACCATGCTGGAAAATGGATTGGTGCCGGATTTAATTTTGCTAGATGTGATGATGCCCTACATGACTGGCTATGAAGTCACTAAACAAATTCGTGAACATTGGAAAGCCAGTGAGTTACCGATTTTATTATTGACCGCCAAAAATCAGGAAATCGATTTAATCACTGGTTTGGAAGTAGGGGCCAATGATTACTTGATTAAACCGGTCTCTAAAAATGAATTGTTAGCACGAATCAAAACACATATTCGAATCAAACAATTAAAGGCCGAAACCTTACAACTCACTTTAGAAAGTGAACGTCGGTTGAAGCAATTTTTGGAAGCGGTGCCAGTGGGTGTATTTGTCATGGATACGCAAGGACATCCTTATTACGCGAATCAGCGTGCTCAAGAATTATTAGGCAAAGGCTTGTTAACCGATACTGGCGCTGAAGATTTTGCTCAAATTTATCAACTCTATTTAGCGGGTAGTGAACAACTGTATCCGTTAAACCGTTTGCCCTCCTTATGTGCTTTACAGGGCCAAGCCGCCAGTGTGGACGATATGGAGATTCGCTGGAATGGTAAAGTCATCCCCATTGAAGTTTGGGGCACCCCCATTGTTAACAACGAGGGTAAACTGAGCTATGCAATGCTGGCCTTTCAAGACATTACTGAACGTCGCAAAGCGGAAGCGGAGCGAATTCAATATGCCGATAAATTATTTGAACTGAACCAGGAATTAGAAAATTATTTGCACACTTTGGAAGAGAAGGTGGAGGAGCGTACTCACGAATTAAAAGAAAGTGAACGGATGTTGGCAGATGCGCAACGGATGGCTTTATTGGGAAGTTGGTTTTGGGATATTAAAACGGGCACGGTGCAACGGTCAGAGCAAGATTGTCGCAATTTTCACGAACCGCCGAACCACTATACTTCTACTTATGAAGCATTTATTGAACATATTCACCCGGAAGATAAAGACATCATGGGGGCCATGGTCGAAAAATGTATTATTGAAGGTAGCACCGCGGAAGTAGAATTTCGAGTCATCTGGCCCGATAGCCAAATTCGTACTATGCGTTCTCAAGCGGAGTTAGAATTAGATTTGGCCAGCACGCCGATTCGTTTGAAAGGATTCACCCAAGATATTACCGAACGTAAACGCATTGAGACGGCTCTGCAAGACCAGTTCCAATTTATGGAAGATATGTTGCAGGCTATCCCCAATCCGCTGTTTTATAAAAATTGTCAAGGTCGTTATCAGGGATGCAATCGTGCGTTTGAAGAATTTACGGGTTGGAATAAGTCAACGATTATCGGTAAGACGGTGTTTGAACTGTGGCCACCAGAGGTCGCCAAAATTATTTATGAACATGACCTAACCTTACTACAACAACCGGGGATTCAGGTCTATGAATTTAAAATGCCGTATGTGGATGGCACTTATCATCATATTATTTCGCATAAAGCCACCTACACTAATGCGGCCGGCGAAGTGATTGGGTTGGTTGGGGTGATTACTGACATTAATGAACGCAAACGTACCGAGGAAGCATTACGACTAGCACAATTTTCGTTAGACCGCTCGGCTGATGGGATTTTATGGACTAAACTCGACGGTTACCACATTTATGCCAACGATGCACTCTGTGCGGCTTTGGGCTACAGCCGTGAAGAGTTATTGTCGATGAATATTGTTCAAATCGAGCCGCATTCTTCGTTTGCGACTTGGGAACAACGTTGGCAGGAGTATAAGCAACATGGTTTCATGACTTTTGAGACTTTGTATTGTCGCAAAGATGGTAGCGTCTTCCCAGTGGAAATCACCAAAAATTATTTAGAATATCAAGATAAAGAATATTTGTGTGCCTTCATCCGTGACATCACGGAGCGTAAGCAAGCCGAAGAGAAGTTACAGCAGGCGAAACAAGCGGCGGAAGATGCTTTACAACAACTACGAGATACCCAGCAACAATTGATTGAAGCGGCTAAAATGGCGGAATTAGGAAACTTGGTGGCTGGAGTCGCCCATGAAATTAACACCCCAATTGGTATTGGGGTCACGGCGGCTTCGCGGTTAGATACATTGACTCACGAGTTATCGGAGTTATATCACAGTAATCGAATGAAACGGCCGGATTTGGAAAAGTATTTAACGTCGACGCTACGGGGCAGTGACTTGATTTTGAAAAACTTGACTCGTGCCGCGGAGTTGATTCAAAGTTTCAAACAAGTAGCGGTGGACCAAACGGGAGACCATCAGCGCACTTTTAATTTGAAGAATTATTTAACCGAGATTTTAACCAGTTTGCGCCCAGAATTAAAACGGACTAAACATCAAATCGCGGTGGAGTGTAATGAGGAGATTGTACTACACAGTTACCCTGGGGTGTATTATCAAATTGTCACGAATTTGGTCATGAATTCGATGATTCATGGGTTTCGGGACAAGCCAGAGGGGAGTATAACCATTGTGGCAACGCTCACTAGAGGAGATGATTTTAAATTAAAAAAGGATTCAGTTACTGCACATTCTCTTTGGTTAACGCTCAATTATACTGATGATGGTAGAGGTATTCCGGCGGAAGTGTTGCCTAAAATTTTTGACCCCTTTTTTACCACCAATCGTCAAGGGGGAGGAAGTGGTTTAGGATTACACATTGTTTATAATTTGGTAACTCACAAATTAAGTGGTGTTATCCATTGTGAAAGTGTAGTCGGTCAGGGGACTACGTTTCGGATGCAAATACCGGTGAGTGAGGGGTAGTCAAGGAGTCAAGGAGTCAACCACCCCCAACCCCTCCTTGGTAAGGAGGGGAGAAAGAGGGAGCGAGTGGAATCAGATTTGACAACTTTTTTAAAGTTATCAAATCTCAATTCAACTCTAAATTACCGTGAAGGAAGATTTGACAACTTTTTTAAAGTTGTCAAATCTAAATTACGGTGAAAGAGGGGGATCAACGAGTCCTAATTGCTGAAATCCATGAGACCGGAGGCGACACGCATCACACTGGCCGCAGATTTCACCGGTAGCACTGGGTTGATAACAAGATAGAGTTAGACTAAAATCTACCCCTAATTGTAATCCTTGTGCAATTATTTGAGCTTTGGTTAACTGAATCAAAGGAGTATGAACTTTAAATTGACCACCTTCTACGCCGGCTTTAGTGGCTACCTTCGCTAAAGTTTCAAAGGCGGTAATAAATTCTGGACGACAGTCCGGATAGCCTGAATAGTCAATCGCATTCACCCCAATAAATAAATCCGTAGCGGTTAATACTTCTGCCCAGCCCAACGCTAACGATAAGAAGAGGGTATTTCGCGCTGGGACGTAAGTAATGGGAATGGCTTGAGTTATCCCTGACACCGGCACCGCTAGGGTCATATCAGTGAGGGCCGAGCCACCGATTTGGTCTAAATCCAGATGAATAATTTTATGTGCGGTCACGCCGATACTTTCCACCACTCGGCGAGCGGCTTGTAATTCGACGCGATGACGTTGCCCATAATCCACACTCAGTGCGTAGCAACGATAGCCTTGGGCTTTGGCCAGGGCCAAAGTGACAGCCGAATCGAGTCCGCCGGAGACTAGAATGACCGCCGGTAAGTTAGTAGGTATAGTCATAGTTAGTAATCACCAGTTCGTTAATTTTACCTCGTTTCTGTGCCACACTGTTAATCATTCTGGTAGCGGACACCGTGCTAATCTGAAAACCCGCATAATGGCGTTCAAAAAAAGTATCCTCTGGGTTAAGCGGTTTCGGGTCCGAATTGCTCAACATGAGGTGCGCGTGTTTGCGATGTAACTTTTTGAAAATATTGGCTAACCGAATTTGTGCGGAGTCATCAAAGGCCACCCTGTGGTAACTGGTAAAATTGGCTGTTTTACTAATAGGTCGATAAGGTGGGTCAAAATAGACAAAGGTGTTGGCCGGCGCAGTGATTTGAGAAGCTATTTCGTTCACATCAGCGACTTGTAATGCGGTTTGCTGGAGGAGCTTAGAGACTCGAATTAAATTAGTTTCATCCAAAATTTTCGGGGTTTTATATTTGCCAAAAGGGACATTAAAGCCGCCGGCTTGATTTAAACGAAATAAGCCATTATAGGCGGTCTTATTTAAAAAAATCATTTGGGCTGCGCGTCTCACCCAAGGTTCCGATAGCTTTTTATAATTGATATTGAACCGGCTTTGATTATAACAGTTTCGTAGGTCATAAAAATATTCTTTCTTCTCCTCTTCCTGCTGTAAACTAAAATAGCGGTGCTGATAAACTCGCAGAAATTCAATCAATGCCTCGACCTCTTGTTGTACTACTTGATAAACCAAAATCAATTCTTCATTGAGGTCTGATAGGTAATAGGACTCGAGCGGATAATGTTGAATGAGGTCAAAAAAGACCGCGCCACCGCCGAGAAAGGGTTCATAATAAGATTTGATTTGTCCACGTTTCAAGGCGGGAGGATATTTAGTGCGCAATTGTTCTAATAACTGTGATTTGCCGCCGGCCCATTTGAGAAAAGGTTTGACGAGGGTTGGTGTAGACATGGCAATGGTAGTATTCAGAATGGAATCAGATTTGACAACTTTTTTAAAGTTGTCAAATCTAAGTTCAAATCCAAATTCAAAAATCAGATTTGACAACTTTTTTAAAGTTGTCAAATCTAAGTTCAAATCCAAATTCAAAAATCAGATTTGACAACTTTTTTAAAGTTGTCAAATCTAAGTTCAAATCTAAATTCAAATTTAAATTATTGTGAAGGTAGTTGTTGCAAACGTTGCTCGGCTAATCGTGCGGCCGTGGTGCCGGCATACAACTCTTTAACTTGTCGCCACACGGTTTTTGCCTCTTCATAGTGTTTTTGGTCATAATAAATATAACCAATTTTTAGCAACGCTTGTTGACTTTTCTGATGATCCTGATATTTGTCGCGTAAAGTCTTAAAAGTGCTTAAAGCGGCTGAATAATTTTGGAGAGTGTATTGCGCTTCTCCCAGCCAATAATAGGCATTGGCTATTGATTCACTTTGCGGGTAACGATTGATAAAAGTTTGCCAACCGGCGACCGCTGTTTGGTATTCACCGTCTTGGATTAATTTAAACAAGGTTTGATAATCTTGTTTTTCATTGCCGACCAATTTAGGAGTGATGGAGTCGTCCACTTCAGTAGTAGTGGTGGGACTGGCCGTGGTTAAATCCTCTACCTTCCCGGTCACCGCAGGAGTGGCAGGAGTAGTTTTAGGTAAAGTCGGCGCAGTAGTTTCTACCGTCTTTGGATGGTTAGAAACCGCCGGAGCTTTCTGAGTAGTTTCAGCGGAGGTTACGTCTTCATCAGGAGTTTCGGTGATTTCAGAATCAGGCGGGTCAACCGTTTCTACACCAGTAGGTGATTCAGCAGTGTCAGCAGTACCCAGACTGGGTTGAGTTTTTTCGGCCTGTAATTTTTGTAACCGTTGGTCTAAATCTAAAAAGATTTGTTCCTGTTGTTTTTTGACCTGCTCTAATTCATAGAGCAGGACTTCTTTATCACCCCGCAACGTTTTAATTTCTCGTTGTAACTGAGAAATAGTCGACTCATGCTCCAAGAGGGTTTGTCTAAAATTAGCCAGTTGTTGTTCTAACCGCTCTAATCGCGTTTCAGAGGTATCACCTCCAAGATACTGTTGTGCCATCACGGTTCCCACGAAGAGATTCAGACACAACAGACCAATGAGTTGGCGTGTTAACATAATAGTGAGGGAGAGTGGGTTAAGGATAAATAATTTCTACTCGGCGATTTAATTGCCAAGAGGTTTCATTATGACCTGGGTCAATGGGTTGCTCTTCCCCATAAGTAAGGGTGTTCATTTGTGATTCTGGTACCCCTAAAATCGACAAAGTGCGTTTGACCGCTTCAGCGCGACTTTCACCCAAAGCCAGGTTGTATTCACGCGAGCCTCGCTCATCGGCATGTCCTTCTAAGCGGATGTTGGCTGGACGAGAGGTTAAGTAAGCAGCATGGGCCTCTAAAATACCCCGTGCATCTCCTCTAATTTCGTCTTTGTCATAATCAAAATAGACTACGCGCTGTTGGGGGAAAGCACCGCCGCTGTTACCGCCAGTGCCATCACCGTCTCCGTTAATCCCTTGCCCATCAACGCCAGTTCCATCATTTCTGCCTGCTGCATCGGTAATACCTGGGGTCCCGCCTACACCATCTCCATCTTTGACTTTCTTACTACTACATCCTGAAAATGCCACCAGCAACATGGCTAATAAAATAACGACTAAATAACGAGTTTGTTTCATATTTAAAATTGACTCCATACGTGAGGTTAAAAAGTGAATGAAAAAGTTTGGTGGTCCCTACCAGCCAATGGAGGTACTAACCGCCGGTGCGAAGATTCCTAAACCTGGCTGGTGCTAAGTTTCCTAAACCTTTGAGGTTTAGGAAACTTTGAACCTTGGTAACT
>DZAL01000074.1 GCA_022729575.1 Thiomargarita sp.
CCTTGGTAAGGAGGGGAGTGAACCACCCCCAACCCCTCCTTGGTAAGGAGGGGAGAAAGAGGGGGTGGTTCACTCCCCTCCTTACCAAGGAGGGGTTGGGGGTGGTTGAGTTACCGATTTGACAACTTCATTTTTTCTACATTCTACTTTATGCTAAATCAGACCACACTCACTTTTAACCAATCCACTTTCGCCCAATTTTGGCAACTCGATACCCTCGCCACCTTAGACCAACAATTTCTGCAACAACTGCAACAACAAGATGCCTCGTTGTCGCAACGTTTATTGGAATATCGGCAAGCCACCCACACCTTATCGCCAGTACAAATCAGCGAATTACTGATTGCCAGTGCTAAAGTCTTGGAACATTTCATCGCCGACTTATTTAAGATCCAAATCGACCTAGAGCATTCTCGTCAACAACTTCACGCGCAATCCCCCATTTTAGAATTTAAAAAATGGTTGGTCCTACGTCGAGCCAAACGACGTTTACGGGAAGCCTCCCCCACCGAAAGTTTTACCGAATTAGACCACTGGTTACAGTCCCAACTCACGTCAGAGCAAACGTTAACCCACTTACCCACTGGAGACCGTGAATTAAGCGTCGCCCTCCTGGCCAAACATTACCTCACCGACCCCGACACTTATGCTCACCAACTTGAACAATTAACTCGTTGGTGCATCTTAGCCTTAACCACCCCAGAAGGACAAGCGGCGGTCCAGAATTGGGTCAGTTTTAAGCTACCGCAACCCCTAGACTATCGTCATTTAGTTTCAACTATTCCAGTACCACCAGACCACCTTGGTCGAGTGGCAGGCCCCCTGCACGAGCGCCGACAACGACAAGGCTTTCAATTAACTGATTCGCGAATGTCATTACGGGAAGTGTTGGGCGAAATTAATTACTGCATTTACTGCCATGACCACGCCGGCGATTATTGTGCTAAAGGTTTCCCGGCCAGCCCCAAGTCCACCACCGCTACTGCTGGGACCACGTTCAAAATCGACCCGTTAGGTAATTTGCTCACCGGCTGTCCCTTAGAAGAAAAGATTTCGGAAATGCACTTGCTCAAACGAGAGGCTTTTTCAATTGCCGCATTGGCCGTCATCATGATCGATAACCCATTTTGTGCGGTCACCGGCCATCGAATTTGCAACGACTGCATGAAAGCCTGCATTTATCAAAAACAAACGCCGGTCAATATTCCGCAAATTGAAACTCGAGTCTTAACTGATGTGTTAGCTTTACCGTGGGGAGTAGAAATTTATGATTTGCTTATTCGCTGGAATCCCTTACGACCAGGCCAATGGTTGCCTAAACCGTATAATGGACTAAAAATTTTAATCGCCGGTCAAGGCCCCGCCGGCTTCACTTTGGCTCATCATCTGCTCATGGAAGGCTTTGCGGTCGTCGGCATTGATGGGGCGAAAATTGAACCTTTACCCGTAGCTTTATTAACCTCTCCCATCCGCGACTATACCAGTATCACGGAGTCTTTAGCGGACCGCATTATCACCGGTTTTGGAGGCGTGGCGGAAGCTGGTATTACCGTGCGTTGGGACAAAAATTTCTTAAAATTAATCTATCTTAGTCTCCGCCGCCGACCTTATTACCAAATTTATGGCAGTGTCCGTTTTGGCGGCACCTTGACCGTCGCCGATGCTTGGGACTTAGGTTTTGACCACCTCGTTATAGCCGTCGGTGCTGGCTTACCACAAGCCTTACCCATTCCCGGCAGTCTCGCCCCAGGAATGCGTCAAGCCGCGGATTTTCTAATGACCTTACAACTCACTGGAGCCGCTAAAGCCAATAGTTTAGCTAATTTACAAATACGTTTACCGGCGGTCGTCATCGGCGGCGGCTTAACCAGCATTGATGCGGCCACCGAAGTACAAGCCTATTATTTAGCACAAATCGAGAAAATCTGGCAACGCTACCAACAACTCTCTTCCGTAATGAGTGAGGCGCAAATTTTAGAGGGTTTAGAGGAGGAATCGTGGGCCATTTTGCAAGAATGGTTGAACCATGGTCAAGCCTTACAAACTGAGATAACCCGCGCCCAAGCCGCGGGGGAAGTGCCCAACGTGCAACAATTATTGCATGATTGGGGAGGAGTGACGGTAGTGTATCGACGCGCTTTGCCAGAATCGCCAGCGTATTTACGCAACCATGAAGAAATCAGCAAGGCCCTAGAAGAAGGTATTTTTTATGCCGCCGGTTTGGCCCCGAAGGCGGTACAGTTGGACCAGTATGGACACGCCCAAGCCTTAGTGTGTTATCGCTACCAGCCCGATTCCACCGGTCATTGGTCTTCCTCCGCCGAAGAAGTCACTTTATCGGCCCGGTGCATTTTAGTAGCCACCGGGGCCCAGCCCAATATTGCTTATGAATTTGAGCATCGCGGACAATTTCAACGCGCTGGCCTTCAATATCAACCATTTCACGAGGTGGCTGGTCAATGGCAACCGGTGACCGTCGCCAACCATTGTAAAGTGGAAGATTTTGGACCTTTTACCTCTTATCAACACTTGGACCATCGAGTAAGTTTTATTGGCGACACTCATCCGACATTTCATGGCACGGTGGTCAAAGCGGTCGCTTCTGGCAAACGCACTTATCCTCATCTGGTTAAACTGTTTGGCGAACGAGTTAACTTGCGCGGTGATTGGAGTGAATATCTTGAATTTAAAACGAAATTACAACATTTATTGACCGCGACTTTAGAACAAGTGCGACGTCGTACCCCTACCACCATTGAGTTGCTGATTCGGGCGCCGTTAGTCGCCAAACAATTTCAACCAGGACAATTTTTCCGGGTCCAAAATTTTGAAACCTTAGCACCGTTATTGGGAAACACTCGCCTACAAACGGAAGCCTTAGCCATGCGTTGTGCTGGCATCAATCGTGAGCACGGATTGATTACTTTGATGGTCCTCGAGCGAGGTGTCAGCTCTCGTTTATATGCCAACTTTCGTACCCCACAACCGATAGCCTTGATGGGACCCACCGGCGCCCGCACCCAAATTCCAGCCGGTGGCGAAACTATTCTGGTCATTGGCGGACGCTTAAGTCTGGCAGAAATTCGAACCTTGGGCCCAGCATTCCGAGCCGCCGGCAATCGAGTGCTTTACGTAGTCAGTGTACCGACCGCCGCTGAGATTTATCAGCAAACGGAGTTGGAAGCGGCCACTGATGTCATAGTCTGGATTACCGCGAGCGGGGAGCCTATTTCTAGTCAGCGTCCCCAGGATTATTCAGCCACCGGCGAATTAGTTGAAATATTAACGCGCTATGCCAATGGTACACTCACTGGGGTGCCGCCGATGATTCCATTATCGGCCGTGACTCGAGTTCACATTATTGGCAGTAACCACTTAGTCAAACGCCTGCAAACGGCGCGGCATGAGGAGTTACGAGAATATTTTACACAGTCCCCCCAGGCACCTAAATTTATCGCTATGGTAAACAGTCCCATGCAGTGTATGCTCAAAGGTGTTTGTGCGCAATGTTTGCAATGGCAACTTGACCCCACCACGGGTCAACGCACTAAAGCCGTATTTGCGTGCTCTTGGCAAGACCAGCCGTTGGATCTGATTGATTTAGCTAATGTGGAAGAGCGATTAAGCCAGAATCGTGTGCAAGAATATTTAAGTAATTTATGGCTCGATTATTGTTATAGTAATATTCATTAACTCTGGTACTACTGAAGCATTAGTTGGTGTGCTACACCTATTTTCGTGTATGAATTGGAGTAGAGGCTTTAGCCGGTGAGCTCAAGGCCAACTGTGCTGGAGTAGAGATTTTAGCCGGTGGCGGGGACCCAAATTTAGTTCGGTGCCAGCCTCCCCGGCTAAAGCCTCTACTCCAAGCGACCGCTACTTCTATCGACCTCTACTCGAAGCGACCTCTACTTATATGAATTGGAGTAGAGGCTTTAGCCGGTGAGCTCAAGGCCAACTGTGCTGGAGTAGAGATTTTAGCCGGTGGCGGGGACCCAAATTTAGTTCGGTGCCAGCCTCCCCGGCTAAAGCCTCTACTCCAAGCGACCTCTACTCCAAGCGACCGCTACTTCTATCGACCGCTACTCGAAGCGACCTCTACTTAATGGCAGTGATGGTTTACCGTGGTCCACCTACCCCTTAGTTAATTCCATGGTAAACGTGGGTCCCTTCGATTGTTTATCAGGGCCGCGTCGTCATGATAATTCAATTTCCGTGAACAATTGTAGGGATTGGTGAGTTTGGGGACAAGTGGGAATCGGCTCGCTACCATAGCGTTTAAAACCATTATGGTGAGGACAATCGGGATGGCAGGTTTGATTACCATTGGGGCACAGGTAAACTTGGACACTGGCCTTGGGCGGTTTGCCAGGGAAATAAGAATAGAATTCTCTATTATCGGCATCGACCTCGATGTTGAGATAACCAGGTTTTTTTAACAGGTCATGAATCGCCACGTCCACCAAGTTACTGACTTGCGCTAATAGTGAATCTAGCGAGTTTTTCAGCGGGTCGGTAGCGGGCAATTGTTTAGAAATTTGGAAAGCGTGTTCCAATAGTTTTATAGTGTTGCTCATGAGTTGATTCTCCAGTTAAGTTAAGTTAGTTTAGTGTCAATTAATTGTCTGTCTTCTCGTTCCCAATTGTCTTTCGCCCTTTGAGAGAGGGGTCGGGGGTGAGGGACTTCATTATACCCCGTAAATCCAAATGCCGCCCAATGATAAGGATGTTCAAAGTCCCGAGCCCCTTCTTGAAAATGATGATAGGCAATTGTTGCTTTCAACAGAATAGCCGCATCAGCCGCAGCCGCATTTGGATTAGCGCGGGACAAGTAGTCCGTATATTTCCGGGCAAAATAATCGACCTTCTCTTTATTAGTGGTATCTCTCACCCAAATTTGTGCCTGTCGCAACGCTTCCACGGGGTTTAGCTGTTCTTCTCGCCAGTAATCATAAAACCGTACCATTAATAACGCAGTACTTAACTCATGGACTGACCACAACGAGGCCACGATACCCGCAACACCCGCCTGTAACCGGCCCGCCGCGAAACTTACCACTTCATCAGGTAATTTGGTGCCAGGAATACCCGTTTCACAGGCGGATAATGTGGCTAAACGACTTTCCAATCGTAAGGTGAGTATCTCTTCCAAGGTCAAAAATTCATTGTCAGCCATTCTTATACGACTTTGTAAAGGCTGATTCAGTTCGTCCATGAGAATTTGCCCTAACCAGTGGGTAGTTTGTTCCAACGTTTCAAACCAAGTGGGTTCATCCTGATGGCGGTGTTCATAAGCATTACGGTAATTCCTAACCTGTTCTTGCAAAGCGGTTGTCGTTAATTCTTGCAACCACACCGGCGTAATCCCCTCCTTTCTCACGATTAACGCCAATCCACCGGCTGCGGTCGTCAGGATATAAACTAGCGGTGTATCTTGCGCGGCCGCTTGGATAAAGCCAAATTCAGGGAGACTGAAAAAATGTTCATAGCCTGGTACTTGACGAATGTCTTTAATGGTTTTATCTAACTCTGCTTGCACTTCCTTCAAATCCTCAAGATTTTGTCGCTGTTGTGCTTCATGATGGCATTCAACGAAGTCTTGATAACGGTGATAGAGGCCAGTATGGCCGGTGGTCTTCAATGGCTCTAAATCAGCGCGGTCACGTTGGAGGGCTTCGCTAAGGAGACGGGCAAGACCACGTTCTAGGGTGACTACGGCCCCTTCAAATTCATTTCGTTTAACTAATGCGTAAGCGGCTTGGGAAACGGTCCCTTGAATTTCCTTCAACCATGACTCTTTATCAGTTCGTGTCAATTGAATCGAGAGAATGTCGTTAATAGATTGATCAATGTACTGATACGTTTTCTCTGCATTTTCCCAATTTTGGCGGTGAAAGTTTTGAGAAATTCCTTCACGAGTTTTTTCAAGTAACTCAAGAATTTCGTGGTCCATACCAGTTTGGCCACTTTTCTTATAACGTGAAATCGCTTTTGACAATTCCATTTTAAGAAGTTGTTCACTACTTTGATCAGTATACTGATAACTTCTTTCTGTCATGGAAGAATTAGACCCATTTGTAGAATTTGACATGATTCAGAGAGGCACTTGTTTGGGAGCTTCCCCATAAGCGGAAAAATGTTCTCTTAAAACATCACATAGATTTTTGAGGCGAGTTAATAACGAAGGCGAATTTTTAGGCGTAAGCGCCACGGCCCGTTCACAAGACTGAATGGCTTCTTTCAAGTCGCCTTCTGCGCCGGTGCGGGCATAACGGTTTCTCAAACCATTGCCCAAATTATTCAGAATAGTGGGCAAATCTGGTGAATTGGTGGGGATCAAGGACACCGCTTGTTGATAATATCCAATCGCTAGTTCCAAATCATTGTCATTCGTCGCACCAGTGCTGACATATCGATTGGAGAAACCATTGCCCAGATTGTTTAGACGGCTGGGCAAGTCGGGCGAATTAGCGGGAGTCAAGGACACTGCTTGTTGATAATACGTAATCGCCAGTTCCAAGTCACTCACGACCCTCGTGCTAGCGTGGCGGTTGGAAAAACTATTACCCAGATTGTTCAGATAACTGGGCAAGTCGGGCGAGTTGGCAGGGGTTAAAGATACCGCTTGTTGATAATACTCCATCGCCAGTTCTAAGTCGCCCATCGCACCACTGCTGGCGTAGAGATTGGAGAAACCATTGCCCAGATTGTTTAGACGACCTGGCAAATCGGGCGAGCCTGCGGGTGTCAGTTGCACCGCCCGTTGGTAAGCCTCCAGCCCCGCTTGCAGGTCGGTCAGGTCGCCCGTGCGGGCATAGCGGTCTCTCAAGCCATTGCCCAGATTGTTTAATAGACTCGGCAACTCGGGCGAGCCTGCGGGTGTCAGGTCTATCGCCTGTTGGAAAGCCTCCAGCCCCGTTTGCAGGTCGGTCAGGTCGCCCGTGCGGGCATAGCGGGTTCTCAAGCCAGTGCCCAGATTGTTTAGAATACTGGGCAAGTCGGGCGAGCCTGCGGGTATCAGTGGCACCGCTTCTTGCCAGCCTGATAAAGCGCGGTCTAAATCACTTAATTCACCTCTCGCCCAATAGCGACGTAAGTAAGTGCCTGCACTGTCATTTAATACTCTCAAGCGAAAGTCAGTGTCAACCGAGGCAAAGTCAGGATGCTGTAAAATGCGTTCCCAAGCGGTAATGGCCTCGTCTAAGGCCGTGGAGTCGCTGTCTTGTAGATAACGGGCTTCGGCGGAGTTGGCTTGGTCTAGTAGTTGTTGGAACATAGGGTTGGCCTTTGTTGGTGGTTGTTAATGGTCTGAATCAGAATTTTCCGAATTTTAGAATTTTCCGAATGGTGTGTCAAGTCCATTGAGTAGTTTCGACATAAGTTCTGTACTCAGTCTCTACCAAAATGGACCATCAAGAAATAGATTATCCATTCTGGTAGGGGCCAATCTTCTCGTTTCTACGCTCGGCGTAGGAACAAGAAAAAACCGTATTACCCCCGGTACACGGGGCAATGCCATTAAGTTAAGCCTGCGAAAGAAACCTTGAAGGTCGAAAACCAGACCTTCAAGGTTAAAACCAGACCGGGGAATGGCTTAACTTAATGGCATTGCCCGTGTACGGGCAGGGCAATGTCATTAAGTTAAGGTATTTCCTTCCCTATTGCGGTAGATAAAGTCGCTTGCCAACCGCAGGGATAACACCCCTCGAAGGGGTGTTATCCCTTAAACCTCGGGCTTAACTTAATAGCATTGGGGTACAAAGATTTATGAATACTACTATAATTAAACTCTCTCTCGGATCCACTCGCTCACACTTTGTAACGCGGTCGGTAATTGCGTCGGTTCCATACCTCCTCCTTGTGCCATATCAGGACGACCCCCCCCTTTACCGCCGACTTGTTTAGCAACGTGATTGACTAAATCACCGGCTTTAATTTTATTCGTTATATCTGCGGTTACACCGGCGACTAAGGTGATTTTATCTTCTTTGACGGTGGCGAGAACGATGGCGGCGGTGCCCAATTTATTTTTCAATTGGTCTAAGGTTTCACGAAGTTGTTTTAGCTCCAGGTTTTCCACTAGCGCTGATAGTACTTTAATTCCTTTAATTTCAATCGCTTGACTCACTAAATCACTGCCTTGATGGCTGGCCAATTTAGCTTGTAACCGTGCCAGTTCTTTTTCGGCAGTGCGATGCTGTTCCAGCACTTGTGCCAGACGTTCTTCTAAACTGTCACGATTGGTTTTTAACCAATGGGCCATTTTAGTTAAAGTCGTTTCCGCTTGAGTCACCCATTCTAACGCGCGAGTACCGGTGATGGCTTCAATTCGACGAACTCCGGCGGCTACTCCAGTTTCTGCGATAATTTTAAATAAACCGAGGTCGCCGGCTCGTTGCACATGAGTCCCGCCGCAGAGTTCAGTAGAAAATTCACCGATTGATAGCACTCGCACTTGGTGGTCATATTTTTCACCAAATAGGGCCATCGCGCCACTTTTCATCGCTTCCTCCAAGGGCATTACTTGCGTAGTCACTGGCTGGTTGAATAGAATTTGCGTATTGACTATTCGTTCAATGGTGGCCAGTTGCGTTGGGCTTACCGGCTCAAAGTGGGAGAAGTCAAAACGTAACCGGTCGGGGGCTACTAAGGAGCCTTTTTGCTTCACTTGCTCTCCTAAAATTTGACGCAACGCGGCATGAAGTAAATGCGTCGCCGAATGGTGACGAGCGGTGGCTTGACGCGCTTGGGTATTGATTTTTGCTAGTAGTTTATCTCCGACGCGAAGGCTACCGGCGGTTAATTGACCCAAATGAATATAGGCTTTGCCTAGCTTTTGAGTGTCTTGTACTTCAAATATAGTGTCCGTAGAGTTGACAACTTTAGAGTTGACAACTTTTTGAAAGTTGTCAAATCTGTTCGTGTCCGTAGATTTGACAACTTTAGAGTTGACAACTTTTTGAAAGTTGTCAACTCGGTTTAACGTACCACTATCTCCCACTTGACCGCCAGATTCGGCATAAAAGGGGGTGTGTTCTAAAATCACTCGGCCAGCTTGCCCTGCGCTTAAACTGGTCACCGGTGTTTCCTCATGATACAAGGCCACGACGACACTTTCCTGCTCAGTTTGCTCATAACCGGTAAACTCGGTTTGACAGGTCGGGGCTTGAGTGATTTGACTTAAATCGACTTTGAATTGACCGGCACTGCGGGCGGTGTCACGTTGCACGGTCATCAGTTGCTCAAAACCGGCGAGGTCTAAATTTAATCCACGTTCTCGGGCAATATCTGCGGTTAAATCCGTGGGGAAGCCATAGGTATCATACAGTTTAAATACCACGTCTCCTGGAATAGTGCCCTGGTTAGGTAAATCGGTGATGGCTTGTTCCAATAAACGCATTCCGCGGTCTAAGGTTTCAGAAAACCGTTCTTCTTCTTGTTGCAAAATACGAATGACTAACTCTTGATGTTGGGTTAATTCTGGGTAAGCCTTCCCCATTTGCGCTTCTAACTCGTTAACCAGTCGGTAAAAAAATGGGTCTTGTATGCCTAATTTATAGCCGTGGCGAATGGCGCGGCGGAGAATCCGCCGGAGGACGTAACCGCGTCCTTCGTTGGAGGGGACGATGCCATCAATGACCAAAAAGGCGCAGGCGCGAATGTGGTCGGCTAATACTCGTAAGGAGTTATTATCAGTGTTGCTACTGCCGACAATGTTGGCGGCGGTTTGGAGGAGTGCTTGGAAGAGGTCAATTTCATAGTTGCTATGAACGTGTTGCATGACCGCGGCGAGTCGTTCTAGCCCCATGCCAGTGTCCACTGAAGGTTTAGGTAACGGGGTCAATTGTCCTTGCGTATTGCGATTATATTGCATGAAAACTAAGTTCCAAATTTCAATATAGCGGTCTCCTTCTTGGTCAACGCTACCGGGGGGGCCGCCGGCAATGGTGGGGCCATGGTCATAAAAAATTTCGGAGCAAGGTCCACAGGGGCCGGTGTCTCCCATCATCCAAAAATTGTCGGTGTCTCCACAACGCGAAAAGCGAGTAGGGGCTATTTTGAGTTCTTGCAACCAGATATCAGCCGCTTCGTCATCTTTTTCATAGACCGTGACCCATAATTTTTCGGCTGGAATTTGTAGCACTTGTGTTAAAAATTCCCAAGCATATTCAATAGCTTCACGTTTGAAATAGTCACCAAAACTGAAGTTACCGAGCATTTCAAAGAAGGTGTGGTGACGGGCGGTGTAGCCAACATTTTCTAAATCGTTGTGTTTACCGCCGGCACGGAGGCAACGTTGACAACTGGCGGCGCGAGTGTAGGGTCGAATTTCGGTGCCTAAGAAGGTTTCTTTAAATTGTACCATCCCTGCATTAGTAAACAGTAAGGTGGGGTCGTTGGCAGGGATTAAGGGGCTACTGGGGACGATGGTATGTCCTTTGGTTTGGAAGTAGTCTAAAAAGGTTTGGCGTAGTTGGGCAACATTGGTAATCATAAATGGATTTAGTTGATAAGTTAATAATTTATTTGGATACATCAAGGTGTCAAACCTGACAGGTCTCAAAGACCTGTCAGGTTTAAATCACTACCACCCCCAACCCCTCCTTAGTAAGGAGGGGAGTAAGCACCACCGGCCTCGCAGGGGAGATTCCCCGCCTTAGCAAGGAGGGGCTAGGGGTGGTGGTGCGTGAGGTGAGTTACTATATAAACTCTACTTAACTTCTGGTGATGTTAGGTAAATTCTGCAATGATTGTTGCAAAGTTTCCGCTGGATAATCGAGGTCGCTTAATTCTCCAGCTAAATATTTATCATAAGAGGCAAGATCAAAGTGGCCATGTCCTGACAAAGTGAATAATATGGTTTTCGGCTCGCCGGTTTGTTTACATTGCAATGCCTCTTCCATCGCGGCACAGATAGCATGATTTGATTCTGGGGCGGGTAAAATACCTTCGGTTTTGGCAAATAAGATGCCGGCTTGAAAGGTGGCCAATTGAGGCACGGCGATGGGTTCTAAAATGCCGTCGTGACATAATTGGGAGACTAGAGCGGAGTCGCCATGATAGCGCAGACCACCGGCATGAATGCTGGGTGGCAGAAAATCGTGGCCCAAGGTAAACATTAGCATTAATGGCGTAAGTCCTGCGCTATCGCCAAAGTCGTAGGCATAATGACCACGGGTTAAGGTTGGACAGGAGGTGGGTTCCACGGGTACTAAGCGAATGGCTTTGCCGGCGGCTTTATCGGCTAAAAATGGAAACATCATACCGCCGACATTGGAGCCGCCACCACAGGGGGCAAAGATGACATCTGGGTAGTCGCCGACTTGTTCTAATTGTTTACGGGTTTCTTGGCCAATGATGGTCTGATGTAACAGGACATGATTGAGTACGGAGCCTAAGGTATAATTAGTGTCTGGACGTGAAGCGGCTTCTTCTACGGCTTCTGAAATTGCCATTCCTAAGGAGCCAGGGCAGTCCGGGTCTTTGGCTAACGCTTGTCGCCCAGCCTGGGTTAACTGGGAGGGGCTGGGAATGACTTCGGCGCCCCAGGTTTCCATCATCGAGCGGCGAAAGGGTTTTTGTTGGTAGCTAACTTTGACCATATACACACGCACACTTAAACCAAACATTTGACCGGCTAGAGCCAGTGCGGAGCCCCATTGGCCCGCTCCGGTTTCAGTGGCCAAGCGTTTAATGCCGGCGATTTTGTTATAGTAGGCTTGGGCCACTGCGGAATTGGGTTTATGCGAGCCGGCTGGACTAACTCCTTCATATTTATAATAAATTTTGGCTGGCGTGCCCAGCGCTGCTTCAAATCGGTGCGCTCGATATAAGGGAGAGGGTCTCCATAGACGATAAATTTCTCGCACTTCTTCTGGAATAGGTATCCAGCGTTGCGTTGACATTTCTTGCTCGACTAAGGCTGGCGCAAAAATGCTCGTCATCATATCCGGCGTGAGCGGCTTACCGTCTGGCGTTAAATAAGGTGCCGGCGGATTGGGTAGATCCGAGATGACGTTATACCAGTGAGTCGGAATTTCAGATTCGTCTAGCAAAATTTTGGTGGTGGGCATGTTATTGGGTCCTTGATAAATAGTGTATAAATTTTGTGGCTAGTTAGATTTGACGCATAACCACCCCCGGCCCCTCCTTGTTAAGGAGGGGGGTATGCGTCAACTGAGTTGGCATGGTGTACTCCCCTCCTTCCTTGTTAAGGAGGGTGTATGCGTCAACTGAGTTGGCATGGTGTACTCCCCTCCTTAACAAGGAGGGGCCGGGGGTGGTTGAGTTAACCGTGCGTAAGGTGAGGTTGTCAAATCTATTTCAATATCAAATACGATTAATATTAGCAATGTTTACATATATGCCAGTTTTAACATTAAATTTTTGATACAATAAACTGGTTCCTAACTTAGGAAGTTTAAGAAGTAAGAATTAAAAATTACAGTCTCGATTTCCCACTAAATTTTTTTCTGACCAATGGATGATACTCAATTACTTCGTTATAATCGCCATATTTTATTGCCACAAATCGACATTAGCGGCCAGCAAAAGTTGATGCAAGCGACCGTTTTAATTGTTGGCCTGGGTGGCTTAGGGTCACCGGTAGCTATGTATCTAGCCGCTACCGGGGTAGGGCGATTAATCCTCGTTGATTCTGATCTGGTAGAATTATCTAACTTGCAACGGCAGATTGTCCATGATTCAACCCAACTTGGTCAATCCAAGGCGGTGTCCGCTTCACAAAAATTACAACGACTGAATCCCACCATTCAAATTGTGGCGAGTCAGCAACATTTGACTGAGGATGAGTTAGATCGTCAAGTAGAAGCCGCTGATGTGATAGCAGATTGCAGTGATAATTTTAACACACGTTTTGCCCTTAATGCGGCATCTGTACGTCATAGCAAGCCTTTAATTTCAGGGGCGGCGATGGGTTTTAAGGGCCAGGTATCGGTATTTTTGCCGGCTTATGCAGAAAGTCCTTGCTATCATTGCTTATACCCAGCGACTGCGGAAGAGGAAGCCGAGACTTGTAGCCAAGTGGGTATTATTACTCCCTTAGTCGGTGTCATCGGGAGTATTCAAGCCGTAGAAATTATTAAAGTATTGCTTAATTTAGGTCAATCTTTATGTGGTAAATTGTTATTATTTGATGCTTACACTTCTGAATGGCGTACTATCAAATTACATAAAGACCCTAATTGTCCAGTATGTAACAACGTAATGCTGGAATCTATCAAAAAGTTGTCAAAATCTGCGGTTTAGTAACTAGATTTGACAACTTTCAAAAAGTTGTCAAATCTGATTCGAGTAAAAGATTTGACCACTTTCGAAAAGTTGTCAAATCTGCGGTTTAGTAACTAGATTTGACAACTTTCAAAAAGTTGTCAAATCTGCGGTTTAGTAACTAGATTTGACAACTTTCAAAAAGTTGTCAAATCTGCGGTTAGAAAATGATTTAGAGTCTGCTAAAATGGAAGGTTTAGTTATATACTATAGCTGAAAAACTAAGAAGAAATTTAATTAACAGGAGAATGAGAACTTATGGCCTTTTTTGAATGGGATAAATCATTAGATGTTGAGGTTGAATTAATGAATCAACAACATCAGACTCTCATAGGTATGATGGAAGCGCTGTACCAAAAAAATGAGGCAGGGGCTTCCAAGCAAGAGTTGATTGCTCAGGCCGGTGAATTGGTCAACTACGTAATAAAGCATTTCAAGGATGAAGAAAACTATATGCAATCCGCTAATTTTCCAGGACTGGAGACACATAGAAAATTGCATAACAATCTGATGGTTGATTTGAACAAATTGGTCATGGATTTTGTCAATGGCACCAATGAGAAGATTAGTGTGGAGTTTGTGATGTTCCTAAAAATGTGGTTATTCACTCACATTCGAGGAATTGATACCAAGTACAAGGTGCTCGCAACTCGCTAAGAAGAGACGGGGTTCCCGAAACCTTAATTGGGTAATGCGGAGAAGAGTAGTGAGAGTACGGCGACCACACCTCGCAAGTTTTGAAAATTTGCGAGGTTTATCACGGTGTGGTGCCGAGCAGTGCCCCGGATTAGGTGATTGGGTCCTGTCAAGTACAAGAGATTGGAGGACTATTGACGAGCATGACGATTACGGTAAAATTTTTCGCCAGTTTAAGAGAGCAAGTAGGAACCAGTGAATTACAATTGCCGGTGACTCAACCGCTAACAGTGTCACAAGTGTGGACTCAAGCCTGCGGTAATAGCTCGTTACCGGCTCACCTGTTAACCGCGGTTAATTTGGAATATGTCTCCTGTGACACCGTGGTTAAGGCGGGAGATGAAATTGCGTTCTTTCCGCCGGTCACTGGGGGTTAACATGAGCATTGAAGTGACTACTAAACCATTTAATCCCTGGGGTAGGTTACAAGCGCATGAAACGAGTTTAAATACTCATTTTGGCAAAACTGGTGCAGTGGCTACTTTTGTTGGGACGATGCGTGATTCTAACGAAGGTGATTTGGTGCAAACTATGTGGTTGGAGCATTATCCAGGAATGACGGAAAAATATTTGGAAAAAATTAGTCAAACGGCATTCCAACGCTGGAATATTCTCGATACCTTAATTATTCACCGGGTGGGAGAAATGCACCCCAATGACACAATTGTCTTAGTGGCGGCCTGGGCCGGGCACCGGGGCCCAGCTTTTGAGGCTTGTCGTTATTTGATTGAGGAGTTAAAACATCACGCACCGTTTTGGAAACGGGAAACTTTGGTGGAAGGGAGTCGTTGGGTTGAAACTAATACGCCGGGTTAGATATAGTAGTATTCATATATGTGTGTACGATAAATAACCATTTCACAAAAACCTTATTACCCAACCCCTGCCCCCCGTACACAGCTACTTTACGCACACCAGTAGGTTTATTCTCGTTCCCACGCGCCAGCGTGGGAATGCTGTGAGTAGGTAGGGTGGGCAAGTGTTTATTTGCCCACCGTCATGAAATCAACCCTGCGAAAAGGGTGAGCAACGATAAACCTGTTGCCCACCCTACCTAGCTTTACTTGTTCTTTACTCTAAAAGGAGATTATTTGGATTATGACAGAGCTAGAAAAAAGTCCAAGAGAAATAGCAGAAGTCGTTGAAAGCGCGATGCGCGAATTTCATGAAGCCATGAAACTGCGGGAAGCATTGAGCCTCAGAATTGGTAAACGTACCACCCAAATTATCCGTTTCAGTTTGATTGGCATGGTGCTATTAATGGCTCTCATGTTTCATCTTATTCTCACCTTGACTTCGAATATGAGCGACATTACTGACCGCATGATTAGCATGGCAATATATATGGACAGTATGAGTAAAAATTTTATCTCAGTCGCGGAAAATGTCAAAGCCATGAGGTTCTCGGTGGATGGTATGCATGAACATATCAAGGTGATGGACACGATGAACCTCGCCATGGTCGGTATGAAAGACAGTATGCTGAAAATGAGCGGCGATATGAAACATATGAATGAGAATATGGCGGCCATGCAAAAGAGTATGGGTCGGATGAGTATGGACATGGGTAACATGAGTTACCAATTTACTAGCTTAACTGCTTATGTGGGAGTCATGGAACATAATGTGGACCGAATGGCTAGTCCCATGAGAATGATGCCCTTTCCTTAAAATGCTGGATAGTCCCTCTAAGCTAATGGAATCCCGCGGTCTGGTTTTAACCTTGAAGGTCTGGTTTTAGACCTTCAAGGTTTTTTTGGCCGTCTTAACTTAATGGCATTGCGGCTTTAGCCGCAATGCCATTAAGTTAAGCCATGTTGGAGTCCAAACCTTCAGATTTGGACGAGATTGGCTAAGGTAAGACGGCGTTGCCAAATCTGAAGATTTGGACTCCAACGCCGTAACTTTAGCTTAACTTAATGGCATTGAGGCTTTAGCCGGTGGAGGTTGGCACCGAACTAAATTTGGGGACCCGCCACTGGCTAGATTAACGCACTCTACTCATTCATTGGTGTCACACTGATCAATGAAAACGATAATGGCGCACTTCCAGGAATCAACTGCATTTCTACCTTGTAACTGGCTACTGATTCGTCAAATAGACTAGGTACATCGATGGCGGGTAAATAGAGTCGGCCTTCGCCAGGTAAATAAATGCCATGTTGCGGATTCACGCCAGGAGGTAGCACGATACCCGTCGTGGTGCATTCGTTGGGTTTAATGCCACAGGATGCTGGATTCGTTTGGCATTGGGTCAGCACTTCTTGAATCGTCTGGTCCACTGTAATACCACAAGACGCTGGATTTTGTTGACATTGAGTAATCCCATCTTGCGTGGAACCGTCGCTGTTTTGGTTCACATTAATGCCGCAAGAGACGGGATCATTTTGACACTGCGCTACTCCATCTTGCGTGGAGCCGTCACTATTTTGATTAATATCAATGCCGCAACTGGCTGGGTCGCTTTGACATTGAGTAATCCCCGCTTGTTTCACATCGATGTTACAACTGGTGGGGTCGGTTTGACATTGAGTGATACCGTCAGCGGTTGCGCCGTCGGTATTTTGATTCACTTCAATCCCACAACTGGCGGGGTCTTGACGACACATTTCGACACCATCTTCGGCGCCTAAAGTGATACTACAAGACAGTGGATTGCTTTGACATTGTTCAATACCGGCTTGAGTAGAGCCGTCGGTATTTTGACCGACACTGATGCCACAAGAAGCCGGACTTTTACGACATTGCTCCATCCCCGCCGCCATTCCATCACTGTAGCCATTTTGATAAACTGGATTTAATTCCGGTTGTGACGGCGGTGCGGCTACAGTTTGAGGAGAGAAGGTGATTATCAGTAGGATGTTTAATAATTGGTACCAAAGAGAGCGGTTCATAATTTTAAGCTCCTGTCCTTTAGATTTTACGGTTTTAGATTTGACAACTGGTTTAAAGTTGTCAAATCTTTGACGGTTTTAGATTTGACGGTTTTAGATTTGACAACTTTTTTAAAGTTGTCAAATCTTGGTTGGTTAAAGTTGTCAAATCGTGTATTAGATTCTATTCTTGGTTTGTTTTTGGATTTTCCAACATTGATGAATTTTCGGGCTACGAGCAAAATCGGTGGGTAAAGTTAATCGGGTTAGGTTTTCTAAATGTAACTGGCTGGCTAATTCCTCCGTGTCTAATTTAAATCGTTGATAGTTAGTGGAAAAAATGAGAATACCGTCGGGGGTAAGCCGTTTTACCGCGGCTTGAATTAACCCAAGATGGTCGCGTTGAATATCTAAGGTGCCATTCAATCGTTTGGAATTAGAAAACGTCGGCGGATCTAAAAAAATTAAATCATAGTCTTCAGTGGTCTGCGTTAGCCAAGTGAAACAATCCGATTGAATCAATTGATGACCAGGTTGAGTAAAACCATTACGTACTAAATTACGTTGGGCCCAGGCTAAGTAAGTTTTTGATGAGTCTATGGTGGTGGTGCTAGTAGCACCGCCCAGTGCGGCCATCACGGTGGCGGTACCAGTATAGCCAAATAAGTTTAAAAAGCGTCGTCCGGAGGCTAGTTGTTGAATCATTTGACGAGTTAAGCGGTGGTCTAAAAATAAACCAGTGTCCAAATAATCAGTAAAGTTGACCCAAAACACCGCTGGGCCTTCCCGCACCTCATAAAAATGTCCATTTTCACTCTGTTTTTGATACTGCTGTTTTCCTCGTTGTGGTTGCCGCACTTTCATAAACAAGTGTTTAGCGGGGATTTGCAACACTTCAGTGACTATCGTTAACGCATCTTGCAGACGCGATTGCGCGGTATCCACTTCAATGGTGTTGGGTGGAGAATATTCTTGCAAATGCACCCAACGTTCATAGACATCAATGACTACCGCATATTCTGGTAAATCCGCATCGTACAAGCGAAAACAATGAATTTGGTCTCGTTCTAACCACTTTTTCAAATTTTTTAAATTTTTTACCAATCGATTCGCCAACATTTGGGCGTGATCAGGATGGTGTAACGGTAACTGCGTTAAATTGGCTTTAGTTTCTGCTAGCGATTCTCCTAGTGAAGAAAAAGTCAACAGGTCTTTCACTGGTGGAGCATTGGCTTGCATAAACCATTCAGGGGTAATCTCAAACTGCAATAATTTGCATTCTAAAGCACCGTTATAGAGTGTGTAAATTTTTTTAGCGCGAATCGCCAGTTGTTTTCCCAGCTCGACATTACCGGCCAGTACCAATGCTTGCCATCCTTGAAAATGAGTTCTCAAACTATCTCCTAGTTGTCCATACAGATGTTTTAATTCTGCTGTCGTCCCTAAGCGCTCACCGAAAGGAGGATTGGTGATAAGCAACCCCGGCGTAGCAAACGGCTTTTTACTTTCTGGTAAGGAGGAGAGTGGAGCGCATTCGATTTGAATTTTTTTGGCAAAGCCGGCTTGTTTAGCATTGAGTAGAGCTAGGGTGACTGCTTTCGAGTCTATATCATAACCTCTTATGATGGGGAGTCGCGCCAATCCGGCATGTTTACGCTGTTGCGCTTCTTTAGTCAAAGTTTTCCAGATGGTCGCTTCATGTTGTCGCCATTTTAAAAAGCCAAAATAATCCCGTAACAGTGCTGGTGCCACATCGGCTACCATCAAAGCACCTTCAATCAGTAAAGTACCGGAACCACACATCGGGTCCAGTAGCCCGCTGCCGGCTTGTGCGAGACTTGGCCAATTACCACGAATTAACATGGCGGCGGCTAAATTTTCTTTCAACGGTGCCTCTAAGCCTGGTTTACGATAACCACGTTTATGCAAACTATCACCGGCTAAGTCTAAATAGACCGTGGCTTCATCATCATGGAGATGGACCCGCACTTGAAGGTCTGGATGATGTAACGACACGTTAGGGCGAGTACCATAGTGAGTGCGAAATTGGTCCACTATGGCATCTTTTACTTTTAACGCGCCAAAGTGAGTGTGATCAATTTTAGAATAAAGACTGCTAAATTCAACGGCTAAAGTGCCTTGAGGAGATAAGTGTTCATCCCAACGAATAGTTTGTACGCCTTCATACAAAGCCTCGGCTTCAGGGGCTGGGAAGGTAGCCAGAGGTAAGAGCACTCGATTCGCTAGACGTGACCATAGACAAATTTGATAGGCTTGAGTGAGCGTCCCTTCACATTTCACCCCGGCCCGAGTCGGGGTGATGTTAGTCAGTCCTAATGTTTGTAATTCATTAGCTAACAGTGGTTCAATCCCTTTAGGAGTGGTGACAAATAGTGCAAATAAAGTTGAAGTCATTTGAAATTAAATATTACAACTGAAAAATAGAATGGAGAGTATAATCATAACATAGACTATTTGAAAATTCCATACTATAAAAAATTAAATATAATATAATCAAATAGATAATATCTATTATCACACTATAATTAAGTTAACTATTTATTCTTTGCTGTCAACAGGGATAATGCTGGGTAATGGCGCAGGAGTACAAAACGAGGTAGTCTCTATCAGCCAATGGGGGTACTAACTGCCGGGGGCGAGGATTCCTAAACCTGGCAGGTGCTAAGTTTCCTAAACCTTTGAGGTTTAGGAAACTTGGAACCTGGGTAACTCATTGAAGGTTAAGACCTCCATTAATTTGGCGGGACTACCCAAAACGAAGCTTTAGGTGCTAAGTTTCCTAAACCTTTGAGGTTTAGGAAACTTGGAACCTGGGTAACTCATTGAAGGTTAAGACCTCCATTAATTTGGTGGGACTACCCAAAACGAAGCTTTTGCTTTGTACTCATGGGTCTGGTCTGATACCATTACCTTTGTCACACTACTGATGAGTGACCACTTCATCGAGCCAAGCTAAATATTTAGGCAAGCCTGTGGTTATAGGAATGGCAATGAGTTCCGGTGTTTGATAGGGATGTTGTTGCAAAATCAGTTGTTCAATGTCGGAGTAATGTTGAGCACGAGTTTTGATCAGTAAAATCACTTCCGTTTCACTGACCACCTGTTGTTGCCATTCAAATACCGATTGAATGTTGGGGATGAGGTTAACACAAGCTGCTAGATGGTTTTCTATCAAAGAGTGTGCTATCTGGTTAGCGAGGTCTAAATTGGGGCAAGTGTTAATAAGCAATTGATAATCACTGTGTGGTTCCATATTAAATTCTCCGCTGTGCTTTGAAGTACCATGAGGTTAAACTAAGATGAATTTATTTCCGCTGTTGCTGGCAGTTTTTCTAATTATACCCTTTTTTGAAATTTACTTGTTAATTACGGTAGGAAGTTTAATTGGTGTGATCCCTACGATATTATTGTTGATTATCACGGCATTGTTAGGAGCGTACCTAGTACGTAGTCAAGGGTTAGCGACATTACAAAAGATGATAGTCAGGTTGGAGCAAGGACAATTACCTGCGGAAGCCTTGCTGGAAGGCATTTTTATCTTACTGGGTGGCGCGTTATTATTAACGCCAGGTTTTCTTACCGATGTGGCAGGACTATTTTGTGTCTGGCCGGTATCGCGTTTATATTTAGTACGTTATTTGGTTCAATATTTACAACAACGTGCCGTGGTTTCATCGTCCTTTTCGTCAGTGTCCACCGAGTCGAAACGAGGGCCGACTATTATCGAAGGTGAATATCAACGGAAAAATGACTAACTCACCTTACGCACAACCACCCCCAACCCCTCCTTGGTAAGGAGGTGAGTACGTACCACCAGTACCGCCAGGATACTCCCCTCCTTACCAAGGAGGGGTTGGGGGTGGTTGAGTTAACCGTGCGTAAGGTGAGTGATTAAAAGGAGTTCTTTAATGACACATCGATTACGCGAGATTTGGGTACGAGATTTGGGCACGGTGCCAAATTAGATTTGACAACTTTTTGAAAGTTGTCAAATCTTTAAATCTTTTCGTCAAAGGGTGTCGGTATCTGGTGACAAAAAAAAAGGCGTGACGGTCGTCACGCCCAAACCACCAAAGGAGGATGATGGAGGAGATTGAATTCTGTACTGTAATAAAGTATATTTACTTTTTATTTAGAAACGCGACAACTATAATATACTCCATAGCGTAACAATCTGAACTTTTACAGACAGGGATAACACCCCTTTGAGGGGTGTTATCCCTTGATTACTCAATAAATTCGGTTTTACCTAGAGTATTTTGATTTATTTATATTGCACTGCAACAATAGTGTGTATGATAATCTAGCCTGAAAATAGTTGTCAAGTGTTTTTTCAACAAATTTAAAATTTATTTTCATGGCAAAGTTCAGAATATTTAATTTTATTGTTGCAATGCAACATACCGTAGTCACTTTTGAGAATTATGTCAATAGAATAAAATCAAAATTTTCTTAAATTTTCTTAAATTTTTTTAATTCTCTAGTGTTAACTCATGTTTCAATTTTTTCAATTCGTCTCACACGGGGACAAATATGACATAACAACTCATAAGGTATGGTTCCCGCTGACGAGGCAATTTCTTCAATTGGTAACTGCTTTCCCCATAAGACCACTACGTCTCCTACTTTAGCTTCTGGTTGAGTGCGTAAATCAACGGTCACCATATCCATAGAGACTCGTCCTATCAAAGGTACTCTTTTGCCATTAACTAATACTGGGGTACCTGCGGGAGCATGGCGCGGATAGCCGTCCGCATAACCAATCGCGACGACCCCGACTGGCATCTCTTCAGGACATTCCCAAGTGGCGCTATAGCCGATAGTTTCTCCTCGTCGATACCGTTTGACACTGATTAAAGCGGATTGTAATTCCATCACGGGTTGCAAGCCAGCGGTTGAGCCTAAATTATTGGCCAGCGGTGATACCCCATATAACATGATTCCAGGTCGCACCCATTGTCTGTGGGTTTGCGGCCATCCCAAAATGCCCGCTGAGTTGGCTAATGAACTTTCTACCTGTAACGTGTCGACTAAATTTAACAAGCCTTGCGTTTGGAGCAAAGTTTGTTGGCTTTGAGGGTCATCGGCACTGGCTAGATGGCTTAATAAACGCAAAGGAGTTTGAGTGGGGAGATGGCGTTTCAGACGGTGAAAAATCTCTTCTACTTCAGTTGGCGCAAATCCTAAGCGGTGCATCCCGGTGTCAATTTTAAGCCATAATGGAATGGGCAATGGAGGAGATATTTTTAGTAATTGTTCTACTTGGGTATGCGTGTGAATGACACTGTGTAAGTGATGTTGGGCGATTAACGGTAATTCTTCGGCCTGAAAAAATCCTTCCAGTAACACGATGGGGAGTTGAATACCCATTGCTCGCAATTTTAAAGCCTCTTCTAAACAGGAGACGGCGAAGGCTTCTACTAAGTTTTCAATGGCTTGTGCTACTCGCACGGCACCGTGTCCATAAGCATCGGCCTTAATTACGGCGATAATTTTCTGTTGCGGCGCCCACCTTCTGACTTGTTGTACATTAGAACATAAAGCGGCTATGTCTATAACCGCTTGAGCTGGTCGACTCATAAAACGATTGGTTCTCCTTTCAAATAATAGATTTGACAACAATCGATTTGACAACTTTCAAAAAGTTGTCAAATCTGATTCGAGTAAAAGATTTGACAACTTTCGAAAAATTGTCAAATCTGAAAATTATTCACCATAATATCCATCCGCGACGTAATTCTCAAACTTGGTAATGCGTCCATTAAAAGTTAATTTAAACTTGCCAATTGGGCCATTACGTTGTTTCGCAATATTAATTTCCGCGACTCCTTTTTCAGTGCTGTCAGGGTCATAGACTTCATCACGATAAATAAAAACCACCAAGTCCGCATCTTGTTCTAAAGAATTGTGGACGGTAATATCATTGGCCACAAAGCTATGCAAACTCGGTACCGTGAGGTCGAAAACTTCTGTTTCTTCTGCAAATTTTATCGTTGCCACGCGGTCCCATTCAATCTCTGTGGTACTAAGATTTGACAACTTAAGATTTGACAACTTTCGAAAAGTTGTCAAATCTAAATCCAAATCTAAACCGCCATGAGTACTAAGATTTGACAACTTTCGAAAAGTTGTCAAATCTAACTCCAAATCGCTATTATGGCGCGGCACCGCTAAATAATCTTTGGGTGTTAATTGGTCTAATCGCTTCCAACCCAGCGGGGTGTAAAATCGATGATTACTTGTTGCACAGAGGGTGCGTCCCCATTGAGTGATTAACCTAAATACGGGTTTAATGCCGGTGCTAAAAACCCGACTTACGGTTGCCGTTTCTAACTGTCTGGTGTGAGTATTGACGGCCCACACGGAAAAATTACTTAATCCTACCAATTCACGGATGGGTATGCACTCACCGGTATCTGCTCGATGTACCAAGCTATCTCCGGCTAAACAACCGGATTCTCTTAAATCTGACATTCGTGGTCGTTTATCCGGTCGTTGTTCTAAACCACGATTTAACTGCGATAAAGCAATGACCGGGACATTAAGTTCCTTGGCGAGGGATTTCAAGGAGCGTGAAATTTCAGAGACTTCATTGGCTCGACTTTCTTTGGTTTCAGGAATTTGCATTAATTGCAAATAATCAATGACAATTAAACCAACGCGGCCTTGCTCTCTGACAAATCGACGTGACCGTAATCGTAATTCGGTTGGATTTAACGCGGGGGTTTCATCAATAAATAACGGTGCCTCTTCCAAGCGGTGCAGATTTCTGGTAATACTCGCCCAATCGTCGTCATTTAATAGTTTACCCGTGCGGATTTTTTGTAACTCCACCTTGGCAATGGAAGACAGTATTCGTAGCATCAGTTGTTCATTAGACATTTCCATACTAAATACGGCTACTGGCAATTTCTTATCGACGGCCACATGTTCTGCAATATTCATGGCAAAGGAGGTATTATGTACACAAATATCATTGGCCACAAAGTTGTGAGTGTCTGGTATAGTTAGGTCATATACTTGTTTGCGCCCTTGATACTCAATAGACAAAATTTTATCCCAATAAATTTCACTCTCGGTGTTGGCAAAGGTTTGACCGAGATTATCGCTGTTCGCTCGAATGGCCGTTGGAGGGTTATCGACGAGGCTCTCATTGCTCTCATTTAAAGTGAGGCGGCTGGTGGTGGTCACGGCTAACTCTGGCTCGGTTACCCTGCTCAAGATGGCCCGCCACTTAGCCAATATCGATTGTTTAGTAAAAATACCAATCTGGTCAATAAACGTGAGCACCGAGCGTGGTTCCGCAATTTTTAAATACCAAGTGATTTGGGTAGCCCGGCGGCTACGTTGTAAAGTCGACAATAATCCGAAGCGTAGTAGTAAATGTTGAACCCCCTTGACTAGAGATTCATTGACATGATTATAACGAATACTGCCATTACCTTTGAGGGTTACATTGATATCGTTGTTGGTAGCGAACAAACGATTTAAAAATAAGGCCAGTTGCGGTCGCGACAATTGAAACACCAAGGCGGGGATGGTCCGGCGAGTAAAGTTAGATTCTTGGGGTAAGGTAACGGCCAAGCGGTGACGAGTTTTGCCAGAATTCGATTCTATCTGTAAAATCGCTTCTTTGATATCGGCCCGTAACGCGACCGGTAAGTTCTTAAAGCGCCCATGCCAGGAATTGAAATAGTCATATCTACCCGCGGTCCAATAACTTAATAATTTAACTTCACCGTCAGACAGGGTTATAGTGCCAAAACAGTTTAGGATACTAGGAACCGCAATCTTTTCACCGACGGAAATCTGCGCCAGTGGTTTCCAACCGGTGGGCGTTAGATAGGGATGTTGAAAGGTGGTTTCTATATATCGTCCTAGCTTAGTGGTGACACCAAAAACCGGTTGTTCACCATTGTCGATAAAAGCAGTTGGCTGAGTAAAGTGAAATTTGCCATTTGGATTTAGGGTGAGTAATTGGGCTTGACGACGATGATAAATCTCTTCGATCGTAACTAAACTACCATCGCTTAAGATGATTTTGGAATCGCCGGTGATACATTTACCCATCGAAGGGCGACCGGCAATAATAATCAAATCCGAATTTTGCAAGCCCGAAGTGAAATCATCAAAATCTTTAAATCCCGTGGAAACTCCTGTCAGTGGCTCTTCTTGTTGAGATAAAAATTCAATATGCTCAATCATTTTGGAGCATAGTTTTTTTAAGGGGACAAATCCCGCTTTTTTTCGCAGTCCTTGTTCAGCAATTTCAAACACTAATTTTTCCGCATGGTCGAGTAATTCCGCACTATTGCGCCCTTGCAAATTAAAAGCACTACCGGCAATTTCTTGGCCTACGCGCACCACTTGGCGTAAGACCGACCGCTCTCGGACAATCTCTGCATAAGCGACAATATTAGCGGCGCTGGGCGTATTTTTGGCGAGTTGGCCAAGATAGGGTAGCCATTTATCATCTTGCTCCAACCTTTCGGATAAAGTGACCACATCGCAAGGACGACTTTCTTCGGATAACGATTTAATCGCGCTGAAGATCAATTGGTGCTCTGGTCGGTAAAAATCATGTTCATTAATCAAGTCGGCTATCGAAAACCAGGCTTCATTATTGAGCATCAAGCCACCTAAGACGGATTGCTCGGCTTCGATCGAAAAAGGAGGGACTTTGAGAAATTCAATAGAATTGTCGGAAGTATCAGAATAGGGTGGCTCTAGCATAGATGTACTGGTTAGATTTGACAACTGGTTGAAAGTTGTCAAATCTTTACTTTTTGAAAGTTGTCAAATCTGTTTAATTTACCTTACGCACGGTTAACTCAACCACCCCCAACCCCTCCTTGGTAAGGAGGGGAGTAGCAACCACCCCCAACTTGGTAAGGAGGGGAGTAGCAACCACCCCCAAC
>DZAL01000274.1 GCA_022729575.1 Thiomargarita sp.
ATTCTAACATACATTCCAACATAATTGGATAATTTATTTATTGTAATCCCCTAAAACGCGCCTATGATTTTACCAAACCAGAATGGTTACAGGTGTTAGAACATTTGCGTGATAACCGGGCATTTATCCTAGAGGATGCTGATACTTTCCGTAGTGCTGTGGCCCTTTATCGAGACACTAACATCGACTTTGCGGATGCTCTGATTGTGTCTAAAAGTCGATTCCAACGCTTTACGGTGCTTACTTTTGATAACAAGTTATCTAAACTTGAGGGCGTCATGAAACTTTCAGCAGATTGAATTTAACCCTAAAAGCCAGGATAGGATGGGCAAGCGTTTGTTTGCTCCCTGTCCTCGTCAAAGGACATGATGTTGCCACAGACTTCCCAAAGGAAGGGATTGTCAAATTTACGGTGGTGTCGGGGGTGCTGTCAGGGTATCAACTGTTGATGAAGCCCGTAGTTTATACAGTCAAGCAAGAGGCAGAAAGTATGGGTTCAGGAAGAGATGCGGTTGCTGAAGACCGTTCTATGATGGCGCAATCTTTGGTTGCTTGCAGAAAACATGGGAGTAGGTGTAATTGAGAAAAGTGTGTAGAACCAACTAAGGCAAGAAACCGCAAATGTTAGCATTGAAAGGTATTTATCAAAACGGCCAACTCCAGTTAGAACAACTGGTTACCAGTGAGAAACCGATAACGGTTATCGTCACCTTCTTGGAGGAAGTCACTTTGTCGGCCCCAGAAGTATCAACCACCAACGCGGTGATGTCACATTTTCAAGCGAGTCTGAAACAAAACTATCGCTTGGGCGAATTGTTAGCCAAATGAATATTCACTTCCTAAGCCTCGAAGAGGTGCTAAGTATTCAGCAACAACTTATTAACACCTTTGGCGGCCTGCCTGGCTTGAGAGATGTCGCTTTGTTAGAAGCGGCCCTCATGCGTCCACAAAGCGGTTATTATACTACGCTTAAAGAATAGGCCGCCGCATTAATGGAGAGTTTGGCCAACAATCATCCTTTTCTCGATGGCAATAAACGGGTCGCTTTTTTCGTTACCGATACTTTTCTGCGCTTGAATGGTTATTGGATAAACTGTGATAATGAGGAAACCTATATTTACTTCATGCAGTTATTTGAAAGGAATAGGTTTCGATTTGAGGAGTTACTGGCTTGGTTAAATACGAAAGTTCAGCCACTTTAGGCCGAGTGAGAGGAGAAGGCAGTGAATTTTCCTCAATCTCTAACCCTACCTAACAGAACTTTTCTCGGTGCCCGCCAATCGGTTCTTCTGACCGGAACCAGGGTGGGTAATCACCGATTGCCAGTTTCACCTATCCTACTAGATTGTTTCATACCTTTAAAGTATGTTACGCGGTGGATATTAAGCGACAAATAATTTGAATTGAGGTTCAACCCAAAGGAAAGAAACTATGTACCTCCCTGGCATTATCAAAGGTAAACAGATTGAATTAATTCACCCCACCGGTCTGCCCGAGGGCATGACTATCCTGGTGAAAATTCAGTTAGTTAAACCCACTTATCAGGAACAACAGACACTCGTGGATGAACTCTGTGGAGTCTGGGAGAACGACTCGAATCTTGCCAATATTTTTGCCGAACTTGACCAACAACGCCATCAGAGTGTTTCCCGTGAAATCACCTTCGATGTATCATCTTGACACCAATATTGTTATTGCCTATTTTAACGGCAATCGAACCATTGCTAACCAACTGAAGTTTCACTTACCCCAGGTTTCAATCAGTACCCTGGTTTTTGGAGAATTGTTATACGGGGCCAGGGCTTCGCAACGTCGAGAATCAAATCTGGAAAAAGTTTATCAACTCTCACGTATTGTTAATATCGTTGATTTTAATCAGGCCGGTGCTGAACAATATAGCCAAATTCGAGTATCACTTCGCCAGAAAGGTCGTCCCACCGGTGAAACTGATGCGCTAATTGCCGCCGTTGTATTGGCATACGATGCGATTCTGGTGACCGATAATCTCAAACACTTTCAACATATTGAGGGATTAGTGCTGGAAAATTGGTTGCAAGAAGAATAGCCAGGGTCAGGTCAGCAAGTGTTGGTTTGCCCACCGCCTTTAAAAACTTCAACTACATGACTGAACTATCGGGCTATCAACTGCTAATGAAGCCCGTTGTATACTGAAGTCAAAGAAGCAGACAGCCGGAGTCAATTAAAGCCCACGTAAGTTAATTAGAGTGGGCTTTGTGGCCTCTTACATGGTTTCCATAAATTGGATTCAGCAAAGCTCACTCTAACCTATCGACTTAACTTGTGAGGAGAACTTTATGATTGATTATAAAAAACGGATTACTCTGGAACCTGGCAAACGTTCAGGGCAGCCTTGCATTCGTGGTTTGAGGATAACAGTTTATGATGTCCTCAATATGTTGGCTAACGAAATGAACATCGCGGAAATCGTTGATGATTTTCCAGAATTAACGTCGGCAGATGTGTTGGCTTGTTTAGCTTATGCGGCTGATAAAGAGCGTCGAATTGCGGTGGTTTATGACACTAAATATGAAACTGAAGCTGTTGTTTGATGAAAACATCTCATACAAACTTAGTCAACGGTTGGCAGATATTTTTTCCGACTCGAAACATCTCAAGGCATTCCAACTAGAAAAACAGGAAGATATTCAAATCTGGGAGTTTGCCAAGCGTGAAGATTTTATAGTGGTTACTCAAGATTCTGATTTTAACGATATTTCGACTCTACACGGTTTTCCACCTTATGTTATTTGGTAAGTTTCAGCATGAATTTCCTGATTGGTGTTGACTGGTCCAAGGGGTTGGACCAGTTCCGCTAGGAGTTCTTTGCCAAATTGGTCATGAATTTGTCGCGTCATGGTTAGTGATTCCTAAGGTGAGCCAGCAATTTAAATTTTATCTTTGAGGCTAAGTACTGAAACCGAAATTTTCGGTTTCAGTACTTATTAACCGCCGGTGGCTAAATTTCCTAAACCTGGCAGGTGCTAAGTTTCCTAAACTTTGAGGTTTAGGAGACTTTGAACCTGGATCACTCATTGAATTTTAAGACCTCCATTAATTTGGAGGAACTACCGTATTTTCCGTACCCAGCGCCGCTGCCGTCAGGGTGGTCGTGAGCTACGGAATCGTAACCGCTGGTGAATAATTTTTTTGAAAATGGGCCTCACAAGTTAACTCGGCTCGTACGGCCACGGCTAAGGGGTTACGAGTGCCGGCGCAGTGTCCTCCCCAACCCACAAAGCTGGTATCCTTGGCAGGCACCGCTTGCAAGAAAGTGGTGGTGCCATAACTGAAAGAGGCACTACACTGATTGTCACCGTTACCACATTGAATCCCGGTCGATTGATAAAGATAATCGTGGCTCTTCACCGTGCCAGGGCCATGAATAGTGACCGCAAGTTGATGAATGGCTTGGAAAAAGGCTATGCACAACTTATTGCCATTCATAGTGAGTCGACCATCCGCACAATCTTCATGTCCGCCCCAACTGGTGAAGACTGAGCCAGGCGCGGCTTGGGGAGTGAGAATCACCGTGGTGCCAGTATTGACGGTTTCACGACAAGCGTCTGGTTGACATTGGGTGCCGGTATCGTCATTCAGCACGGGGGTGCAATGAGAGGTTTCACAAGCCAGCCCCATTTCGCTGTTCACCCGCCCCTGGCCGGTGCCTTGTATTTCTACCAATACGGTTGAGGCTGGTGGTTGAGGAGGTGTAAAAATCGTTACCGCGCTCTGAGGAGATTTAGCCGGTGTTTCCTCGACCAGTGGGGACCGGTTAGGCGGTAGGAGCGTCAAGCCAATAAGCAGAGGGTCATGGTCGGTCGAGCGATAAGGGTCTGCCTGAAAGAAGTTGGCCGGTTTCGTCACGACGGGACTGGTTTGCAAATCTTCCTGGTTGTAGTCAAGCGTATAATGCTCATCCGCATTGATATGCCATTCGGCTACACCGGTGATTTGTGAAACCAGATTATTGCTGGCTAGGGCATAGTCCAGGGTGCCGGCTTGGCCAAAAAAGACAAAGGAGTAGGCATCGGGGACTAAGAATTGCTCGACCAAGTTAGTGTAGCCCTGTTGTTTGAACACGGTAATCGGGTCTTCTTGGGCATAAGAATTTAAATCGCCGATAATCAACAAGTCCGTGTCGCCACTGCCAGTGGGGTCCTTGGCTAACCAGGCGGTTAACTCTTGAGCGGCTTGACGGCGAGAGGCATTCCAACAATTTTGACCGTCGCCGTGGTCCGCATCAGCCCCACTGTTAGGGCAACCGCTTTTCGATTTGAAGTGATTTACCACGACGGTGAATTTGCCGCCGGTGCTATTTTGCAGGAAGGTTTGGGCCAAGGGGACGCGGTTATTGGTGGCAAACGCGCCATTGAGTTTAGTCGCAAATGGGCCCACGGGGGAGACTTTGGCTGGTTTATAAATCAAGCCGGTCGTAATCACTTGTCTACCGAGAATGCCGGTGTTGAGGTAATGGTAAGTGCCCGCGCCCATGGCGTTATTGAGTTGAGTCACTAGCTGGTGGAGAGCGGTGCGGTTATTCTCTAATTCCATGAGGCCCACTATGTCGGCATTCATGGTTGATAAAGTCGCCACCAATTTTTGTTGTTGACGAGTCAGTTCGGTGGCCGTATTCGCGCCTCGACACTCTTGATTGGCGGCGGGGCCACAATTTACACCATTGCCTAAGCTGATAAAATAGTTTAAGACATTGAAACTGGCGACGGTCAATGAGCCATTGAGGTTAGGTACGGGAGGACGTGAATTGTCAGCGAACGTCACGGTGCTGGTAGGATGCACTCGGTATTGGCCAAAGTCATAGTGCAGCACGCCGGTGAGATTGGTCACGGTACTGCCTATTCGCACCGGGTGATTAGCTGTGAAGTTGTAGGCAAAAGGAGTCCGGTAGTTCCCAGTTCGGCCGTCATCAATGACGAGTTGATTGAGGTCATTTTGCGCTTGCAGGGTATTGGCCGCCGGGCCTGGGGTGGCGACTTGGGTTGGTTGGAGGAGGCGACCATTGGCCACGACGATCTCGCCATATTTCGGCAAATCGTAAGTGTCAGTGACCGTGAGCGTTTGTGGCAAGGTGACTAACATGCCTTCGAAACGTTCTAAATAGAACGCATCAGGAAAAGGTAAATTGACGATGGCGGCGGTCGGTAAGGGATGGTTGGAACTGAGGACAGTCACGTTAGTAACGGTGTTTAGTTCGGTTAAATCATAAAATTCCGTGACGGTCCCGGTGACGGTCACTAGGTCACCGACTTGTACGGGGGTATTATTATAGACAAAAATGCCTTCGGAAGTAAGTGGGTCATTATCGACCTCGCTGTCTTCTGCTTGGACGTAGAAGCCGTTAAGTGCGGAGGAGGTTTGGAACACGCCGGTGACGATACCTTGAATAGTGACCTTGGTGGTGCTATCGATGAGGGGACTGGTGGTGCTATTCCCTTGAATCGCGCTGATTTTAGTATAGGGAATTCGAGCTAACCCACGAAATACTTTGTTGGTGCCACTGGCTACTACAGTGGAAAAAGAACCGGCGGAGAGTGTGATGTTAAAAGCGGCGGTATCGGTAAAATGAACAATACGATTATTAGAGGGGGTGCTCTCTACCGTAGTTGCATAAATCTCAACATTGGTGCCATTGAGGGTAGCGGTTAATCCTCTAATCAAAATAGCCGGTAGGCTACCTTGTGCAACCCAGGTGGAACCATCGAAGGAAAACTTTAATAATCCTTTACCATCATCTGCCAGATACAATGTATCAACACCTAGCACCTGATTATCTCTATCGAGAAACGTAAAGCCGTATATATTGACAGAGTTAGAATCAGTCAATCCGGTTAACCGGGTGGTCGTTGTTCCAGAAATGGTTGGTAATCCTGTTCCTACTTTGCTGATTCCTTTAAAACTATTAGTACCTGAACTGGCCGAAACATACAGTTGCCCATCAAACATATTTACTACACGACTATTAGTCAAATCAGTGGCGAGTGGCGTACTGGTTCCCAGATTGCTTAGGCTAACGTAACGAGTTCCACCACTGGCACCAGTCCCGCTAGTCCAAAATCTGGTACCATTGTCTGTAACTGCACTACGAATGTTACCGGTGTTGTAACCATCATTGATAGTGGTGGAGGTATCCACATTGCCATTCATGTCTACTCTAGCGACAATGCGATTGTTAGTTGTAGAGATGGTACTTGCTATGTTGCTTGTACCTATTGCCGCATCATAACCTGCCAAAGTCAGATATTGTCCATTCGGAGAAATGAGTAACGTACCTTCAGAAACCGCTGTACCACTCATGGTTAGCCGCTGGTTGCTTCCACTGGCGGTAGTGGGCATAGGAATACTTTGAACCAAGGTACCGCTTGGCGTGTATTCATCCAAAAAAACGACCGTAGCGTCGGTGCTTAAAGTGGCACTTCCATTCCCTACGCGAACCACCACTAAATTCCCTGGAGTAAAACCAGCAGCGTGTGCTACTCCTATCGCCAAACTCAACCACCATCTGGCGAACCATAATAAAAGTTTTTTCCACATAATGCACCTACCTCTTGCTAAAATCAGTCAGATTGTCAAAATTAGAAAAACCGAGTTTCGGTCGAAACGCCAACTCGGTGGTTTCGGGATGTTCAAAATCTTTTTAAAGGATAGCTGATTGCGGTAACCTTGTCAAGGTGATGGTGATTTTTAATTTAAGATTTAGAACTTACTGCGGGTGGTTCTTACTAACTAATGGGGGTATTAAAATCCAGGTGCTAACGTTCATGAAATTCACCGGTTCTAGGTTTGATCAAGCTGACGAGTGAAGATAAACCTTGACCTTTGGTAACTCATTGAATTTTAACATTGCCACTGGGTTGGTATCATTCTGTAATATTCTTCCATTGTTGGGTAGTCCCTCCAAACCAATGGAGGTGTTAACCTTCAATGAGTTATCAAAGC
>DZAL01000398.1 GCA_022729575.1 Thiomargarita sp.
TCCCTCATACCCCAGAAACTTCTCGTCTGAAAACAGCGGCAGAATTAGAGAGTCTGCCGCTGTTTTTTTGCGCCTTGACAGTTGGTGAGGATTGACATTGGTCTGGGATTGAGTTAGACTTCCAAAATAACTTGAAAAATTAAACATTCGCCACTACGGTCTATCTGTGATACGGGCGACTGGGAACTAACAACAAACGAGAGATACCAATATGTCTATCACTGAGATTCAACAAGCCGTTACCCATTTACCCAAAGCCGATTATCTACAATTTCAAGCCTGGCTAACTGAATATGATAATCAACTCTGGGATAAAGAAATTGCACAAGACTTAGCAAGCGTAAGGTGCGTTAGGCGCGTCTTTTTGCGCCGTAACGCACCTTTGATTTTCTCAATGACTTGTCTGTTCTGATAAAGTAGTAAGGCAACGCATGACTGAAGCGAAAATAGACGATTTATTAAACGCTGCCAATGTTGTGGAGCGTAGTGGTTTAACCGTGGCTGGACGAGCCTTACAAAAGCATGGTGAAAGATTAGGTAGTTTATTTCCAAAACCCAAGGGCAATCCACAAGCTATCAATGAACAGGCATCTACTTTAGTTGTAGGAATACTCACCCACTCAAAGCGCACCATAACTAAACGACATCATGCCCGTTTTGGTAATGTGGTGGAGATTTATGCCCCTAATGGGCAAGGAATACGCTATGATTCGCACAACCACTTCATAGGGTTCATTGAAAAAGGAGAATAACTATGATGACTATCACCATTGCCAGCGTTCCTGACCGCGAAAAATTAGTCGCAGAACTTTGGTATGACCAAGAATTATGGGGGGAAATTTCTCAAGATACCGGTGAATTGGTACTAGAAATTTATCCGAGTCCTACTCACCCTTTCCGTCAGTTGAAATGTGAGGAATTAATCATGGCCGTCCAACATGCTAAGGATAAATTATTATGCGCCTAATCTAGCAAGCGTAGCAAACGTAGGGTGCGTTAGGCGCGTCTTTTTGCGCCGTAACGCACCTTGGTTGGAATTCCTTAACCTCGTTACCACGCTCCGCGTGGTAATGCAGTGGGGACGCTCGGCGTCCCGTGTCGTCGATGACTACCAGGGGCCGAGGCCTCACACCCGTGAGGGTTCGTATTTCTGGACGCAGAGCGTCCTCACTGCATTACCACGCGGAGCGTGGTAACGAGGTTAAGGGGAATTTCCTATGAAGAACAACCTGTTAATTTCTGTTGCCATAGCCAGGTAGGGTGGACAACGTGCTTTAGTTGCCCATCATTCTATCGAGAAAGGTTGGATTTGGTGGACAATGCTTCGCTTTTTCCCCCCCGACTTGGCTTAACAGAATCCATTTCATCCCTCATACTCCAGACACTTTTCGTGTGAAAACAGCGGCAGAATTAGAGAGTCTGCCGCTGTTTTTGCGTCTTGACGGTTGGTGAGGATTGACAGGCGTTTGGATTAGAGTTAAACTCTTTTCAATTTCTTCAAACCATCGATATGGAGTCAACACCTTAATGAACATCACCAAATCATACCTCACCGATGAAAGTGGATATATAAAAAGTGTGGTTATCGATTATCACACCTATCAAAAACTTGAACAAATGTTGTTAGATGAAGGCTTGCTGAAAGCCATGAAAGAAGTTGCCACAGAAGATGAAGTGG
>DZAL01000275.1 GCA_022729575.1 Thiomargarita sp.
AAATCTGAAGATTTGGACTCCAACGCCGTCACCTTAGCTTAACTTAATGGCATTGACCCCTCACAGGGGTGTTATCCCTGCCTGTAAACATAAGTACTGAAGCAGAAATTTCCTGGTATTTTCTTTCACCCCTCTCCCTCTGGGAGAGGGGCCGGGGGTGAGGGAAAATACTGTAGGATTTCTGCTTCAGTACTTATTATTTCACCACCCTTAAAAGTTTCAAATAACTATAAACTATGACTACTCACCATTCCCAACACGGTGTTATCCTCATTATCGTGCTCTGGTTCATTATGATTATCACCATTTTGGTGATTACTTTGGCCAACGAAACCCGTTTGTCAGCTAAAGCGGTGTTAGCGAATAAACAAGAATTGCAAAACTGGAGTAATATTTTAACCGCACTCCGAATGGCCCAAATGGAACTATTTATCAATAAAATGCCAGACCCGCCTGGTAAAGAAACTGAACTCCCTTTAGCCGAGCGTAGAATCAAAGCCTACCGTTTTAACGGTCAAGTGCTCAAGTGTGCTTACCCCGTGCCTAAAAACATTACTATTCGCATTTTTGACCATCTGGGAAAACTCAATATTCAACGGTTAACCAAATCACAAATGCAAGACCTCTTAGCCAAACAAATTGGTGATGACCTAGAAGAGTCGGGAAAGCTAGATGATGCTTGGCAAGATTGGATTGACCGGGATGATTTTAAACGTGCTAATGGGGCGGAAAAGGAGTTTTACGAAAAATTATCTCCCCCTTACGAGCCACGCAATGGCATGTTGGAAACCGTAGAGGAGCTTTTATTGATTAATGGTTTTGCGAAAATTTTTAAAGACTTTAACCTGGATGCTATTTTCACAGCCTATAACAGTAGCTCTGGGATTAATCCCAATTTTGCTACTCGTGAAGCATTAATGCTGATTCCTGGTTTAGATGAAAGCATGATCAATACCATTTTGGTACGACGGCGCGACCAAGATTTTAAATCGTTTCAAGACCTCAATGACTTCATCGAGCCGGAACAAATGGCGAAAATTCAACCTTGGTTTAATTTTATTCCTGGTGGAATGGTGTATACTATTGCCATCCAAACTAACTCTACTCCAACGGAGGCAGAAGGAGATAATCCAAACCAGACTAAGCAGACCACTGGTAATGAGACCGACCAAACTGACGCGGTGCCGACCACGCCCGAGGAATCTCCTAAAACCCCACAACAGGCGTATATGGTGACTGTACAATTCCAAGGTTTTAATCGTCCGCCGAAAACCTTAATGGTCAATCCTTATGGCATCTTACCGGACCTGAGTTATGAATCGCTACCCGCCGAAGTGGATGAGCAGAAGAAGAAAATTAGCCCCTCGTCAACGGATAATCGTACTCCAAGCACTCCTCCCGATACGAATGAGCCGCCGGCGGAGGAAAACCCAGGATTACCGTTTCAATAAGGGTCCCCCCCTCACCCCCTGGCCCCAATGCCATTAAGTTAAGGAATCCCCCGGTCAGGTTTTAACCTTGAAGGTCTGGTTTTAGACCTTCAAGGTTTCTTTGGCCGGCTAACTTAATGGCATTGCGGCTAAAGCCTCTACTCCAAGGCTAATAAGCGAGTTTCACCCATATTTCAAGACTACCGAAAATTAATACCAGATGACACCAAAACTTACACTGGACCAAAAATCGCAATTTGACCGTCTTTCTTATAGCCGTCGACGTGGGGCGGATTTACTGGAACAACCTTATATGAAAGGCGTAAAAAGTAGCGTTACCGAAAAATATTCGGACCAGGCTCATTTTATTTACGAATTGTTGCAAAATGCCGATGATGTCAAAGCTACTAAAGTCCGATTTGTACTCACACCGGCCGGCGTTATTTTTGCGCATAATGGCAAAATTCACTTTTCTTTAAGTAACTCCGACACAGAGCATGAAGACAGTCAAAATCATCGTTTAGGACATATTAACGCCATTACTTCGATTGGCAACTCCAGTAAATATGCGGCCCAAATTGGTAAGTTTGGCATTGGTTTTAAAGCCGTGTTTCAATATGTCGAGACTCCAGAAATTTATGACCCGCCCTTTTTTTTTAAAATTGAACGTTTTATTGTCCCTGTTTTACTCACTAACGACCATCCTGAGCGGCGACCGGGGGAAACTTTATTTTATTTTCCCTTTGAGCAGCGCAAACAACCGGTGGCGCAGTCATTTCAAGACATTTTAGATAAATTGAAACAATTAGTTCATCCTTTGCTCTTTTTGCATAACTTAATTGAAATTACCTGGCAAGTCAGTGCGGAGGTAAATCATGGCCCAGGGAAGAGAGGAGAGGGAAAATCGGCCGGTAAATATACCAAACAGGTAACCACCGCTACGCTTCACAAAGTCACGGGATTACCAGCAATTTTAGTGGAGCGAGTGGAGTTAACCACGATTTATAATCATCACCTTGAACGCAAAACGCTGTGGGTATTTAATCGGCCCTTAGTTTCGACCAAAACGCTAGAAACGACCCATTTTGTGAGCATTGCTTATCTCCTCAACGCGGCTGGGCAAATTCAGTCGCAACCAGAATTTCCGGCCTACTGTTTTTTTCCGACGGAAAAGCTAACTAAATTACGTTTTATTATTCAAGCGCCCTTTTTGCTCACGGATAGCCGCGAAGGGATTCGTAGTGTGGTCGATTGGAATCAGCAATTAATTGATTATATTGCAAACTTAACGGCTGATAGTTTACCCATTTTGAAAAAGTTAGGATTACTGACGGAAGAGTGTTTTCCAGTGTTACCGCTGAATGAGGCAGATTTTACGCCCGAATCTTTATTTCGGCCGGTCTATCAAGCGGTGTTACAAAAATTGCAAGCAGTAGCAGATAATTTATTGCCCAGTCTGGACCAAGAATTTGTGAGTCATCCTCACGCTTATTTAGCCGAATCTCATAGTTTGATGCAGTTATTGAGTAATGCGCAATTAGCACAATTGCTCAACCATCCTGAAGCGAAATGGATTTTTCCCCTGACCGTGGAAACCTCCAGCGTGTGGCAATATGCCAAAACTCATCTCACGGCTCATCATGGCACCGTCACCCCGGCTTATCTGGCGGCGCGTTTAACTAGCGGTTTTTTTAAACTACAAAGTGATGCTTGGCTCATACAATTTTATACCTATTTGTTAGAATACAGTCGAGGGTTATGGAATGAAAAAGCTAAAAAAGATTCATTGCGGACGAAACCAATTATTCGTTTAGCGGATAACCAGATGGTTTCCCCGTATGACGCTTTTGGTAAAGTCCAGGTCTATTTGCCCGCTGACCACGATTCTGAATATCCTACGGTTAAATCGACCTTAGTTAAAGAGGAGAAAGCGTTACAATTTCTAATCGAGTTGGGTTTGAAGCAACCCACCAATTATGAAGAGATAAAATACTATATTCTCCCGCGCTACCAACAAACTGAAGGCGCCATTTATCACGCGGTCATGTTGAAAGATTTTCGTAAATTATTAGCCTATTTTTTAGATAGCCCCTGGCCGCAACGCGAAGAATTATTGAAACAACTCAAAGAGTTACCATTTTGCCGCGCCCGCTATTTTCAAGCCAATAAAACTTGTCGAGTGGCACCGCAACAGATTTATTTTAACACGCCAGAATTAACGATTTATTTTAGCCATTACCCACACGTTTATTTTCTGGAAACCGAGTTTTATGCGCCGGTGGTTCAAGAATTTGGCCAAGATTTGGTAGAAAGTTTTTTCAAAGCCTTGGGGGTGGCCAATAAACCGCGAGTGGTGAAAGTGGAAGCGCGGTTAACTCAAGCGCAACGTCGTGACCTGCATCAAGGTAAATGTACTCGTGATTATGCCAATGATGTGCGTTACACTTATGATTTGGAATTGGAAGGATTGAATGAGTTATTAGCTCATCTCACGCCAACTAAGGCGAAAACATTATGGCACTTGTTATTAATTTTGATTAGAGAAGAGGCCATGAGTACGGAGATTTTTCGTGGTCAGTACAAATGGTTTTATCGGAAGGAACATTATCATCAATTTGACGCTAAATTTGTTAAACTGCTAACCACCACCGCTTGGTTGTATGACCGAAATAATCATGGTGTGAAGTCCTCGGACCTGATTGCCACTGAATTAGCCGACGATTATGACACTGAGAGTTATGCGGCGAAAGTATTGCTGGGTAAACTAGGTATCGCCGAGCATCGTTTAACGGGTTTTACCTTGGAGCAAAAACACAAATATGCCGTCGGTGAGGAATTATTCAAATTAGCTGCCGCGACTGGACAAGCGCCGAATGAGGTATTAAAACGCTTTCAGGAATTTGTAACCGCCACCCAACATACTATCGAGTCGTCCCTCCCCCCCCCGGTCGATTTGACAACTTTCAAAAAGTTGTCAAATCTTTCCACCGAAGCTGTAGATTTGACAACTTTCGAAAAGTTGTCAAATCTGCCAGGGACGGAATTAGATTTGACAACTTTCGAAAAGTTGTCAAATCGGTCCCCAGATCACAACGATCGCCACCTGGTCAACAAACGCGCGGTCCTTGCAGTAAAACAAGCCCAATTAGAACAACAACTTGACACCTTAAATCAGTTGGCCAAATGGCAACAGTCGCTGGGCCACACTAAAAAATATACGTTAAGTTGGTTCAAAACGTTATTAGAATTAGAATCGTTATCGACGGCGGAGCATAAAACGGGGGAGAAAATTCTACGCATCCAATTTGCTTCGGTGGCTAAAGACCTCACTGCGGAGGGTATTCTCATTTTGACTGACCCCTCACGTTTTTTACCTTATAGCCTCGAAGATATTGGTGAGTTATCGCTACAATTATGTTTCCAGAAAGCGACTAAACAGGTCTTGGTAGAGGTGGTGAGCGTTAAAGACTTGACGTTGCGAGCTAAGTTAACTGCGGTCGATGACCTGCCAGAGATAGAGGTAAATCAAGTACGAAGTGCCATTTTGGAAATTAAACAGCCGGGCTTTATTTTAGAACATTTAAAAACCGCGTTTCAACGCTTGCCTTATCCTGATGATTATGATTTGCAAAGTCATTTGCCCGAAACTATTGAATTTATTTTGGGGCCACCTGGGACGGGTAAAACGACTTATTTAGCGCAAGAGAAAATTATTCCCTGGATGAAATCGCCAGAGCAACGCCAAATTTTAGTCTTGACTCCGACTAATAAAGCGGCAGATGTGTTATTTAGAAAAATTTTAGCCGGTTTGACTGACGAGCAACCTAAGTGGTTAATCCGGTTTGGCTTAACCAATGACAGTGAAATTGAGCGAGCGGGCTGGTTAAAAAATAAATATTTTGACCTCACCAGGTTAAAACGATGTGTGGTGGTTACGACCTTGGCGAGATTTATTTATGATGGTTTTCGTGGCAACGTGAGTAGTCGCTTAAAAAATTATCGGTGGGATGTGATTATTGTGGATGAGGCATCAATGATTATGTTGGCCAGTTTAGTGTATGTGTTGTATCAACAACCGCATTGTCATTTTATCATTGCTGGTGACCCGTTACAAATTCAACCGATTGTCAGCGCCTCGCAGTGGCAAGAGGATAATATTTACACCCTAGTTGGTTTGCACAATTTTGTCGAACCTCGCACTACACCTCACGCTTTCCCGGTCACGGTGTTGACCACCCAGTATCGTAGCATTCCACCGATTGGGAATTTATTCAGTCATTTTTCATATCAAGGGATATTATCGCATTCTCGTCCGTTAAATACGAAACGGCCGTTGCGGATAAAACAGTTAAATTTAAAGCCGATCACGGTCATTCATTTTCCGGTGAACCAATTTGAACGGATTTACCAAGCACAACGCTTAGAAGGAGGCAGTGCTTATCAAATTTACTCCGCCATTTTCACGGTGGAGTTGGCGTTATATTTGGCCCGAAATTTACGTGAGCAACCGCCACCCGTTTGGCGAATTGGTATTATTTGCCCTTATCTGGCACAAGCTAATCTAGTGGAAAAAATGTTGGCAGCGCAATGGCCGGTTAATTCCAACGTGGCGATTCTCTCGGGTACCATTCACAGTTTTCAAGGAGACGATTGTGATATTCTGTTAAATCTCCTCAATCCTCCGCCCACCGTAGGACCTGAAATCTTTTTGAACAAGCAACATATTTTGAATGTGTCCATTAGTCGGGCGCGAGATTATTTGATTTTAATCGTACCTGAAGTGGCTGGAATAGCGCAATTGGAAAGGTTACAAGGTTTGCTTAAGCATCCCGCTATTAGTCCTTATTGTCAATGGTTTACGGCGGCGGATCTGGAGCGGGTGATGTTTAAAACGGCAAATTATATTTATGACAATTCGTTGGTGACGAGTCATCAACCAGTGAATGTGTATGGGCAACCGACTAAGAAGTATGAAATACGTTGTGAGGATAAGGTGATTGATATACAGTTGAAGATTTGATAACTGAAGATTTGACAACTTTCGAAAAGTTGTCAAATCTGGTTTTGGTTTTAGATTTGACAACTTTCAAAAAGTTGTCAAATCTGGTTTTGGTTTTAGATTTGACAACTTTCAAGTTGTCAAATCTGGTTTTGGTTTTAGATTTGACAACTTTCAAAAAGTTGTCAAATCTCGATGAAACTAAACTTTTTTGTCCGTGTCCTGAGTGTACACACTACCAAAAAACGGCCTTGCAATTTGATGGAAGTGTGCTAAAATGGCCAAATTAAGGTTAATAATCCCATTTTAAACTTACTATAAAAACGGTAATTGTCTGGGGAAACTAAGTAGTCATTTAGAGGGATTCTGAGAGTAAACCTGACAGGTCTTTGAGACCTGTTAATGGAGGTCTTAAAATTCAATGACTTACCAAGGTTCAAGGTTTCCTAAGCCTGGAAGGCTTAGGAAACCTAGCACCTGTCAAGTTTAAGGAATCCAGCACCTAAATTTTAATAT
>DZAL01000075.1:0-6321 GCA_022729575.1 Thiomargarita sp.
AAACTATTTAGAATGTTGGAGTAGAGGCTTTAGCCGCAATGCCATTAAGTTAAGCTAAAGTTACGGCGTTGGAGTCCAAATCTTCAGATTTGGCAACGCCGTCTTACCTTAGCCAATCTCGTCCAAATCTGAAGGTTTGGACTCCAACGCGGCTTAACTTAATGGCATTGAGGCTTTAGCCGGTAGGGGTTGGCGCCCCATTAAAGGTCGTCGCGGCCGGCCCACCGGCTAAAGCCTCTACTCCAACCGGTTGGTTCTCGTTCCCACGCGGCGCGTGGGTTGGAGTCCAAGACATGTCTTGGACTCCACGCTCCGCGTGGGAACGAGTAGAAATGCAGTTGTGTGCATAGAGTAGCTTAGTCAGGAGGGGCTAGGGGTGGTTGAATTAACCAGGCGTATCCATAATTACAAGTATAATAAAAAGATTTTAATAATAAAAATTATAAACTCACCTTACGCACCACCACCCCTAGCCCCTCCTTGCTAAGGCGGGGAATATCCCCTGCGAGTTAGGTGGTGCTTACTCCCCTCCTTACCAAGGAGGGGTTGGGGGTGGTCATGCGTAAGGTGAGTTATAAAAATGAAATTTTATATTTAATAACTGCTAATTCTTTTGCTTTTGCTTCTATTTCAGTATCAAAATCATAACCAAAAGTTTCTATTTTTTCATAGATATAATCTGCATGTGCAGTCTTTTTTGCTTTATCATCTTCAATGGTTTTTGATGAACTCATATGAGTTATTGCTTTTGTTTTCCAAGTAGATAAAGCAAGTTCTAATGCAGATTTCATATCTTGATCTCGTTTTCCATATAAGAAATGATGTTGGTCAAACACAATAGGTATGCCAATGTTTTTATAAACACCATTATATAAATCTAAAACAGAATATTGATTTGGAGAATCATCATTTTCTACAGTTAATCGAAATTTACAAGAATCTGATAATAATTGAAAATTATCACAAAATCTTTTCATAGAATCTTCTAATGACGGTTTTGTTATATTCACATGTATATTGATTGGATAATATGTTGATTGTTCTAAACACATAATATCCATAATTTCTGAATGTTTATTTAATTCGTTAATTGTTTTTGTAACAACATCAGGATTTTGTGATGCTAAAACATTGAAAGGTCCTGGATGAAATCCTACACGCAACTTATTATCTTTGATATAGTTGCCAATATGTTCTAATTTCTTTTTAATGAAATCAAATTTTGGTAAATCAGAAAAACAATATTCAGACATCCAAGAGAATGAATCAGAACTCATTCTGTATAATAAAATATTATTTTTAACATTCCATTTAAGAATTTTTAGTGTATCGTCAAGGTTAAGTAAAACAAGTTCTGAGACATAAGGTAAACCTTTTGTCTGAAATGTTTTTTTAATCATACCTCTATTGACTTTGATTTTTTGTTCATCAAGAGTCATATTTATGCAACAATAACCTATCATTTTTTAAAGATAATATTTTTTTTAATTGTAAAAAATTAATTCCAAAATTCGTCATTAACTTATAATTTATTTTAAGGTTATCTAAGCATTAAGGATTTTACCTGCTATACTTTATATTAGTTTATCTTATCAATTCATCTTAAATAATAGGGAGTCATTTATGCGATTTATACGTGCTTTCAGTTGGGGTATTATCCTCACACTATGGTGGACCCAAGCATTTGCTTGGCAAGTATCTTTACAACCGGGGACAAAAAATGCGACTGACCAGGTCGTGATTAAAAGTGACCTTGAATTAACACAAGTATATACCTATTTAGTTTGGTTTGACTTGGATGCCAAAGAGAAAAAATCTATGTTTTCTTCTTGGACCTGGGATCAAACCACAGACCAGAAAAAATGGAAAGAAGGTGGGTTGCCCGAGCCGGTATTTAACTCTCGTTTGAACGTTCCCAAATTCAAAGAATGGTCGGTCACGGAAAGTAAACAATCCTGCCCCGAAACTCATCGTTGCTTTTTAGCATTAGTGGCCACCTCGGCCGAAAATCCCCTAGACAGTCAGGCGTGGCAAGCCGTTTCCATTTTGCCACTGAGTGTGGCCGCCGGTCAAGCCCGGTTACCAGGACAACAATTTTTCTTGCCCGCGGAAAACCAAATGAATCGAGATTTTGCAACCGGCGCGGACATGGACAACAGTACGACCACTTCAGAGGAGGCACCGAGCGTGGCCCCTGCGGCGGATAAGGCGGAAGCCAATAGTAGTGCCACCGCCGATGTTGAAAAACCAGATATTTTTAAATTGGTCGGCAACCAATTGTTATATGCTAATGGTCAAGCGCAACGTTTTCAAGTGATTGACCTCAGTAATTTTAGTCAACCACGATTGGTCAGTTGGATTAAGTTAGAAGGCTCGCCGCGTGAATTATATGTGATGGACTCATACTACGTGTTATTGCAAACTGATTATAACAGCACTCAGGGTACTCGCTTAACTGTGTTAAGTCAAGGTGCCGATGGTCAATTAACTACGGTGAATGAGTTGACATTAAGCGGTCAGTTTATGGAATCACGGCGGCGCAATGAATATATTTATGCCGTTACTCAAGACTATGTGACTCTGGACACACCAGAGTGTATGGGTTGTAGTAGCAATGTGGTTAAAGTAGAGGCTCTGCATTTAGATAGCACAGGACAATTAACGGTGACGGACAAAGCTCAAGCTGGTGGTTATTCACCACGAGTCGCGATTTTTCCAGACTTGTTGGTCGTTATCAATGATGACCCTAATAACTGGATAAGCACCCAAATTGCCACGTTTGACCTATCACAAGCCGAAGGTAAGTTAGTAGCATTGCCATTGCTAAAAGTCCCAGGTCGAGTGCCTTCCGAATTTCATGTAAATGCCACCAGTGACCAGTTGCGCGTGGTTTATGGGCCTGAAAATCGTGAAGCGGGAAGTACCTTGGCGATTTATAATTTATTGTCTCCTACCTTGGACTTACTGGGCAAAGTGGATAAGATTGCGCCAGGCGAAGACTTATTTGCCACTCGTTTTGTCAATGATCGCGCCTTTGTGGTCACTTATGAACGTAAAGACCCGCTTTGGGTGATTGACCTCAGCAACGCCAATGCGCCTAAAATTATGGGTGAGCTTATCGTGCCAGGGTGGTCGGAAAAATTGTTTTTCCATGAGGACCGTTTATTTGCCGTTGGCATTGATGACCAACCCGCAGAAGGAGAAGAAAATCAATGGGTACGGCGGGTTGCCATGAGTTTATTTGATGTCGCGGATCCCACTAAACCCGCTTTGTTAAGCAAGTTTACGCCTTTGGCCAAACAAGTGACTTACAGTTGGTCGGCGGCAATCGATGATGAAAGAGCATTATTGTTAGATTGGGAGGGTGAATTTGCGGCGTTACCCTTAGACTCGTGGGACCTCAATGGTGGAAGTTTCTTACAAGTCGTCTCTTTTGCGGCCAATCAACTGACCGACGCCGGTTTGCTCAATAGTCCAGTATCGTTACAACGCAGTCTAACCATCGCCCCAGAAGTATTAGCAGCCTTGGGCGACCAAAGTATAATGACGGTACGTTGGGGAGTTGGCGTGAAGCCAGAAGTATTAGGAGAATTAGAATTGGCCAGTAATGTGACCTGGTTGAAATTGCAAGACGGCGAATTGTGGGGTGCCGGTTGGGGTAATCAAGGTTATCATCGTTTTTATCACTACGCGCCTACCAATTTGGAAGCACCGGTGAAATTATGGAACATTCCAAAAAGTTATCCGGGCGTGGCCCTGGAGGAAAATTTAGTCGTGTTTTATGATTACTACAATAGCCCCATGACTGTGCAAAGACTGGATGTCAACACGGGTGAGGTTTATCCTCTGCAAACGTTGGAAACCACGCCGACCGTAGTGCCTACGACTGAGAGCACTACCGCAGTGACCGACGAAGCTATGAGTATCATGCCACCAGTCTGGTATGACCGGAGTCAACCGTTGCTACATAAGGGTTGGTTTTATCTGGCCGAGCAACGTCCGTTTGATGCAACGACTAACCAAGACATGCCATTTTTAGAAATTCCAGTGGACACTTATCAAACGACCTGGGTATTACGGAGTTGGGATTTAATGGCGACAGTCACTAATGAAGCCTCCTCCCGCTCTATTCCAGGCAAACCGTTGGCTTTTACCGCCAGTGGTGAATTAGTGACTCAAGAATCTTCCGAAAAAGGACAACTACGCTTTAACTTACTGGCTTTGGAAGAAGGCAATGCGCGACTGGTTGCTAGTCGAGAATTAGCTTGCAATTATTATTCGCAAGTGGTTTGGACGAGTGACTCTTTGTATGTTAAATGCGAAACTCAGGACAATTATGGGGGACCCATCTATTATTTAGCCGACAAGGTCGCGGTGAAAGAGAAACCAGTGGACATTTTTTCAGAGGATACCATTGCCGCCCCCGACACGGGCGATACAGTCAAAGAAGAATCAGAGCCGATGACGACTTTATTGAAACTGAGTCCGGCCCAAGAATTTGCCGAAATTGGACAATGGCAATTCAAAGGGACCCGTAATCTTCAAGCTGTCTCTGCGGATACCGCCTTAATGGGGCCACCCTATTACTGGTACGGCGGCTATGGCATAAAAAATGGCAAACGTAATACTCGGCAGGAAGAGATGGCAATGCCCGCTATTATGCCGCCCATGGAAGACACCGGTTGTGATGTTTACCGCCTCACACCAGGTACCGAGCCGCAAGTGCTTAAACATTTGGACACTTGTCCCTACTCGGCACCGGAAGCGATGGTCTTAACTTCCAACAAGGCGTGGGTCGCCGAAGGGTTTGCGGGAATCAGAGAAATCAGTTGGTAAACTCAGATTTGACAACTCAGATTTGACAATTTTTCGAAAGTTGTCAAATCTTGATCCGCATTCAGATTTGACAACTTTTCGAAAGTTGTCAAATCTTGAGCTGCATTCAGATTTGACAACCTCACCTTACGCACCACCCCCAACCCCTCCTTGGTAAGGAGGGGAGTACGCACTATCGGCACCGCCAGGATACCCCCCTCCTTACCAAGGAGGGGTTGGGGATGGTGGTTGTTAACCGTGCGTAAGGTGAGTAACAACTTTAGTTGTCAAATCTCGATGTTCGAAAGTTGTCAAATCTTGACGAGAAACACCATGCCAAAATCAAAAGGATTTACCCTACTAGAAGCCATCGTAGCGTTAGTCCTAATAGCAACCACCGGCGTGGGCTTATTAGATTGGATTAACAGCAATTTTATTATCCTCCAACGAGTAAAGGCCAGCCAACAGCGCCAGGAAGCAGTACGAAATGCGTTAATTTTTATGGAATCGGTCAATCCGTTAGAAGAGCCTCAAGGCGAAAAGACCGTAGGCGTGCAACAATACCGTTGGCAATCTCGTACTATATACCCTCCTAAAAGTGGCCTACAAGCCAATGGCGCATTCAGTATTTTCGAGGTTAGCTTGTATGATACCGAAATGCAAGTCAGTGTGGAAAACCAAGTGATTGCCCGATTTACTGTGCGACAAGTAGGATTTCGGCAGGTATTTACTGATACTTCAGAAGATAATTGAATAGTATAATGAAAACGTCCGCTTTATTTTTTTCCCGTCGCGGTTTTACCCTCCTCGAAATGCTCGTGGTCCTCGTCCTACTGGGACTTATCAGCACCCTTTTACTCCAGGGGTTTGTTTACGTTATAAATTTACGTCTTCGGGTCTTAACTCACTTAGATGATTTACAACGGGGTACCCTTCAAGAATACTGGTTTCGCAGTACCACCGCGGCTATTATTGCCGATTACCAAGAGGGGAAATATATTTTCAAAGGTAATCAACGCGAATTTAGTGGCCTGACCGCGGCTCCCTTAGAGGCCAGTGTGGGCACCCTTTCTCCTTTTACTTGGCAATTGCAATATAAAAATGGCATAACCACGTTAAGTTATCGTAAGAACGATGACGAGTATTGGGAGATAGCTCACTGGGCGGAGGATAAGGGAGCTTTCAGTTATATGGATACCAAAGGCAAATGGTATACTCAATGGCCACCTCAATTTTTTAGTCAATTTCCTCCCCAATTACCCAGCGTTATTCTCTTCGTCGGGCAACGTCGTCAAACGCCAATCAGTTGGATGGTATCACTTTCTGATCGCAATATGACCAAACGTGACTCTCGTTTAGACGGATGGTAAGCGGATTTGACAACTTTTCGAAAGGTCCAGATTTGACAACTTTCGAAAAGTTGTCAAATCTTAAACCACGCCAGCATAAATTCCAGATTTGACAACTTTCGAAAAGTTGTCAAATCTTAAACCACGCCAGCATAAA
>DZAL01000075.1:6421-25562 GCA_022729575.1 Thiomargarita sp.
TCCAGATTTGACAACTTTCGAAAAGTTGTCAAATCTTAAACCACGCCAGCATAAATTCCAGATTTGACAACTTTCGAAAAGTTGTCAAATCTTAAACCATACCAGCATAATAACATGACCTCTCTCCACCAGTTAAACATTCTAATCACTCGTCCAGCTCACCAGGCTGACTCTCTTTGCGCCCTAATTCGTGCCCAAGGAGGACATCCCTGGCGTTTACCGGTCATCGCTATTGAGGGCATTGCAGATAACCAGGCTTTATTAACTTGTCGGGACCACTTAGAGCAATTTGCTGATGCGATTTTTATCAGTGCGAATGCTGTAGAAAAAGCCTTACCGACGTTATTAGCGCCAGGTCCATTACCCTCTTCTTTACAACTGATAGGTATTGGTAAACGCACGGTCGCCCTCTTAAATGAGTTTGGTCAAACCGCACTTTGTCCGCCCCCTCCTTATAATACTGAAACTGCTTTAGCGATGCCGCAATTACAAGCATTGGCGGTAGCAAAGCAAAAAATTGTTATTTTTCGTGGCGAAGGTGGACGCGAATTACTGGCAGACACCCTTCGGCAACGTGGCGCTGAGGTCAGTTATGTCAATGTTTATCGGCGCCTTCAACCACCCACCCCGGACTGGATACTGAAAAATCAAGCGGTTGATATTATTGTAGTCACCAGTTGCGAAGGCGTGCAAAATTTATTTGCTATGTTAGAAGGACAACCTTGGTTATATCAAATTCCTTGGGTGGCCATGAGTCAGCGCGTCAAAACCGAAATTCAAAATCGTGGTGTGCCAACGCCGATCTCGGTGGCGCCCACAGCCAGTGATGAAGGATTAATCTCGGCCATCTTACAAGTGGTAGGGATGGAGTACGGAACTTATTCCGTCAGAACCGGTGCCACCAGTCTGTGGGAGCGGTAAAGTTTCTTTCAACTTAAAACTCAAAGTTGCTTCACCGCTTCAGTAAATACCTCTCCACGATGCTCATAATTTCTAAACATATCAAAACTAGCACACGCTGGTGATAATAAGACTGCATCTCCCTCCTGGGCTAATTGTGCTGATAACGTCACCGCTTCAGTCATGGTCTTAGCATAATGTACTGGCACTACCTCCCCCAAGGCTCGCGCAATCAATGGTGCATCCCGGCCTAGCAACACACAGGCGCGACAATGTTGCGCGACCGTGGCCTGCAACGGCGAAAAATCGGCTCCTTTACCTTCTCCACCGGCAATTAATATCACTCGTTTAGGTCGTTCTAAACTTTGTAACGCCGCGATGCTGGCGCCCACATTAGTGCCTTTGGAATCATTAAACCAATCCACCCCTCCAAGTTTGGCTACCCACACACAACGATGTGGCAGTCCAGAAAATTGTCGCAATGCTTCCACTCTAGCGGCCAACGGAATCCCTACCTCCTCTGCCAACGCCAACGCAGCTAACGCATTAGCCCGCCAAATCGCCCCTTGCAAACGCATAGCTGACACTGCTAATAACGGTTTTTTGACTTGTGCTAAAAACCATTCCCCCTGTTGCTCAATCACTCGAAAATCACCGCGCTCGGCACTCAAGCTAAAAGTCAAACCAGTCCGGTGCGGGAGCCGCATCGCCATTACTTGGGGGTCATCTTCATTTAAGACCATACTGCCATGGCCTTGAAAAATCCGCTGTTTAGCCGCAATATAATCCGCTAAACTGGCATACCGGTCCAGATGGTCATCACAGATATTCAACACCACCGCTACTTTAGGATTGAGAGAATAAGTCGTTTCTAGTTGGAAACTAGATAATTCTAACACATATAAATCAGGCGTGGGTTGCTCTAACAACGTCAACGCTGGGGTGCCCAAATTGCCACCCACCGCCACCCGCCAACCCGCTTGTTTGGCCATTTCTCCCACCCAAGTGGTGACGGTACTTTTGCCATTGGAACCGGTAATCGCCACCACTGGTGCCTTGACTTGTCGCGCGAATAACTCAATTTCACTGATGATTGGCACCCCGGCGGCTAACGCGGGAGCTAATGCCGGCTCCTGCAAAGATAAGCCGGGACTGATGACAATTTCCACCGCCTGTTGTAACCATTCCGTCTCAAAGCGACCGGTCAAAACCGGGACGTGAGGATATTGTTGTTGAAGAAAAGCCAGATTTGGTGGCTGCGGACGATTATCCATGACTCGTATTGAAACGCCCTGCTTAGTTAACCAGCGTACACACGCCATGCCAGTTTTGCCCATTCCCAGAATAACCGTGTCACCGGCGCCTGAAGATGTATTGGATAATTTGTTCATATTGTTTTAGTGGATGAGGTGTGGTGGCGGTATTACAACATGCCGGTGTGGCCTTGACTTTCTTGATGACAGGATTCTCTTGAAACATAATGATTATGATCAAGAAAATCCTTTAATCAGGAAAATCAGGGTTCAGACCCAGAGTTAAGGACTATGCCAAATCGTTACAGCGTATTTTCTGAATAAATCTTAATGGTAGCCCCGGTTTTCAGTTGTTGAACTAGCTGTTGAAATTCACTTTCACCTAAACCACGTTGTTGCAACATTTGCGCTTGTGCTTGGGGATCTGGAGTCGGTGGTGTACCTGCCTGCTTGGCCACGGTGGTAGCATTCTCCTTTTTCTCTTCACCGTCTTTCACGGCTAACATGGCTAACAGTGCATAATCGCCGTTGGGCAATTCAATGCCTTGGTAAATGGCTTTATCCGTGCTAGAAGGATTGCCCATTTCAAAGGTCGCTTTTACCAAGGTGGGTAATTTTAACGAGGTGTCTTGGCGACCAATCCATTGGGCCGTGGTCCAGGTAAGATTGTGCGCTTTGGCAATGGTTGCCGCCTCATTTTTTGGTTTTAACTCATCGAGTAAAGTTTGTCCCAGCGATTTTGCTTGCTCTTTCGCTCGTGCTTGCGTAATGGCGGCCACCATTTCAGTTTTAACCTCGGCTAAGGGTTTGGGCACCGATTCTTGATGCTCTTTTAAACGTAATACTAATAAATGTTGTTCCGTAATTTCAATGACTTCGCTATTCAGTTTTTCTTTTAACACGGCATCACTGAAGGCCGCCTCAATCACTTTGTGGTTGGCTAAAATGCTACCTTCTTTGCCAATGGTTTGACGGTCAAAGAGTTCTGTCGTTTGAATCTGGAGACTGAGCTGTTTAACTAACGGGGCCAAACTATTTGGTTGTTCAAAGGCTAAATTAGCAAATTGTTCTTGTTGACCGTAAAAAACCGATTCCGCTTGCTCTTTTTGCACATCTTGACGCAGTTGGTCTTTGACCTCTTCAAAGCTAAGAGTTTTTTCCGGCGTGGCTTCTATTAATTTGATTAAGTGAAAACCAAACTTGCTTTTAACTGGCGTTTGAGTGACTTCACCCACTTTCATGGTTTTGAGTGCCTCTTCAAACGGCTTAACCATAGTCCCTGGTCCAAACGTGCCTAAATCACCGCCTTGAGTGGCACTGACTTTGTCATCAGAGGATTGTGTCGCAATTTCTTCAAACGATTGACCGGCTTTAATTTTGGTGAGTAAATCTTGCGCTTTCTGATTGGCGGCGGCTACTTTATCGGCCGGCGCATTTTGGTCCACTGCGACTAGGAGATGACGAGCGTGCCATTGTGCTGGGGTGGTAAACGCCGACCGTCTTTCTTCATAAGCGGTTTTCAGCGTTTCTTCATCAATAGATTTGTCGGCGACGAGGTTTTTACCTACCAGTTCAATATATTCGATACTGACTTTTTCGGTGGTCAGATAATCGGTTTGATGATTTTTATGATAAGACTCGATATCGGCATCGCTGACTTTAAGGGTATCTTTAAAGCGAGTGGTGGGTATCATCAAATAACTGACGGCACGTTGTTGATTTTCCAAACGAGCGCGGGTTTGGCGGTCATGGGTAGTCAAGAGGGTAGAGCGTAAAATGCCTTCCCGTAGTTGGTCGGTGAGAAGAGCGCGACGAATTTGCATTTCGAACTCAGAGTGGTTCAAACCTTGTGCGCTTAGGAAATTTTGATAATTGGCTTGAGAAAAGCTGCCGTTTTGTTGGAATGCTGGTAATTCATTAATGCGTTGCGCTAGTAAAGTGTCTCCGATGCGGAAGCCGGTATCGATGGCGGTTTGTACGAGGACCTCTTCTTCAATCATCCGTTTAAGGGTGCGCTCTTTGATTTCTTTGTCCATGAAGGAGAGGTCAATATCTTGTTTGAACATGGCGCGAAGTTGTTGGCGTTGTTGTTGCACACCGTAATTAAATTGTTGTTCAGAGATTTCAGTGCCATTAACTTCGGCGACGGTTCTTTTGGAGGAGGGTTGGAAGTATTCGTTAATGCCCCATAAGGTGAATGGGATGGCGATGAGGCCAACAATAATCCAGGCGAAGATGCCTTGAGCTTTATCATGGATACTTTGTAACATCGTTGTGGCTACCTTTAAGTGTTGTTAAGTCTTTGGGGAGGAGGAAGACTGGGCTAAAAAAAAGCGTATCTTCGGTTAAGAGATACGCTTTTTTACTTTCGGAATTTGAATTTAGATTTGACAACTTTTTGAAAGTTGTCAAATCTTGAATCAGATTTGACAACTTTTTGAAAGTTGTCAAATCTTGAATCTAATTTGAATTTAGATTTGACAACTTTTAAAAAGTTGTCAAATTTTAATAACTGGCGGAGCGGACGGGATTCGAACCCGCGACCCCAGCCTTGACAGGGCTGTATTCTAACCAGCTGAACTACCGCTCCAAAAACTTGTAAAATAAGGGGTAACTTTGCTAACTTTTTACGGACTTTAGGTAAGACCACTATTTTGAGTCGTCGTATATACCATGAGAGTAAAAATTATACCAAGAGAATATAATGTAAACCAGTTTAAAACTAACCCCGAGACTTTTTAGAGTCTGCTTGCAGGCAATTTGGTTAAACTTTCTCTTAAAATCCATAGTCCATATCTAAATTATAACTGCTTTTAAATATAGATGCAAGAGTTTTTCAAAAAAAATTTGAACTGAGTTAAATCGAAAATTTATTTAATGGGTGTTGAGGGGTTCGAACCCGCGACCTTCGCCTTGTAAGGGCGACGCTCTGCCAACTGAGCTAAACACCCAACTACTAATTTTTTATCAGTAGATTAGTTAACTATTTCTTTAAGGGCTTTACCAGGTTTAAATACAGGCACCTTTGCAGCTTTAATGCTAATAGGGTCTCCTGTCCGAGGATTACGCCCAGTACGTGCAGCACGTTCTCTTACGGTAAAAGTGCCAAATCCAATTAGCGTTACCGTTTCCCCTCTCGAAAGTTCATTTTTGATACTTTCTATAACCGCATCCACTGATCTAGTTGCTGTCGCTTTTGGAATACCCGCGGTTTCTGCCACAGCTTGGATTAAGTCTGATTTATTCATTTTTCCCCCGTTTCATAAGAAATTGAATTAGGTGATATAAAAACACATTCGATTGATCTCTAGTTATCCCACTAAGCATAACATGTAGCATTCTGCCAGAAAACCTGATTTTAGTCTCAAGGCCGGTTTGCTCTTTCCGTAATAATTTTACTTGGCTGGTAGCGAGAAGTCAATTTCCCACTTTGAAGTAAAAAAGTCAAGGTTATTTTATCGCAGAGTCTAAAGCAACTCCCAAACTATCTATACTATTGTAGCACGATTTCACAATTTAGTGAGTATGCACACTCTGAGCGGTTTCTCCCACGAGGTTTTCCACCGCCTTTGGCGGAATAATAATAGATACTCCTTCCGTCTTGGGCATTGGTATACGTTGCAAAGCATGGGTAAGGACTTCTTCTAACCAACGGACCGGCTGAATCTCAAGATTATTTTTAATATTCTCAGCAATTTCTTGCAAGTCTCGACGATTTTCCTCCGGAATAAGGACCTTGCGGATGCCGCCACGAAGAGCGGCCAATAATTTTTCTTTCAGGCCACCAATCGGCAAGATTTCTCCCCGTAAAGTAATTTCACCCGTCATTGCCACGTCGGCTCGCACTGGAATGTCCGTCAATACTGAAATTATAGCCGTACACATTCCCACGCCGGCGCTGGGGCCATCTTTGGGGGTTGCACCTTCTGGCACATGGATATGTACATCATATTTTTGGTAAAAATCGGTGTCAATTCCCAAACTGCGAGCCCGTCCTCGAACCACGCTCATAGCGGCTTGTATAGATTCTTGCATAACATCACCGAGTTGTCCAGTATAAAGTAATTTACCTTTACCTGTCATCACGGTCGCTTCAATCGTCAGAAGGTCCCCGCCTACCTCAGTCCAGGCCAATCCCGTGACCTGACCTATTCTATCTTGTTCTTCTGCTCGTCCAAATCGGAATCGCTGTACCCCCAGATATTTACCTGCATTTTCTGATGATATTATTATCCCTTTACCATTAGTAGAATTGAGTAAATTTTCTTTAATAACCTTGCGACAAATCTTTGCTATTTCACGTTCTAAGTTGCGTACCCCGGCTTCCCGTGTATAGTAACGTATAATATCACGAATTGCACTCTCGTCAATCACTAATTCGCTTTCTTTGACTCCATTATGCTTGACTTGCTTTGGAATCAAGTAGTGTTTAGCAATATTTAATTTTTCATCTTCGGTATAACCAGATAACCGAATGACTTCCATGCGATCCAGTAATGGCGGTGGAATATTCAGGGTATTAGCCGTAGCCACAAACATGACTTCCGACAGGTCATAATCTACTTCTAAATAGTGGTCATTAAATGTGCAATTTTGCTCAGGATCAAGTACTTCCAACAGTGCCGAAGAGGGATCCCCACGAAAATCCATAGACATTTTATCCACTTCATCAAATAAAAATAATGGATTACGAGTACCGATCTTGGACAGATTTTGAATAATTTTTCCTGGCAACGAACCAATGTAAGTGCGTCGATGGCCACGAATTTCGGCTTCATCTCGTACCCCACCTAGTGACATTCGCGCAAATTTGCGATTAGTGGCCCGCGCCATGGATTTACCTAGCGAAGTTTTACCCACGCCTGGCGGACCTACCAAACAGAGCACAGGCCCTTTCATTTTATTCACCCGCAATTGTACGGCTAAATATTCGAGAATTCGTTCTTTAACCTTTTCTAACCCATAATGATCGGCTTCGAGGATAGCGGAGGCTTTGGCAATGTCACGGCTAATTTTAGTCCGTTTTTTCCACGGGACGGCGACCATAACATCAACATAGTTACGAACCACGGTAGCTTCCGCTGACATGGGCGACATCATCTTGAGTTTATTCAGTTCATTGGTGGCCTTAGTTTTCGCTTCTTTCGGCATTCCCGCTTGTTCAATTTTGCGGGTTAATTCCTCAATTTCATTAGGTATATCCTCCAATTCTCCCAATTCTTTTTGAATCGCCTTCATCTGCTCATTCAGATAATATTCGCGCTGGCTTTTTTCCATCTGACCTTTAACCCGCTTGCGAATCCGTTTTTCCACTTGTAACAAATCAATTTCTGATTCGATGAGGGCTACCAAATACTCCAATCGTTTAGTAATATCGGTGATTTCTAGTAACTTTTGTTTCTCTTCCAGTTTAACCGCCAGGTGGGCAGCAATGGTATCCGCTAATCGACCAGGGTCACTAATATTGGCCAAAGAAGTGAGAATCTCAGTGGGTACTTTCTTATTTAATTTAATATATTGCTCAAAACGGGAAGTAGTGGATCGGGATAACACCTCGACTTCTCGGTCATCAAAAGTACCTGGTTGCAAAACCGACACTTGCGCCACAAATGTTTGCTCAATCGCCAAAAAATCGGTGATACGAGCACGTTGCTCGCCCTCTACTAAAACTTTGATGGTACCATCTGGCAATTTTAACAGTTGTAAAATTCCAGAAATGGTGCCTACTCGATGAACATCATCCATCCCAGGATCATCTTGAGCCGCATTTTTCTGAGCCACCAGTAGGACTTGTTTATTGGCCATCATAGCTCTTTCTAACGCATGGATCGATTTTTCTCTACCCACAAACAAGGGGATTACCATGTGCGGATAGACCACCACATCTCGTAACGGTAGTACGGGTAAGATGATTAGTGGGGATTCAATCACATTCGATTCATGAGCCATTTAGCTATTCCTCTAGGTTTTGAATGCTAGTTCCGCAAGAGTGCGGACAATCGTGTTGACTAAATACCGGCTGAAGCCTCTACTCCAATGCGACTACTCCAATGCGACTACTCCAATGCGACTACTGGAATAGAGGCTTTAGCCGGGTTGACTAAATACCGGCTAAAGCCTCTACTCCAATGCGACTACTGGAGTAGAGGCTTTAGCCGGTTTCACTCTGAAGCCGCTTTCTTGTCAGGATTTTTATAAACAATCAGCGGCTTGGATTTTCCATCAATGACGGCTTCATCAACTACCACCTTACCAATATTACTCATTGAAGGCAAGTCATACATCGTATCTAACAACACATGCTCTAAAATTGACCTTAATCCCCGTGCCCCAGTATTACGTTCTCGTTTAGCTTTTTTGGCAACTGCTTTCAATGCTTCTTCGCGAAACTCTAATTCACTGCCTTCCATTTCAAACAGTCGTTTATATTGCTTACATAACGCATTTTTGGGGTCTACTAAAATACGAACCATTTGCTCTTCACTTAACTCCTCTAACGTAGCAAGTACGGGCAAACGTCCGACAATTTCTGGAATTAACCCATATTTGATTAAATCTTCGGATTCTATCGTATTCAGCAACTCGGTGAGGGTATGCTCTTGACTTTTAGTTTTAACTTCGGCTGAAAAACCAATGCCACTTTTTTCCGTCCTAGCCAAAATCACCTTTTCCAAACCGGCAAAGGCACCACCACAAATAAATAATATGTGAGAAGTATCCACCGATAAAAATTCCTGCTGTGGATGTTTTCTTCCCCCTTGTGGCGGTACTGAGGCAATCGTTCCTTCTATTAACTTAAGCAGTGCTTGCTGTACGCCCTCTCCAGAAACGTCACGAGTAATCGAAGGATTATCAGATTTACGGGAAATTTTATCAATTTCATCAATATAAACAATGCCCGTTTGAGCCTTTCCAACATCATAATCGCATTTCTGTAGCAATTTTTGAATGATATTTTCTACATCTTCACCGACATAACCAGCCTCCGTTAAGGTGGTGGCATCAGCAATGGTAAAAGGCACATTGAGAAAGCGTGCCAGTGTTTCTGCCAGCAAAGTTTTACCAGAGCCGGTAGGACCTATTAATAGCACGTTACTTTTAGAAATTTCAACGTCATTTTTCTTGGCTCTACTCTCCATTTTTTTATAATGATTATAGACCGAGACTGCCAATACTTTTTTCGCAAATTCTTGTCCGATAACGTAATCATCTAAATGTTTCTTTATTTCATGAGGAGTGGCCAACCGACGTTGTTGGTTATTTTCCGTACTTTCTGGTACTTCTTCTCGGATAATTTCATTACATAATTCAACACATTCATCACAGATAAAAACCGACGGCCCTGCTATCAGTTTGCGTACTTCATGTTGACTTTTGCCACAAAATGAACAATGCAACAATCGGTCATCAGTATTGCGGTCTCGTTTATCTCCTTTAGCCATGGCTGATCTCCTCATTAGAGCAGTTTGGGTGCAACAAACTCAATTAACTGACCGTAGGTACGAGGCCAATTTTTTCCCCACTCTCGGCTAAAGTGGCTTTCACCATCGCTTGCCGTGTCGAAAAGACGGAGTCGATCAACCCATACTGTTGCGCTTCTTCTGCCGACATAAAATTATCCCGCTCCGTATCTTTTTGAATACTCTCAATAGGTTGTTTAGTGTGTTTGGCCAGTATGGCATTGAGCCGCTCTCGCACTTTTAAGATTTCCCGCGCATGGATATCTATATCCGTGGCTTGTCCATGAAACCCGCCTAACGGTTGATGTATCATGACTCGCGAGTGTGGTAAACAATAACGTTTGCCTTGGGCACCTCCGGTCAACAAGATGGCCCCCATACTGGCGGCTTGACCTACGCATAACGTGCTGACATCAGGCGTGATATATTGCATGGTATCATAAATGGCCAACCCCGCACTGACGGTGCCGCCTGGGGAGTTGATATAGAGATGTATATCTTTGTTGGGGTTTTCCGATTCTAAGAACAATAGTTGAGCAACCACCAGGTTGGCCATGTAGTCCTCGACTGGTCCGACAATAAAGATAACCCGCTCTTTGAGCAGCCTAGAATAGATGTCATAAGCACGTTCTCCCCGTGCGGTTTGTTCTATGACAATAGGCACTAATCCGCCGGTGAGGGTAAGTGGCGGTAGGTTTTTATCCTTCATTTGATTATCCATGAAGCGGGTGAGAAGCGGGTGACAGGGGTGACATCACCGTATAGAAGTCTGATGGCCATTCACTGATCTGTGCTCTTTCTAGTAGCCATACGACCACTTGGTCTTCTAGGACCATAGACTGTATTTCACTGAGCCGTTGTTGGTCAGCATAGTACCAATTAATGAGAGTATCCGGATCCTCATAAGTAGAAGCTATCCTTTCCACCATTCGACGGACCTGTTCTGGGGGCACCTGTATATGGTTACGTTTGACTAATTCACTAACTAATATCCCAAGTTTTACCCGTTTTTCGGCATCAGGTTTAAAAGTCTCAACCGTGACGAACTTCAATGCTGGTTTAGGCAAGTTGTTCAAAGCATTTTTTAATAACCGTTCGGCTTCTTGCGCCACTAAATTTTCAGGGGCATATATCGGATTAGCCGCCAACAATCCATCCAATATTTGTTGTTTAACTTTGGTTTTAATGGCATATTCTAACTCCCGTGCCATATTATCCCGCGCATCACGGCGTAAAGTTTCCAAGCTACCATCTTCCACACCTAAAGATTTAGCAAATTCGACATTGATTTCTGGCAGTTGTGGATTAGCTACCGAATGGATTTGTATTTTGAAATGTACGGTCTGACTAGCCAATTGTGGATTTTTATGGTCGACGGAAAAAGTTAAATCGATTTCTCGATGTTCCCCTGCGACCACGCCCACCAATTCTTCTTCCAGGCCAGGCAACTGGTATTCATTTTTCCCTAAAATCAACGGCAACTTTTTGACCTGATTGCCCTCAAAAGATTGTCCATCGATAGTCCCGTCAAAACTAATGAACACTCTATCTCCCATAGTGGCTGGGGTATTCACTTCTTGCCAATTTACTCGTTGTTGACGTAATTTCTCTATCATAGTATCAATATCTGCATCGCAGACTGATGCCACAGGCTTTTCTACAGGTATTCCTTCAACCATCAAATTTTTAATTTCAGGATGGACTTTAAAGACCGCAGTATAACTGAAACCCAATTCTGGATGCTCAGTGTCGCTCACATCAAAGGTCGGATCACTAGCCAAACGGAGATTTTCTGTTTGTAGAGCTTCCTGAAAGCTGGTTTGAAGCACCTCGGTTAAGACTTCGTAACGAAGTTGCTCCCCAAATTTCTGCTCAACTACTCGTAAGGGAATTTTACCTGGACGAAAGCCATTAACTTTGGCAGTACGTGATAATTTTTGGAGACGTTTTTGGATTTCTGGTTCAATACGTTCTTTCGGCACCCCAACCGTCAAACGACGGTCAACGGGTCCCGTTGTTTCTAGGGACACTTGCATGTCTTAAAACCTCTTAATGGCTGCTATAGTTTTAGAATGGTGCGAAAGGAGAGACTCGAACTCTCACAGGGGTTACCCACTGGAACCTAAATCCAGCGCGTCTACCAATTCCGCCACTTTCGCTTACGCTTATTTTATAGACACTATACAAATAGCAGTGCAGAAGGTGTATACCGCCGTTTCTAAATTGTTGGACCTATTGTCCATGAATATAATACTCAAATTTAACTTTTTAACAACAGTTAATTTATTCCACAAGCCATAATACCCATATATCCATATACCCTCTAATTTTACTCAGAATTAATTTAACTTAGGCATTAAGTTATAGTGGAATGAATTGGTGGGCCGTGTAGGGCTTGAACCTACGACCCGCTGATTAAGAGTCAGCTGCTCTACCAACTGAGCTAACGGCCCATCTGTTATATATTGATGTGATAATTCTACTAGAGATTGTTGCTGTCAACAAGCAGGAATGAAAATTTTTTTATAGCATCCGAAAAACCTTACTTAAAATCTTGTTTGGTTTTATCAAGTATTTCAGTTACTCAGTCTGCTAATGAAGGATAAACTGAAGGATAAACTTCAAAGATTATCCATTATAACTCAAGATTTGACAACTTTATAGAAAGTTGTCAAATCCAATTCAAATACCTATTGCAAATCTCTGGTTAAGAGAACGAATTGAACATAGTAAATGATAATTCATTGGCCGTCAAGATTTCAATCTGTTTGTTTTACTAACTGATGATATTTTTGTAATAGTTGATCATGGGTTTCAACGCGAGTTGAATCTTGAATAATACAATCTACCGGACAAACATCCTTACACTGTTGAGTTTCATAATGCCCCACACATTCAGTACATAGATTAGGGTCAATAACATAAATATTTTCCCCTTGACTAATTGCAGCATTTGGACATTCAGGCTCACAAACGTCGCAGTTAATACACTCATCAGTAATTAAAAGTGCCATGATTTTTTCCTGATAAAATTAAGTTTAAAGATTTGACAACTTTTTGAAAGTTGTCAAATCTAAAGGCTAAAACTCTAATAATATTAACGCTGTTTGATATTATCAAGAGCCAGCAATACTTGTGGATGTACAAATTCATGGATAGGTCCCCCTAATGCGGCGATTTCACGTATTAAACTCGATGAAATATAAGTATATTGAGTAGCTGGACTAAGAAATACAGTCTCTACTTCTGGAATTAAGGTACGATTCATGCCCGCTAACTGAAATTCATACTCAAAATCAGACACCGCCCGCAATCCCCGAATAATCACTTTCGCTTGACATTGCCTGGCAAATTCTGCTAACAAGCCGGTAAAACCACAAACGGTCACATTTTCCAAATTTATCAAGACTATTTTGGCCAACTTGATACGCTGTTCCAAATTAAGAACCGGTGTCTTATTGGGACTGGCAGCGATTGCTACGACAATCTCATCGAACAACCTACTCGCCCGTTTTACAATATCACTATGCCCATGAGTAATCGGATCAAAGGTGCCAGGATAAATTGCTTTAATTTTCATATTTTAGAAAAATAATTTTACTTATAGTCATATTCATAATATTTTTGTACCCCACCTGTACATCTACTCTATGCACGCAAGTAAGCCGACTTTTTCTTATTTCTCATTCCCACGCTCGGCGGTCAGCCGTCAGCCTGATACACAAATTTTTAGGTATTTGATTTACCAAGATTTTAATAAGTGTGCCCACTTGAGGTCTGTCGTTATAAATCAATCGGTTATCGAGGCAGCGCAGGACTTGTGTATAACGCTGACCGCTCCGCGTGGGAACGAGAATAAATCTACTTGTGTGCATTTGAGGAATCACGTCGGTTAAAATCACCTTTACTTAATGCTGAATTTAACTAATAACATAAAATATTATACACATTATTTTAGTTAGAATGCGTAAAGTGAGATAGTAAGCCTTTTAAATTATAATTGATTATGGTCTGTTATATTTTTCTATTTTACCACCAAAATTTCTTTTTGTCATCTGCCAGTTGTTTAAGTTGATAGATATGGGCCACGATAAACCTGTTGAGGGTGATAGAGAAATACGTCCTCTCATTAGAGATTAGGCATTCCCCCCCAAAACCGTCACTGCCATTAAGTTAAGCTAATGGTTACGGCGTTGGAGTCCAAAGCTTCAGCTTTGGAAACGCCGTCTCACCTTAACCAGTCTCGTCCAAAGCTGAAGCTTTGGTAGTCCCTCCAAACCAATGGAGGTGTTAACATTCAAGGAGTTATCAAAGCTCAAAGTTTCCTAAACCTTTGAGGTTTAGGAAACTTAGAATCGCCGAGGTTTCCTCAACCGGTGAGGTTTAGGAAACCTAAAACTGGTAAGGTTTCGGAAAGTTAGCACCTGGATTTTAATACCTCCATTAGTTGGTAGGGACTACCGAACTACCCGTCTTTTGATGCCAGCAGAGATTCTCTTACCCACTTCCCTGGACACTTCTTCAGAAAGATGAGATTCAAATTTTTCAACCTTATTTTTGAAGGCTTGGTAACCTTCATCATATCGTTTGCTTATATCAGTTTTCATGTCTTGTATATAGGAAAACATAAACCAAAAAGAACTCAGCGAGAACAGTGTAACAAAGGCTGTTACAATCAGGACCACGAAAATCCCAAACTGGATTACGTTGGCCAAGTTGGCAACCGCTGAGGCTTCAAAAGATACTTCCTGTTCTTCTTTTGAGACTTCTGCATTACGCTTAGTTATCTGGGCGGTTGTTCGATCATTCGCGAAATCATCGACTGTGGTAGCACCTTTAGGCAGTTTACCGGCGGATGATTCCTTATTCACCACGGTGGTTGAGATGATACACACTTCTTTCAGAAAGTGATCGCATATAACTCTTGACTATGCTGGTATAGCAAGTAAAGAATACCAGCTACCACAGCAACAACGACTGCCCAGCCGAATATCCTCTTGATCCACCGCCATTTTGAAAATCATTCATTTTGCTTCTTGGCCAATTCGTCCTGCCTCTTGGCCAACCACTCCCGCTCTAAGAAGACTATTTTAATTAAGTTAAGTCAATTCCCCTCACAGCGAAAGGATTAAGAAGAGCGTGAAAATTCTGCATAACCAATTGATTTGTAATATTATCCCCCTAAATATCCACTTTGGGTGGAGGGAAAAACCTTAACTTTATGGCATTGAGGATTAGGGGGTCAATACTGGATATAGCATAAATTCTGTTACAAAATAAATTTACATAAAAATAATTACATCATTTAAAGATATGCTTTACCTTTAAACCTATTTTCAATTATACTATGAAATTAAATAGATCAAATGAATTGAATGTGCAAACTTACCCAGGTAAAATAACTTTTTAGCAAGACCACCATCTAACCCTATAGAGGAGAAACCATATAATGCTTATCTCATTGCGTCAACTACTTGACCATGCAGCAGAGTATAACTACGGCATTCCAGCTTTTAACGTTAATAATATGGAACAAATCCATGCTATTATGCAGGCGGCTAATACCACTGATAGTCCAGTGATTATTCAAGCCTCCGCTGGCGCACGCTCATACGCTGGTGAGCCTTTTTTACGCCATTTGATGTGGGCGGCGGCAGAAATGTACCCACATATTCCTATTGCTATGCACCAAGACCATGGCTCCGAGCCAGCAGTTTGTTTGCGCTCTATTCAGAGTGGTTTTACGTCAGTCATGATGGACGGATCTTTAATGGCTGATATGAAAACCCCTTCTAGTTATGAATATAATGTAGAAGTCACTAAACATGTTGTAGAAATATCACACGCTTGCGGAGTATCTGTAGAAGGTGAATTAGGTTGCCTAGGCTCCTTAGAAAGCGGCATGGCCGGTGAAGAAGATGGCTCTGGTGCCGCCGGTAAATTGTCCCATGATCAACTGTTAACGGATCCAGAGCAGGCCGCTGATTTTATCAAAAAAACGGGGGCCGATGCGCTGGCGATTGCGATTGGTACCAGTCACGGGGCTTACAAATTCACTCGTCCTCCCACAGGAGAAATTTTAGCCATCAATCGTATTAAAGAAATTCATTCACGGATTCCCAACACTCACTTAGTCATGCACGGCTCCTCTTCGGTACCACAAGACTGGTTAAAAATCATCAATAGCTATGGTGGTGACATGGGGCAAACTTATGGGGTGCCAGTGGAAGAAATTGTTGAAGGTATCAAGAATGGCGTGCGAAAAATCAATATTGATACCGATTTACGCATGGCTTCGACCGGTGCAATTCGCAAGTTTCTTGGTGAGCACAAAGCCGAATTTGATCCACGCAAATATCTGAAAGAGACCACCAAAGCCATGGTAGGAATATGTAAACTTCGTTATGAAGCCTTTGGATGTGTGGGCCAGGCTTCTAAAATCAAACCGTTGTCTTTGGAAGAAATGGGCAAACGTTACAAGAGCGGTGACTTGGCACCAAAAGTGAATTAAATCACGTCCACTCAAAGTATCGATGAAATAGATTTGACCACTGGTTTAAAATTTTAACCGTGGTCAAATCTCACCTCATTTCCTTTTGCTCTGGCAAAGGAGTTGACCACTGTTTAAAAACCGTCAACTCTCTAACCACGCCAATTCTCATGGTCGTTGAGAAATTAAGAATGACAGAAGCAGAAGACTGCTAACTCATCTTACACCTGGTTACTCAACTATCCCCTACTCCTCTTTGGTAAGGAGGGGAGTAAGCACCACTTGAGTGGCAAGGTTAACTCCCTTACCAAGGAGGAGCAGGGGGTGGTTGTACGTAAGCTGGTCTGGTAACATATTTTAATTCTTAATTTCCAATTGACGTAGTAGCCAACTTTACTTGCGAGACCAAATAATTATGACGACGCTGGAATATTTATTAGAACAAATGCACTCCTTGGATTATGTAGCCAAGAAGCAACTATATGATGCTCTGGGACAAGAATTAGTGCGAGAAGAAACCAAGGAAATTATCCGAAAGTATCGTGAAGGTGCTAAATATCAGGTACGAGAAGTAAAAGATGTTGTCAGTAAGCTACATGATAACGAAAGGATTTAACACGTCAGTTTAGACGTTTCTCCATTTATTCTCATCCTATTTATTATCGACAATTATCACCAATTTGAAATAAAGATAATTCAAAGGGGGAACCTGATAGATGGTTAAAATTTTCTTACTTAAACCATCCTAACTTAAACCACGACTTTCCACTACTCAAGAGTTGTTCACTCTATGGCCAACAACAACTACAAAATTATTCTTCTAGGTAAAATTATTGATGGCTTCGACTCTGCCGAAGTCAAAGAAAAACTTGCGATAGTGTTTGAAAAAACCGAAAAGCAGATAGAAAAACTGTTGAAAAAAGGTAAACCTGTCGTGGTGAGAAAAAATCTCACCGCCGAATTCGCGTTGAGGTATAAAGAGGGATTGGAAAAAATAGGCGTGCTTTGTCAAATTGAGGGTGATGAAGGCGGTGACCTGGCCGATTTTACGGTGGCCGAAACCGCTGATGTCACCGAAAGTTTTAAATTCAAAGAGATTCAAGAAGACTTGCCAAGTGTGCTCACGTTAGGTGGGGGCACGGTACGAGTCACGGCGATTAAAATTCCGTTGGGCGCACTGATATTATTTTTAATAAAATTAATGCTGGCATCAATTCCGGCGTGGATTATTTTAGCTTTTCTGAGTCTGATATTGCAACAAGCTACCCCAATGTTAATAGAAATGTTAGGGGCCACCGGATAACCTGGGGCCCAGATTTCATCATAACATTGGATTGCTAATTAATTTTACTTACAGCAAACAATATAGAAGGGTGGTACAGAGATGGATCAAGATAGTCAAAATGTGATAGTTACCGGAATTAAAATTCCATTTTTTTCGCTGATGATATTTATGATTAAATGGACTTTAGCGAGTATTCCAGCAATAATTGTTGGCATAGCACTGTGGGTGGGAATACCCATTGCCATCGATACGTTGGGAGTGGCAGACATGGTTAAAGATGTACCCATCTTGTCAGACTTATTGAGAGGAAATGCTACTCCTGCTACTCCCGCCCCTCCCCCTTAACCTTAATTTAAGCGCAGGTAACCACCCCCTACTCCTCCTTGAGAAGAAGTGGAGTCAAGAGTGGTCCGGCTAAATTCCCACTGCCATTAAGTTAAGGAATCCTCCGGTCAGGTTTTAACCTTGAAGGTCTGGTTTTAGACCTTCAAGGTTTCTTTGGCAGGCTTAACTTAATGGGATTGCGGCTAAATTCCCCGACTTACCAAGGAGGGGTTGGGGAGTGGTTAGGATATATACTTTAGTTAATCTAGTTAATCACCGCCAACGGTTGCCCATTGGCAGTGGTTTCAAGCTACGCCGAAAATGACGATCCACACCCACAGGTAGTAACCGCATTCGGGTTACGAATCACAAAATGTGAACCTTCCAAACCTTCACTATAATCGATTTCGGCACCCACCAAATATTGAAAACTCATGGGGTCTATTAATAATTTCACACCTTCTTTTTCCACTACGGTATCACCATCTTCCAAATTTTTATCAAAAGTGAAACCATATTGAAAACCAGAGCATCCCCCACCTTGTACAAACACTCGTAACATCAAACCCTCTTTATCTTCTTCTTCATTAATCAACTCTAGCACTTTTCGCGCTGCGCTATCGGTAAAAAGTAAAGGGGATTCTTCAGCAACATTCATCATCATAACATTGATTCTCCAACCAAACAAAAAAGATACAAAGGTACCATATTATTATATAAACTTACTAGAAAAATTCAATAGGATTATCTGAATCTAAATAGATATATTGTTTAAAAACATTGAGTTAATTTGAGAAAAAAACATTTTAGAAAAGTTGACCCCAAGACTTTATTATTTCAAAATAGTTTAAATAACTTGTATTCAATAAGGCCAAGAGAATTGACCACTAAAAATTTGGTAGTCCCTACCAACCAATGGAGGTACTAACCGCCGGGGGCGAGGATTCCTAAACCTGGCAGGTGCTAAGTTTCCTAAACCTTTGAGGTTTAGGAAACTTTGACGCTTGGTAACTCATTGAAGGTTAAGACCTCCATTAATTTGGCGGGACTACCAAGATTCCTAAACCTGGCAGGTGCTAAGTTTCCTAAACCTTTGAGGTTTAGGAAACTTGGAATCTTGGTAACTCATTGAAGGTTAAGACCTCCATTAATTTGGCGGGACTACCAAAATTTCTGCTTCAGTACGGCTCTCCATCAGATGAGTTATTTCTATACTTTGTCTCCTCTAAATTGACTGGTGATTATATGGTCGATATGTTTCCAGATTGATGGTAAACTTACCTAGTCCAACGACTGAATGCTCCGGATTTTGATAATTAATCAAGACCATGCTCCCGAAAATAAATCGTGTCGAACTTAATTTATAAATCGTTTGGTAGTCCCTACCAACCAATGGAGGTATTAAAAGACCGGGATAACACCCCTTCGC
>DZAL01000399.1 GCA_022729575.1 Thiomargarita sp.
CTCTCCCCTCCTTACTAAGGAGGGGCTGGGGGTGGTTCTGAACTCATTGAATAACAGACTTATTTTCAACCACCCCCAACCCCTCCTTGGTAAGGAGGGGAGTAGCATCACTGGAATCGCAGGGGATATTACTTAGCTAGGAGTGGTTGAGTTAACCATGCGTAAGGTGAGTTAATAGCAATCGCCACATACCTAACAATCCCGACATATTTCCCACGGAATACAAAGTGGTGACATGAACTTGTTTCTCCAAAGTTAAACGATAAAACTTCCAACCCTCGCCATTGGTGACACTCCCAAACACTTCAATACCAATTCCAGCCTGTTGATTCATCCAAGCGCAGGCTTGCATTTCTACCAAACACTGCGCCTCACCCTGTACAAAATCATCTTTTTTGGCTTCCACCACACATAACAATGGACATTCTAAAAAACCTTTATTTTCAGCAATCACATAATCCACCACGCCCGTTGCCATATCACTATCTAAATTGGCTGATTTCCATATTTTGAACTGTGGAAAATGTTCTAATGCTTCTTCACACAACGCATCGATTAATAATTCCTTGGCCCGTTCAGACATCGTTAAATCGAAATGTTGCTTTAAGCGTTTTAAGCGTTCCTTAAAAAAGGCACTGGGTTCAACGGGCACAATCGGTGGTTGCCATTCCAATAGTTGTGTAACCCCTAAATGCTTAAATGCTTCCAATTGATTAAAACGCGAAAAGGATTTCTTCATAATTTTTTTCATATCAAACCCTCCACGCTGAGAAATTATTTACTCACCTTACGCAAACCACCCCTAGCCCCTCCTTGCTAAGGCGGGGAATCTCCCCTGCGATTTAGGTGGTGCTTACTCTTACCAAGGAGGGGTTGGGGGTGGTCATGCGTAAGGTGAATTATTTATTGCCTTCCCCTGTCACTATGCCCAATCGATAATTATAAACCCCAAAGAAAATTCTTCTGGGGTCTGCTGTCACCAATTGTTTAGCCGTGGTGGAAAACTTAATTTTATGGCGGCCAGGCGGCACGACTAATTGCTTTTGATAAGCATATTGGTTGGTCTGACTGGTCACGGTGTCATTGAGAATGTCACTGTCAATTTTGATAGCGGTTGTGGTATCCCCCGGCGTGACAAACTGGGCGGAGAAGATGACCGTCGCAGGTTGTGAGGAACGGTTGTGGAGGTATAAATACCCTTCGGAATCGCACCAACGCCAGTAATCGGTGGCATTGCGTTCTTCCCCATGGAATCCTTCGTCCCAGTCCATACTCCACTGCATGGGTAACCAGAGGTTGGCAGATTGTTGTTGCCATTCTTCTTTGGAGAGGCTATTTTTCAATTTAAGCGTGTATTTAGCTAGGTCCCAAAAAACATAGCGTTGGTCTTGGCTTTCAAGCGGCGTGGTCTCTAAAATCGTATTCAATTGAGTGACCAGTGCTACTCCATTATCGGCATAACCAAAGCGGTCCAACCAAAGACCACCAAAGCCCGCGTGGATAATAGTTTTAACAAATTCATCTAGGGGTTGAGAAGTGACTTGTTGTTGCCAGCGGTCACCATCTCTCCCTTTCGGGGCCCCATAACTCCAGCGTAACTGGGTCGAGTGCAAATATAGTAATATTCATGTACAATTGTACTATTAAAAGATTATTTGTATTGAAATA
>DZAL01000276.1 GCA_022729575.1 Thiomargarita sp.
TTTGACAACTTTCGAAAAGTTGTCAAATCTTTCTTCAATCGAGATTTGACAACTTTCAAAAAGTTGTCAAATCGAGATTTGACAACTTTCAAAAAGTTGTCAAATCTGCGGTGGTTCGAGATTTGACAACTTTCGAAAAGTTGTCAAATCTGCGGTGGTTCGAGATTTGACAACTTTCGAAAAGTTGTCAAATCTTTCTTCAATCGAGATTTGACAACTTTCAAAAAGTTGTCAAATCGAGATTTGACAACTTTCAAAAAGTTGTCAAATCTTTCTTCAATCGAGATTTGACAACTTTCAAAAAGTTGTCAAATCTTTCTTCAATCGAGATTTGACAACTTTCAAAAAGTTGTCAAATCTTTCTTCATCTCTCTTCATTATTAGTGAGCCGGATGTCCAATTTCCTTTAATTTGTCCACTATCAACGGCCAAGTAGCAGGAGGTTCATTCCATTCCATCGTCACCATTTTGCTATTGACCTCAGCCTTAACTGAGGTCACTCCCGCCAATTCTTTGACTTCTCGTTCAATCGTAGCCGTACAATGTTTGCAATTAATGCTTGGAATACTGACCGTTTTGGTTGCCATAATACAATTATCCTAAAGAGGTTTCATATTTTAGTGATACTATAAACTTCCTAAATCCAAAAAGCCGTAGTCGTCATCACTTTAGACACTTTACTCATTAACCAATTAATAGGTTTAGGTAAATTGACTCCACCTACCTTCAAAGCAGCGGTGGCATGATACGCTTCATCTTGCTTCATCTGTTCTAAAATCGCCCGGCTTTTCTGGTCCTGGGCGGGTAAACGATGTAACTGTTGGTCCAAATGTTTGACCACTTGTCGCTCAGTTTCCGCCATAAATCCTAAACTCCATTTATCACCTGGAATGGCGGCGATGGCACCAATGGCAAAGGAGCCAACATACCAAAAGGGATTGAGTAAACTACGGTGTCCGCCTAATTCGTCAATACGTTGTGTACACCAGCATAAATGGTCATTTTCTTCACGCGCCGATTGCTGTAAGCGGTGATGCACCGTTTCAGTACGCGCCAACAGTGATTGACCTTGATATAAAGCCTGAGCCGACACTTCGCCGGTGTGATTAACTCGCATCAAGCGAGCGACCAACTGTTTTTCAGGCACCGTCAATTCCGGATCCTCCTGAGTATCGGCCGGATTGGGTCTGATAGTCACTAAAGGTTGACCAAGTAAGGTGCGTAACCCTTGGTCAAAATTAATAATCAACTGATCTAAACGAGACAACTGTAACATAACCGGATTCCTTTTAGTGTTGATTTTGGTTCTGGTTCTGGTTCTGGTTTTGGAGTCCGGAATTTATTCCGTTAATCGCAGGAACCATTTCGAATTTTAACGGAATAAATTCCGGACTCCAACGTCCATCTAAGATGAACATAAGGAGAATTAATTTCTACCATTGGGCTATCCGCAGTTTGACCAGGCACGCTCACCAAAACAGGCTAAAATACCTCGTAATAGCCAAATCAAATCGGTGCCCAGATGACGAGTGCGAGCATAATATGCTTCCAACAATAATCGTTCCTCTTCAGGAGCACCTGCGGGAATCGTCAATTGACTTGGCCCAATGAGACCAATAGGCGCATAGTCACGTACTTTTTGCCAGGGCGCGGTGCGGGCCTGGGCCTGCTCTGGAGATTCCGGCGAAACGCCGACCATACGCATTTGTCCACGGATAACCGCCAATAACTTAGGTAAATGTTTTAATAATCTAACGTTAGTCGCTAATTCCAACGCCATAAAATCTTGTGGATGAGCCACTCCTCTGGAATCACGCCAAATTAAGTTGCCGCGCAGTTTAATTTTACGTAGTAACGGGGCCTGTGGATTTTGGAGCAGAGCCGCCAACGTAGCCAATGGCCATAACGGTAACGAGAGCAACAAGGTCAATAGTCCTAACGTGCGATTGATAATCCCACTAAAACGTCGACTCAAGGTCTCCTTTTTTAAGTCCGCCAGCAAAAAACTATCAATCACTTGCACAATCGCCCCGGTATCGACTCGAATCAGGAGATTACCCCGCACAATCGCATTTTTAATCTCCACGTTTTCACCGACGTAGGTGTGAGGTAAGATTACGGTATTTTGCAAAATCGCCTGACGACCTACAATGACTTCATGGCTTAACACCACTTTGTCCAACAAAAAGGCCTGCGGATGGACCTGACAATACGCACCGACTAAACCCAGATTACCTGGTTTGACTGAGGAGCGATGACCGACCCGTAAATTGTCAGTAATGAGATAGCCTGGTATGACCAGCACTGGAAATTGACCAGCTAACACGTCTATATTGGCTTGATGATAAGCCCGCAGTGAGTCTAATAAGGCTAAATTACCCTCCAGCGCCAGCGTGTTAAACTCTGGTGGACCATTATGAGTAGTAGTAAACAAGGTCAATGATTTGGTTAAACACAGTGTCGGCCAGTGCAAGACATTGCTCAACAACCAAGATGGTGCAGAATCATCTCTATACCATACACAAACACCAGCATTAACGCCTTTGACAGTAGCGACTACTCCCCCTGGTAGGGAGTCTGCCTGCGTTAAAAAGTTCTTAATATCGAAGCTTCTGAGGAGGTCGCCCCGAATCAGTAAGTATTTGGAATCAGTCAATTTAGCACTTAATCGTGCCAACATCTCCGCAGGTGCTTCTTGACCACGACTCAGGAAATAGTCAAGCTGCATTCCCCACCGTTGACCATCTCCCAAAGTTTGTTCGATCTCGTCCGCATGAGCCGACACCATAATCAGCACTTGTTTAATTTCGGCCGTTAACAGGTCTTCTAACGTATGTTCAATCAGCGGTTTAGTCGCTATTGGTAATAACGCCACCGCAGTTTCATGGGTGAGCGGTAACAATTCTTCACCGTGACGATCCGCAAACAAAATGGCTTTCATAATTCAACAATGTCCAGCAAAATTTAGCAATAAGCAATCCGTTGTGGTTTACCTAAACCGTCAGCGGTTGGACTGTTCTGATTTAAGATGATTAATTTCCTGAATGAGCACTTCCCAAGCAAAACAGGTTAAACAGAGGCAAGCCCAAAATTTAGTTAAATCTTCTAGCGATAACCGTAGTAGCATTCGCGCCGGCAATTTAGCATCAATGACTACCATGATCGCAAAGAAGATAGCACCGCTATATAAGTAGCGACGGGTGGTGAGCGACCGTTGCGGTAGATTCCCCCATCCCATTAACAATCCGATTTCCACTAAACCGAGTCCCAATATCAGGTAAGCATCATTGAATTTTAACCATTCCCCAAGCGTCTCATGGAAGAGAAAACGGTCATCTAACCCTAAGTAAGCAAACATGATGACTTGGGACCAATAAAACCAATAATCATGCCGTCGTTGCTGTGGATCAAGACAGACTATACTGACCGCAAACAACAACGCCGTCAACCACAAGGAGGTCGTACTTAAGGTGGTGTTAATGGCATAAAAGAAGACTGGGCCCTCAATATCGGTAAAAAAATGGCGCACATAATCTTGAGAAGTCCTTACTTCTATGGCCATCAAGGTAAAACTATAGATGGCGACTATTAACCATAGTAGTAAACGAGAAGCGCTCATAATTTATATTGTCTGACGATTATCATGCTACATAAAAATAGACCGTACATACCAAGTATTTCGGCAGTTTCTTCAAAGCAAGTCAGTATGGTGCTGGTAACTTGTTGCGCTTCCAAAGTTTCAAAGACAAAAACCCCTGGTAAACAGATGATCGCACTGGCTAAGGCCCAATAAGCAGATTGACGTTGTCCATAAGGGTTGGGCATGGCTCTAATGGTTTGGTATAACGAATGAGCCAGCAACAAGAAGCCAAGCAGTAAAAAGGGCGCTAGTAGAGGTACCCATAAGAAACCTTTATCTTCTACTGGGGCTTCGCCAATCATTTTAAAGACTAACCGGCCGGCCCATTTGCCGGTAGTCTCATGGAGACTGGCCACTTCGTCAGCCGAGAGCAAACAGGCACCGAGAGCGGCTAGTTGAAAGAACCAACGAGTGAAGCGAGAAATCACGAACTCTGGCGTGGTGCCCCAACCTAACAGTAATAAACTGGCACTGGCTGCCAAAAATACCATACTCGACAACCAGGTGGCCAACGTATTTTCTTCGCGTAAGTCTAATAGTTGTAAAAGGCGGTGCCAATTGATACCGAGCCAACGTTCCCATTCACCGTGCATGGTGAAATAAGCGAGAAACGTGGTTAGGATAAAACAGCCTGAAAGTAACAATAACGGAAAAGCTAATTTTTCTAATAGGTAACGTAGTTTCATAGTAATTTTTTTGGTACTATTGACCAACTGAAGTTGGTCACGGTGACTGATAATTAATACTCAGGTCATTGTCGTTAAACCCGCCACTATTCTTTCCTCTGGAAGAGGGGCCGTAGGTGAGGGTCATCACTACCGACTTCTTGCTGTTATTACTGATGAGAGTGATGAATCTCATTCTCAGAGCCATGAGTATGAAGTGGAGAGGACTCGGATAATCTCATGCTATCGGCCGTACCACCAGGGCGAGCCGTATAGCCATGGGAGATTCGTTGACGTTGCAAAGCTATTTCTTTACGCAGCCAATTAAGCCAGAGGGTTAATCCCGTCTTGGTTTTCGCCGACAATTGAATGACCGGTGCGGCATTGGCCAGTTGTCGAAAATAATGTGCCGCCCGGTTAGGGTCAAACTCGTCCAAAACGGGGAGTAAATCGGTTTTCGTGATTAATACAATATCCGCGGCGCGAAACATTACCGGGTATTTGGCCGGTTTATCATCTCCTTCTGGGGTTGATAACAAAATAATATTGCGATGATGACCCAAATCAAAACTAGCTGGGCACACTAGATTGCCAACGTTTTCGATAAATAACAAGTCAAGACCAGTTAAATCCAGATGATGTAAGGCTTGATGTACTAAATGGGCATCTAAATGACAAGCGGTGCCGGTAACAATTTGAATCGCAGGGACACCTTTACGACGAATCCGGGCCGCATCGTTTTCCGTCTCCAAGTCTCCCTCAATCACCGCAAGGCGAAATTCATCTTTTAAGGCATCGATAGTAGCTTCCAATAAGGTCGTTTTGCCGGCACCAGGGGAAGACATTAAATTTACAGCGAAGACGTGGTGTTGGTCAAAATGTTCTCGGTTATGAGTGGCTTGATGATCATTCTCTGACAATAATTGAGTCAACACACTGATAACCGTTTTACTTTCCACGGTTTTAGCCACGGTCTCTTTACTGTTAATCACAGAATCATGGCTTGGGGTAATGCTACAACCACAGGTACTGCACATAGGTAACTCCATTAACCAATTTTCTTATGATTATACTAGACTTTTAAAAGAGTTGTAAATAAATGAATGAGGCCCATGGTCTGTGAGGTTTAGTTGGCGTAGGTTCTGCACAAATACTAGCCGTACCGGACCGCGACTAACTCTATTAAATCTATAACAAATGTGGCAAGATGATATTTTATTTACTCGACTGTACCAAATTGACGTTGTTTTATTTACCTTCAATTTTAAAAGTGTTATGATAACGTTCCTTCGCCCAGCGATAGGTAACTATATCTGCATGATGGGTTAGTCTCTGCTAGATAATGGTTTAGAAAACCTGACTTTGGCGTGATTTTTGACGATTGATAGTGATTAGTGAATTTTTCTTCTCGCTCCCACGCGCCAACCAGTTAAGCCGCGCTGGAGTCCAAAGCTTCAGCTTTGGACAAGACTGCTCAAGGTGAGACGGCGTTGCCAAAGCTGAAGCTTTGGACTCCAACGCCGTAACACTCCTTAACTTAATGGCATTGACGCGCCCGCGTGGCGGAAGATGAACGCAGGAACGTCCAGACGGCAAATTTTTTTAGTCAAGAGCTATTATTGATAACTGATAACAACCTTCTACGAATGCTCCATTACTTACTCATCATTATCTGGTGGTTGGTAATAGCCGTCCCCGGCTGGTCGGCTCCAACCTCAATCACTCCTCCCACGGAGCCATTACCACGCTTAAAAATTGGACTCGCGCTTTCTGGAGGAGCAGCCCGTGGTTTGGCCCATATTGGGATCTTAAAAGCCTTAGAAGAGCTACGAGTCCCCATCGACCAGATCGCAGGTACCAGTATGGGCAGCATTATTGGCGGACTCTATGCCAGCGGCATGAATATTGAACAACTCACTACAGCCGTACAAACTATTGAATGGGCCAAAGTTCTCCAATTTAAGCTCGACCGTAACCAACTGTCTTATCGTGATAAGCAATTACAACCCCGCTATTTCAATTTTGAATTTGGTCTTAATCAAAACGGTATTACCGCCCCTTCTGGTTTTATTAACGGTCAAGATTTATTAGTACTACTTAAACGTTTGACTCAATACATTGTCATTGATGATTTCGCCAAGTTACCTATTCCATTTATCGCAGTAGCCACTGACTTGGAAGACCCCAGCGAACCTTATTTGCTCACCAAAGGCGACCTCGCCTTAGCGTTGCGAGCCTCGATGGCGGTACCTTTTGCCTTTGCCCCAGTAACCATTGATGGACGCTTATTGGTAGATGGCGGTATTGTCAACAATATTCCAGTCGATGTGGTCAAAGATATGGGCGCGGATCTGGTCATTGCGGTGGACATTGCCACCCCGATTCTGGACCAAGTAAATTCCAGTAGCTCCTTGCTGACCGTAGTAGAACAATCGATTAATATTTCGCTGATTCAAAATTCCATTCGTTTGATTAAAAAAGCGGACATTATTATCGAACCCGATTTAAGAGAATTTGCCGCCACCGATTTTGATAAAAGTAGCGACATGATAGCGCGTGGTTATCAAGCCATTCAAGCGCAAGCGGCTTTATTTAAACTGT
>DZAL01000277.1 GCA_022729575.1 Thiomargarita sp.
ACCGCCATTAAAAACGTTGGAGTAGAGGCTTTAGCCGCACTGCCATTAAGTTAAGGTAGGGTGGATTAAGCGAAGCGTATCCACCAGAGTTTCGACCATGGTGGATACGCTTCGCTTAATCCACCCTACATTGGATGGAGATTCCTTAACTTAATGGCATTGAGGCTTTAGCCTCTACTCCAATTCATGCACTAAAAGAGGTGTTGCACACAGAGTAGGTAAGGATATTACTATAATTATTAAGAAATAACATTAAATATCTTTATAAAATAATAAATCAATCTACTTACTTGACAATTCATAAATTTAGTGGTAACATTACGGACGATACCGTTGTTAATATTAAAATCAAAAACTAAATGCACAAATGCACAGCTAATGTTATATTTTATTTGTGACTTAAATTTAAGTTGATGTTTTCTCTGCTAAAAAATAAAATCAAACGGAAGTATTGACAAACTATTTAAAACCATTTAGGATAGACGACTTCTCAAGGTTTGTGGAGGGGTACCCAAGCGGTCAACGGGGGCAGACTGTAAATCTGTTGGCATAGCCTTCGGAGGTTCGAATCCTCCCCCCTCCACCACAATTATAAAGACCGAGACCAGATTATTTGAATATTTAAATTTTTGTAAAGAAAAAATGTAGGTTTAGAATTAAACCTATATTTTATGAGTACAACTGTAAGGAGGGGTACCCAAGCGGTCAACGGGGGCAGACTGTAAATCTGTTGGCATAGCCTTCGGAGGTTCGAATCCTCCCCCCTCCACCAAACGCTCAACAATACTACACGCGCGGGTGTAGTTCAGTGGTAGAACTTTAGCCTTCCAAGCTGATAGCGTGGGTTCGATTCCCATCACCCGCTCCATGATGAGATGAATTCACTGGCAGGACTTATCACTCAAGAGTGGACGGGTATGGCTTGAATAAACTAAATTAAATCAAGTATTTTGAGTGTTGGATATAAATAGCAAATCGTGAACTCATTATGTGAGTGTGTGTGATTATTTTTTAGACAACCAAATTAAAGTTTAATTTTCGATAAACCAATTAAAGATTGAAGTGTAACTAAATATGAGTTAACCTCATAAACAGCAACCAGTTGATTGTTCGAGCCGCAGTAGCTCAGTGGTAGAGTACGTCCTTGGTAAGGACGGGGTCACGGGTTCAATCCCCGTTTGCGGCTCCATTTATTTTTCGATCTTCTGAAAAAATTAAATTTTTAAAGTGAAAACTAATAAGAACTAAAGGTTTGAGAATATGGCCAAGGCAAAATTTGATCGCAGCAAACCGCATGTGAATGTCGGCACCATCGGCCACGTCGACCATGGGAAGACTACTTTAACTTCAGCTATTACTAAATGTATGGCTGAGAAATTTGGTGGCGAATTTAAAGCGTATGACCAAATTGATAACGCTCCTGAGGAAAAAGCACGGGGGATCACCATTGCAACCGCCCATGTGGAGTATCAATCACCTAATCGTCACTATGCCCATGTGGACTGTCCAGGTCATGCTGACTACATCAAAAACATGATTACGGGTGCTGCCCAAATGGATGGCGCAGTTCTGGTAGTATCCGCCGCCGATGGCCCGATGCCGCAAACACGAGAACATATCTTGTTAGCACGTCAGGTCGGAGTGCCCTATATTGTCGTCTATCTTAATAAAGCAGATATGGTAGATGATAAAGAGTTATTGGAATTGGTGGAGATGGAAGTTCGGGAATTGTTGGATAAATACCAATTTCCCGGCGATAAAACACCTGTAATAGTAGGTTCCGCATTAAAGGCCCTAGAGGGTGATAGCAGCGAAATAGGGGTAGCCTCTATTCATAAGTTGCTGGATGCCATGGATAGCTATATCCCAGAACCTAAGCGGCAAATAGATAAACCATTCTTAATGCCGATGGAAGATGTTTTTTCTATTTCGGGTCGTGGTACGGTCGTCACCGGACGGGTAGAACGTGGTATAGTCAGAGTGGGTGAAGAAGTAGAAATTGTTGGCTTACGTGATACCATAAAGACCGTTTGTACCGGTGTAGAAATGTTTCGCAAATTGTTAGATGAGGGCCGCGCGGGTGATAACATCGGAGTCTTATTACGTGGCACTAAACGCGATGATGTAGAACGTGGCCAGGTATTGGCTAAACCTGGCTCGATTACACCGCATACTAATTTTGAATGCGAAGTTTATGTCTTAAGTAAAGAAGAAGGTGGCCGTCACACGCCATTTTTTAATGGTTATCGTCCGCAATTTTATTTTCGTACCACCGATGTCACCGGCACTTGTGAGTTACCTGATGGTACGGAAATGGTTATGCCAGGTGATAACGTAAGAATGAAAGTTAAGTTGATTCAGCCGATCGCGATGGAGGAAGGGTTACGTTTTGCCATTCGCGAAGGTGGTCGTACCGTAGGTGCTGGAGTCGTCTCCAAAGTTATTGAGTAATAATTGTTAAATCATCAATAATTTCGTGAGCTTTAGATTTGACAATTTTTCGAAAGTTGTCAAATCTAAACCCAACTCAGATTTGACAACTTTTCGAAAGTTGTCAAATCTAAACCCAACTCAGATTTAACAACTTGTCGTAAAGTTGTCAAATCTTAACACTTTCAGTAGCTTTAGATTTGACAACTCTTCGAGAGTTGTCAAATCTTAACGCTCTACAATAACTTTTCATAGGCCAGTAGCTCAATTGGCAGAGCGCGTGCCTCCAAAGCACGAAGTTGGGAGTTCGAGTCTCTCCTGGCCTGCCAAGTCAACTTTTTTCACACAAAAAATTCTTATCATCAGAGTTAAAAGTATTTAAGAATATTAAGAATATTAGGATAATAATGAACACAAAAACGGATGCTGCATCTTCGGATAACAGGCTAGATATTCCTAAGTGGATAATTGCTGTTCTCTTCGCAGGAGCTGGCCTCGTCGGGTTTTATTATTTGGAAGAACAGTATTCACAGTTAATCAGGGTTATCACCTTACTGGCAGGGGTGGGTTTCGCTATCTTCGTTGCTTCTCGCACGGAAAAAGGTCGCGCTATTCTCCAATTTGCGCGAGAGTCTCACCTGGAAGTTCGTAAAGTCGTTTGGCCCACCCGTCAAGAGACTCTGCAAATGACAGGTCTAGTTATCCTTATGGTGGTCGTGTTAGCCATCGTCATCTGGTTTTTGGACAGTATTTTACTGTGGATAGTCCGTTTGTTAACAGAAACCACTTAACTTTTTCAAAAATTTAGTCATTTTAGAAGAATTTGGCATAAAAATAAGTATTGTCAGATTTCGGAGAAACTATTGTGGCCAAACGTTGGTACGTTGTCCACGCCTATTCTGGCCTTGAAAAGCCAGTCATGCGTTCTCTCAAAGAACGAATAGCCCAAAGCGGACTACAAGAGAAATTTGGCGAAGTTCTGGTGCCCACTGAAGAAGTTGTAGAAATGCGTGATGGTCAAAAACGCCGCAGTGAGCGTAAACTGTTCCCGGGGTATGTCCTCATTCAAATGGACATGGATGGAGATACCTGGCACCTCGTCAAAAATACCCCTAAAGTTATGGGCTTCATTGGAGGAACTCAAGAACGTCCGGCACCAATCACCGATAAAGAAGCCGATGCCATTTTGCAACGGATTCAAGAGGGTGCCGAAAAACCTAAACCCAAAGTCCTCTTTGAAATTGGTGAAGTAGTGCGGATCAAAGAAGGACCTTTCACCGACTTTAGTGGCGTGGTGGAAGAGGTCATTTATGAAAAAAGTCGATTACGAGTGGCCGTGTTGATTTTTGGACGTTCCACCCCCGTAGAATTAGAATTTGGACAAGTAGAAAAAGAATAATATTCTGAACCTAAATAACAAAGCTCAATTATCACCATTAAATTCAAATTTCAAAAATAATGAAAGATTTGACTTCTTTAGTTTTGGTCAAACAGGTCAAACCTCTCACTTGAGGACCCGCAGTGGGAACAGAAGCCGCGACGAAAATGGAAACTAAGTTTTGATTGAGTAAACTTAGTTTTCTTATTGTTTACACCTAAAGAAAAGCCAGCATCATTATTATAAATCATCATTAATAGCAGGAGTAAGGGCCACTACTGTTGAGCTTAGATTTGACAACTTTTCGTAAATTGTCCAATCTCCCCACTAAAAAACCATAGCCTTCAACCATAAACGGCCTCTTACGTCAAACCAATAGGTTCAAAATCAATGGCCAAAAAAGTCACTGCTTACGTCAAACTGCAAATTAAAGCTGGACAAGCCACCCCCCAGCCCCCAGTTGGTCCCGCTCTGGGCCAACACGGGGTCAATATTATGCAGTTTTGCAAAGAATTTAACGCCCAAACCCAACAAATAGAGCTAGGGCTACCTACCCCTGTCATCATTACAGTATATTCGGATAAATCATTTACCTTTATACTGAAAACGCCACCGGCTTCAGTACTGCTCAAGAAAGCCATCGGTATTAACAGTGGTAGCAAAACACCTAACACCCAAAAAGTCGGCAAAGTCACCCGCAAACAATTGGAAGAGATTGCCACCACCAAAATGCCTGACCTCACCGCCGCCAGTATGGACGCGGCTATTCGCACTATTGCAGGAAGTGCTCGTAGCATGGGTATTGAGGTAGAACTTTAACAGGACATTAAATTATGGCAAGAAAACACTCCAAACGGTTGTTAGAAATCAAAAAGAGCCTTCAACTGGGCAAATTCTATCCTATTAGTGAAGCGGTGGCGCTATTACAAACTTTTCCACGCACTAAGTTTATCGAATCAGTGGACGTTAGCGTCAATTTAGGACTGGATGTACGAAAATCAGACCAAGTAGTACGCGGTAGCACCGTATTACCTCATGGTACGGGCAAAAAAATTCGCCTCGCGGTCTTTACTCAAGGTGCCAACGTTGACATTGCTAAAAATGCTGGCGCTGACCTCGTCGGCTTAGAAAGCCTCGCGGAACAAGTTAAACAAGGCATTATAGATTTTGATGTCGTTATTGCTACTCCAGATGCCATGAAAGTGGTCGGTACCTTGGGTAAAATTCTTGGTCCTCGTGGTCTCATGCCCAACCCTAAAGTGGGCACCGTTACCCAAGATGTGGCAACCGCAGTGAGAGATGCCAAAGGGGGTCAAGTTCGTTATCGTACTGACAAAGCAGGTATCATTCACTGTGTTATCGGCAAAGTCAATTTTGAAGCCAATGCTCTCAGTGAGAACTTACAAATCTTGCTCAACGATTTGAAAAAGGCCAAACCCAGTACCGCCAAAGGTATTTATTTTAAAAAAATCACTTTATCCACGACCATGGGAGCAGGAGTGCCGGTGGAATTGAGTAGTTTGGAATTGTGATTTAGAATGAAGAGATTTGACAACTTTTCGAAAGTTGTCAAATCTGACCAGCGAAAGGTTTGACAACTTTTCGAAAGTTGTCAAATCTGCAACTCCGAACTTAAGATTTGACAACTTTTCGAAAGTTGTCAAATCTGCAATTTTAAGATTTGGCAACCGAAGATTTGACAACTTTTAGAATTTTCGAAAGTGGTCAAATCGGCAACTTCGGTCCATTACTCCGTCCAAGACCGTAGGAGTCTTGTCGTGTTTCAGACTTAAATTATCCTACGCAGATGGCAACACCTCACCTCGGTGTTGCTAGGTATGACTTTACCTAGAGGAACCAAACCACGATGCCGCTTAAACTTGAAGACAAACGGCGCATTACCGAAGAAGTAGCCAACATAGCTGTTACGGCACAATCAGCCATTGCGGTCGAATACCGTGGCATGACGGTAACAGAAATTACTCAGCTTCGAGTCCAAGCTAGAAAAGCGGGAGTCTATTTGCGTGTCGTCAGAAATACTTTAGCCCGACGCGCAGTTGCAAATACCCCGTTTGAATGTATGAAGGATAGTTTTTTAGGCCCCTTAATTTTAGCCTTCTCACCCTCAGACCCTGGTGCTGGTGCGCGTGTCCTCAACGACTTCTTAAAAACTAACCAAAAGTTAGTCGTTAAATCGATCGCTCTAGGCGGAAAATTGATCCCCGTTGGCGAGCTTGACAAAGTTGCCAAACTACCGACATTAGGACAAGCACTCAGCCAATTGATGGCGGTAATGAAAGCACCGATTACTCAGTTGGTGCGTACTTTGGCCGAGCCACCAGCTAAACTGGCACGTACTTTCGCCGCGATACGAGACTGCAAACCATCACCGACTAACCCCGATGGGGTGTAATTGTAGCAATTATATAGATTTTTCAACTCTTCGAGTTTGAAAAATTTGTGTTATTTTCATTTTCAGAAGACAAAATTAAGGAAACCAACTCATGGCCATTAGTAAAGAAGAAATTTTAGAAGCAATTGCTAGTATGACGGTAATGGATGTCGTCGAGCTGATCAAAGCAATGGAAGATAAATTTGGAGTGTCGGCCGCAGCCGCTACTGTAGCCGCAGTGGCTATGCCAACTGGAGCAGCAGCTCCAGCCGCGGAGGAACAGACTGAATTTACCGTCACCTTGACCAGTTTCGGCGGTGATAAGAAAGTCCAAGTCATTAAGGCCATTCGCGCCATCACCAGCTTAGGACTGAAAGAAGCTAAAGACCTCGTGGAAGGTGTTCCCGCGGTGGTTAAGGAAGCTATTCCCAAGGCCGAGGCCGCGAAAATTAAAAAGGAATTGGAAGAAGCCGGTGGCACTGCCGAAATTAAATAACGCTTCCAGAACTGAGATTTGAAGAACCTATCCCACTAAGGCACTACCAAGAAAAATAGATGGTTACTGGTCGTCGGGGCCCTCCCTGGTGGTTGCCCCGTTGAGACTACCGTCACCAAGGGCGACCACCAGAGGATTGCTCCAAGGCCATTAAGTTAAGCCGGCCAAAGAAACCTTGAAGGTCTAAAACCAGACCTTCAA
>DZAL01000278.1:0-5198 GCA_022729575.1 Thiomargarita sp.
TTATTGGTGGGACTTTGGGTGGTGTGATTACCAATACCAGCAAAGTGGGGGGTTATTTCCAAGATGTCACCTTGCAGGCCAATACCAAGATAACGGGTGGAACGCTGAAAGGAACTATCAAAGGCGATAAGAACCATCCTGCGCTGTTGGAGAATGTGCGAGTGAAGAGTGGGAGTAAATTATCGGGAGTGAAATTAGGGAAGAAGGTGAAGTTGGAGAAAGGAGTCGTTGTGAAGGATAAGTAATAAGGCTATTCCTTTCCGGCTAAAGCCTCCAGTCCGGGAGTTCGGTTTTGGACTAGAGGCTTAAATCCAGGTGCTAAGTTTCCTAAACCTGGAAGGTTTAGGAAACCTTGGCCTTTGATAACCAATTGATTTTTAATACATTCATTGGTTTGTAGGGACTACCGATAAAGGTGAGTCAATTCGTTTATTTCTAAATTCGTTGTACTCGATAGGATAAATCCACATGAAGCTCTTATTTTTACACACTGTACCTAAGTTGGTACCAAATTTGACCGAGTTGGGTAAATCACCTCAACTCGTTGATAATCAAACAGGAAAAGTTTATTCCCGGATTGTTGCGCAATCAACACGATAAGAGGACAATTTTTATGTTTACTCAAAAACATACATCCGTTAGCCAGCCAGCCGGCCGGCGTAAGGTTCGTGCCAACTGGCACATTCTATCTACTCTCAGTCTCTCCGCACTGCTGGCCTATGCCCCGCTAGGTCATACCCAGACAATAATGCCTATTCCGGTCGCCGACATCAACAGCGGTGCCAACGGTTCATACCCTGTGTTTTCAATTGTCTATAACAATAAGCTGTATTTTCAAGCGGATGACGGTATAACGGGCGCTGAATTATGGGTCTATGATGGTAGCAACTCACCGAGTCGGGTCGCCGATATCTACAGCGGTGCCAACAGTTCATACCCTGCTTCTTTAGCGGTCTATAACGGCAAGCTGTACTTCCGGGCTGATAACGGTACCACAGGCGCTGAATTATGGGTCTATGATGGTAGCAACCCACCAAGTCAGGTCGCCGATATCGCCAATATCAACAACAGCGGTTTCAACAGTTCATACCCTGATTATTTCACTGTCTACAACAACAAGCTGTATTTTCAAGCGGAAGATATAGTGGGCAATGAATTATGGGTCTATGATGGTAGCAACCCGCCGAGTCAGGTCGCCAATATCTACAACAGCGGTTCCAACGGTTCATACCCTAACTATTTCACTGTCTATAACAACAAGTTGTATTTTAGCGCTGTTGACAATACGGGCCAGGAATTATGGGTCTATGATGGAAGCTCGACAAGTCAGGTCGCCGATATCAGCGGCTCTAATAATTCACGCGTTGCTAATCTTACCGTCTATAACGGCAAGCTGTATTTTTCGGCGGATGATGGTACAACAACGGGCACTGAACTATGGGTCTATGATGGTAGCAGCCTACCGAGTCTGGTCGCCAATATCAACAGCAGTTCCGGCGGCGATTCAGACCCCGATTAGTTAACCGTCTATAACAACAAGCTGTATTTTAGCGCTGATGACGGTATAACGGGCCAGGAATTATGGATCTATGATGGTAGCAACCCACCGGGTCGGGTCGCAGACATCAAAACTGGTTCCATCGGTTCATTCCCTACTTATTTAACCGTCCATGACAACAATCTGTATTTTTCAGCTAATAATGGTTCAAAAGGCACGGAATTATGGGTCTATGATGGCAACACGGTGAGTTTAGTCGCCGACATCAACAGCGGTGCCGTCGGTTCAGACCCTACTGGTTTAACCATCTATAACAACAAACTGTATTTTGGGGCGAATGACGGTAAAACTGGCGCTGAATTACGAGTATTAGACCAATGCTATAAGCTGACTTTACAAACCGCTGGCCCCGGGGCGGGGACCGCGAGTAGTAGTGGTGTGCCAGCGGGAACGTCTTGCGGTACGAGTTGTTTGGCTTACGCAACCACGACGGCAGTGACTCTAACCGCAAATCCCCATACAGGTTCGGTGTTTGACGGTACCTGGAATTGCACCTCAGCCTTTACTTCAGGTAATCTGTTGACCGCGGACACGACGTGTACAGCGACATTTACGGCTATACTCCCACCGAAGTTCTATACCTTCAGCACCGCCACCGCAGGTACGGGCAGAGGCGGGGTGACGGGCAGCACTGCCAATGGGAGTTATAAGAGTGGTACCACGATTACCCTCGCCGCGACCCCGGCGACCAATTCGGTCTTTGCAAGCTGGACGCCTGCCACTTGTGTGAATGGGATGACCTTAAGTGCGGATACCACTTGTACCGCGACCTTTGAAACCACTCCAACACTCACCCCTGAAACCATTCCAACATTCACCCCTGTCAGTACTCCCCCTCTCCCCGAACAACTCGCCCTCCGAATCCAAATTGATGGCGGTGGCGAAGGGCGGGTAACGACGGACACGGGTCTATCTTGTCACTCCAGTGATTGTCAGAACGGTCCAGACGGCGAAACCGTGTGCAACCCGCAGGCATGTAAACAAGTCATCAAGACGAACTCCATCGTCACTCTCACGCCTCTATCAGACCCCTGGTCAGTCTTTACGAGTTGGGGGGGACATCCCGATTGTGTGGGTGGAAGACTGCGGATGAGCAGTAGTTACTTGTGCATTGCCTATTTCCATCGCATTTATCACCTGACAATGACGTTGGAAGGTCAAGGTCAAGTAACAAGTTATGATTCTCGAAATCAACCCATGGGTGTTGATTGCGGGACGACATGTGAAGCCTATTACACTTCTGGCATGACCGTGTATTTACAGGCTAAACCGTTTAACGGAATGACCTTTGCCGGTTGGCGTGGTGATTGTAAGGGAGGAGAGAATCAAACTCGGCTACCCGTCGTGGTCACCAAAGACTTGAATTGTCAAGCCCTATTTATTGCCCCGGCCCCCGTAGTTGCCCCCGCTACGGGAGAGGTGCCACCTGTCACCCTTCCACCAGCCGTAGCCACGGCAGAACCTACCCCTCCTCCAACCCCAGAGGTAACAACAACTTCCCCGGAGGTAACCGTTGCAGAGACCACACCAACAACGCCCGTCTCTCCGAAAGACCTAACGCCCGTACAGGCGCCCCCGTCGTCGGAAACTCCTGCCGTCGTACCTGTGACCACCACGCCTGCGGTGGAACCGCCCACCACAGTGACTCCCTCACTGCCGGGGACGACGTTGCCATCGACTGACACCCCAGAGACTACAACGTCACCCGTGGTCCAGCCAGTCACGGCTACCCCGCCCATGACTACGCCAGTCTCAACGACAGAACCCGTGGCACCGGTGATTCAGCCGACCACGGCACCGCCCGTTATACCAGTCCCCACGACCACACCCACGGTCCCCATTACGGTGACTACGACCGCCATGGTTACACAACCTGCCACGCTAGTTTCTTATTCTTGCGACACTAGCGGCGTGATTCAGCAAATGTGTAATTACAGTGGTGAAACCGTGACGACTTTAGAACTGCAAAGCCAAGGGGTCATCTCTAATGGCGTGTTAGACGGCACCCTAACCAACCATGGTTGGATTTCCAACTTTACCATCACCACCAACGGCAAACTGATAGGCGGTGTGGTCACAGGTTATATCAAGAACTCTGGTGTCATGCTCGACTTTGACTTCAAAGGCATGTCTATTATTGGTGGCACCTTAGGCGGTGTGATTACCAATACCAGCAAAGTGGGAGGTTACTTCCAAAATGTGACCTTGCTACCTAATATAGTAATATTCACCCACTGTGGTACTTGAGCTCTGAGGGATAACACCCCTCGAAGGGGTGTTATCCCTACTGGCCAAATTCATTGTAGAACAAATAGGTAAGGATATTACTATACCAAGATAACGGGCGGCATTCTAAGTGGAATTATCAAAGGTGATAAGGACCAGCCCGCTCTCTTGGAGAATGTGCGAGTGAAGAGTGGGAGTAAATTATCGGGCGTGAAGTTTGGGAAGAATGTGAAGTTGGAAAAGGGAGTCGTGGTAGAGTAAGTAGTAAATATTTACCGGCTGAAGCCTCCACTCCGGCCATTGGGCTTGGACTGGAGGCTTTACAATCTTATACTCTTACACTGGAGCGCAATAAGAATTATTGCGCACCCCTTGACCTTTTAATGTTCAACTGCTCTTATAAGTGCGTCTTGCCTACCATTCGGGCATATCCTCAGATTATATCTTCTGGTGCAATAATAAAATATATTGTCCATCCTAATCTAGCTAAAATTATGATTGGCATTATTATTGCGTAAAATTACTAGAAAATCTGTTGCTCGTGTTATAGTAACAATAGATTCGGGCGACTCAATGTCATACGGAATGACCAACCCCATCTGGTATTCCCCGAACGGATAGAGGTCTCCTCACTCCCACTTCCAGAATGCCACCTGTTGGTTAACCATTCTCTCAAACTTATTAAACCTCTCTAACTTTAGAATGGAGAATTTTATGAACTATCAAAATGATATAACAGACAGACAGACAGACAGAGCGAAAATCGTGCCAACTGACCAGTTGGCGCCTTCTACTTAGCGGTCTCATACTCTTCACCACGTTTCCCGCCGTCGCGGCCTATATCCCACTCACCGGCGTGAACCAACTGTGGGCAGGGAATACCACCAATAGCCCCGGTCAAGTCGGTTCTCATAGTGGACTGGGCTTTCATAGTTGTGTCCTGACCAGTAGCGGCGGAGTCCTATGCTGGGGCGTCAACAGTTCTGGTCAACTGGGTGACAACACCACCACGAACCGTTCTCTACCCGTCGCGGTCACGGATAGCACAGGAACGGGCCTGTTAAGTGGCGTGAGTGCCATTGCCATGGGAAATTCTCACACCTGCGCCTTGACCAGTAGCGGCAAAGTCCTATGCTGGGGCGTCAACAGTTCTGGTCAACTGGGTGACAACACCACCACGGACCATTCTCTACCCGTCGCGGTCACGGATAGCGCGGGAACGGGCCAGTTAAGTGGCGTGAGTGCCATTGCCACGGGTTATGCTCATACCTGCGCCTTGACCAGTAGCGGCCAGGTCCTATGCTGGGGCGCCAACAGTTTTGGTCAACTGGGTAACAACACCTCGACGAGCAGTAACAAACCCGTCGCGGTCACGGATAGCGCGGGAACGGGCCAGTTAAGTGGCGTGAGTGCC
>DZAL01000278.1:5298-6889 GCA_022729575.1 Thiomargarita sp.
ATTGCCACAGGAGGTAATCACACCTGCGCCTTGATCAGTAGCGGCGGGGTCCAATGCTGGGGACTCAACAGTTCTGGTCAACTGGGTGATAACACTACCACGGACCGTAACAGACCCGTCGCGGTCACGAGCCTGTTAAGTGGCGTGAGTGCCATTGCCACGGGAAATAAACACACCTGTGCCTTGACCAGTGGCAGCCAAGTCCAATGCTGGGGCTTCAACAGTTCTGGTCAACTGGGTGACAACACTATCACGAACCGTTCTCTACCCGTCGCGGTCAAGAATAGCGCGGGAACGGGTTTGTTAAATGGCGCGAGTGCCATTGCCATGGGAGATTCTCACGCCTGCGCCTTGATCACCAGTAGCGGCGGGGTCCAATGCTGGGGCAACAACAGTTCTGGTCAACTGGGTGACAACTCCATCATGCAACGTAACATACCCGTCGATGTGCTGAGACTTGACACGCCACCTACGGCTACCAGTGCGAACCTCAGTTTGAATCCCATTGGGGCTCCCAGTTGGGGGGTGGGTGAGACCTTAAAGGGCAATTACACCTATAACGATGTCGAAAGTGATGTCGAAAGTGGAACACTCTTTCAATGGTATCAAGCCACGAATACCAGTTGTAGCACGGGCAAAACCACTCTTTCTGGTGCGACGACCAAAACTTACACACTGGCCAGTGGTGATATGGGAAAATATATCTGCTTTGGAGTGACACCGAAAAATGTCTATGGCACGGGCACAGAAGTGCTGGCGACCAGTAGCAATGTCATTACAAAGGGTAACCAAATCATTACTTATACGGGACCAACCACGGCAACTTACGGCGCTACGCCTCTCACATTAACAGCGACCGACGGCGGTTCTGGGAATGCCAGAACCTTCACCAGCTCGCCCACCACCGTATGTACCACAGGCGGAACCAATGGTGCGACGTTAACCGTGGTTGGTGCGGGCACTTGCACGGTGACTGCCAATCAAGCGGGGAATGCGAACTACAATGCGGCCCCGCAAGTTACCGCAACCCTCATGATAGCGAAAGCCACTCAAACCATTAGCTATACTGGACCGGCCACGGCGACTTACGGCGACACTTCCCTCACCTTATCAGCGACTGGGGGTGGTTCTGGGAATGCCATCACCTTTACCAGTTCCCCCGCCAACGTATGTATCAGCAGTGGAACTTATGGTGAGACATTAACGGTGGTGGGCGCGGGCACTTGCACCGTGACCGTCAACCAAGCGGGCAATACCAACTACAATGCGGCAATGATGGTGACACAAAATATTACTATCAATGCGGCACCACCAGTCACTCCCCCACCTGTGGTGACTCCTCCACCTGTGGTGACTCCCCCACCCGTAACTTCTACCATGGTCACTCCTCCTCGGCCCGACCAGTTGAGTCTCTTTCTCCAAGTTGATGGCACCGGTCATGGGAAAGTGACGACCGATACGGGGATGTCTTGCCAGTCCAATGATTGTCAAGTGACTCCAGCAGGTGAACTGAAGTGCAATCCACAAAACTGCACACAACTGGAAAAGACCGTTTCCTACGTCACTCTCACCCCACAAGCGGACGCAGACT
>DZAL01000076.1:0-17300 GCA_022729575.1 Thiomargarita sp.
CATAGTCCGCCGCCGCTATCAGACGAAGACGCAAGGCGTTCTCACCACGGAGAGGGAAGCCCCCGGTATAATGACCTGGGGTGACAGGTAACAACCCGATACGGGCAATCGCTTTACCTTCTTCTATCAACTCCACGATAAGTCTTTCGGCAAATGGCTGTTGGTAACTATCCACCGCCAGTTCAAACCATAAGTATTGCGACTCGCGGTCTAACTGGTGACTGACCAAGCGTCCCGTCAAGGGGGCTAACTGGTATTCCGCCACCGTGAAATTGACGGGCAGACCGAGACGTTGTTCATCGCTGGTTAATTGTGCGGTATAACGACCCGGCAACAAGAGGGCAAACGTCTCGATAGCCACGCTTTCTTGCAACGTCACGACGCGGTGACAGAACGAGGTACCATTCCAAGTCACTTGCAAACGTAACTCCGCAGGTGAATGCGGCACCGCGATAAACAAGTGGACGGGGTCACGTTCGGCACGGTATAAATCCCGGTTACTGACCAGACAACCAACCAGTTCAAGCGGGCGAGGCGCGAGTTTCACCTTCACATCATCGCCTACCGCCAATATGGATTCATTGACTAACGGCAAAACTTCCTGGTGAAGTTGGCTCGAACACAGACGGGCTAAACGCCCTTGTGGTTTGCTATGTACTTGTCTAAAGACAAAGTAATGCCCAAACTTGATGTCATCGTTAGAGTCCTTGAGACGTTGGTAATCGACGATGGAAATTTTATAAGGATAGTTCATGGTTATGATGCCTCTATTTGTGATGAAGTCGGAGGGATAACATCCCTTGAAGGGGGTGTTATCCCTGCATTTTGCGATGAAGTCGAAGGGATAACACCCCTCGAAAGGGGTGTTATCCCTGCTATTTTAGGAACCACTTTCTTGAATCTGCTGTTCACACGCTGTAAATAGATAATCCAAGAGACCAAGGATTTTGGGAGGGTCTGAAATGGAGTAGGAAAGCAGATGTTTAGTAAAAATATTGGTCTCTAGTTTACCAAATTCCCAAGTAATCCCGGTGGAAACAATGCCATACACCGTCAGGTGGTCGTTCTGATTAATTTTTTGACAGGCAATCATGGCGGCTAAACATTGTCCCCAGCCACTGTCAAAATCTTGTCGTTTCGCTTCGGTGACCGCTAACAATGGAGTGCTTACTAAATCGGTCATCACTTCATCACGCCACGCCGAAATAAAATAGTCCGGTTCGCCAAACCATTGGTTGTCATAGACGAGTGACTGATGGGACCACAGCATCAGTTTTCTATGAGGTTTCCAGGCTTGTTGTAGAAAGGGGAAAATTAAACTTTCACAAAAGAAGGCTTCACTGGGAAGCGGACATTGCCGTTCCAATGAGAAAGAGAGGTTTTCTTGAAACCATTCTGGGAGTTCCAGTTGTACCGCTGGCAAAAAATTTGCTCTTCTAATTTTCAGTGGGTATTGTTGAAGAACGTGCTTAATCGTTTTAAATTCACTAAAAGCCATATTATTTTCTCCACAGGTGGTGGCTTGCCAAAACTGGTGATGCAATGTGGGTGATAACAGAGGCACTAGCTGATTATTCGGCCCGACCTCCGAGGTCTTCGAGACCTCGGAGGTCTAGGGTTATCACCCAGATTGCATCACTACCTCAAATCTGAAGATTTGGACTCCAGATTTATACTTTAGTTAAGCGCAGATGTCAAAGGTTTTTCATTAGACCGTGAGTTAACTTCAATGAAGTTATCAAAGGTCAAAGTTTCCTAAGCCTGGAAGGCTTAGGAAACTTAGAACCGGTGAAGTTTAGGAACGTTAGCACCTAAATTTTAATACTTCCATTAGTAGGTAGGGACCGCCAGAAATCGCTTGGCTAAACTCATTTTACCAGTTCTATGAGAACCTGCAAGACCTAATCTCATCGGAAATCTTCATGGTGCAAGATTTCATCTTGCACTCCAGAGAAAATTTTGCCCGTTGGAGCGCAAGATGAAATACTCTCTATTCCTCCTCCTCATAATCCAAACCTAATGGCTGGATAAATGCTTTTTCCAGATCAATCAAAGTTTTTCGTCTTTCCTCCAGAAACTTCTTATAATTACCTTGTTTGAGGGCGTTGGCTGCGGTGGGGGAGATGGCGTGACTGTTTAGAAAATCTTCATGCCAATCAGTTAGTTTCAATAGATAGTTTCGAAATTTTGAACTATTAACAGGTTCTACAAGAAAGCAATTTTCTGGAATCGAATTACCGTGAATCAATCTAAACATCGCCTGACTACCATGATGGGTTAGCAATTCTCCCACCTTCAGAACGATACCGTCTTGGCTTTGAGGTTTTAACTCGGCCAGTCTCAACACTAATAATTTAGCACGCGCAGAAGCAAAATTGAAGTTTTTCGGTAACGGTGCAATTTTTTCCTTGAGTTTCCCACTATGATAACTCTGGCCTTGTGCTAAGTCAAGAATTTCCTCCAGTGCCCGTTGCATACCGGCTTCATTGATGCCACTAAATCGTTCGGTATAAGCAGTGCGCCACCACCAATTTTTAAGTTCTTGAGTGGTCGTGTCGTTAGGAAACGGATACTTACGCAAGGCTTCTGTTAGCAGGACGCTTTGATAAGTATAAGGCAACATATTGGGAGAATAGATGCCACAATGTTTCGCTAAAAATTGAGCGGTATGAATCAAATGATTGGCCACCTCTTCAAGAATTTTGGGATTTTCTCTAATTGACTGGCTAGTCTCCTCAGCATTGGCTTCATAGAGGTTTAAATCCAAAGCCGCCCGACAAGCTGATAAAATTAATTTGTCTTCTAAAGTTTCCCAACCCACTTCGCCCAATCTTTCTCTGACCTCTTCCAGTTTTTCACGTAAATCAAACTGTTCACTCCAACTTAAAGCGGCCACCATATCCACATCACCCATCTCCGTGCCACTGCTGTTGATGCGCTTAAAAGCTAAGGTAGCTTGTTTTAAATCGTTGGTTTCAATCGAGACCAGCACCATGTTGTATTCCAAAAAAGTTTTAGACAATTGATCGGCACGTCTCTCTAATTCTTCGTCTTTCAAGGTGCGTAAAAATCTTAACAAAGCTGAATTGTTTAATAAAACGTTTACCGGCATCCAAGTTGGCTTGGGTTGAGTACGTTTTGGCAACAGAAAAATCTCATCCTCTAAGTCATAAAAAATTCCCCAATCAATATCGTCCACTTTCGACGGCGCGTCGGCAGGACGTTTGAGCGTACCAAACAACGTGGATAATCTTTGATGTCCATCTAATAAATAAGTTCGGGCAATGCCAGGGGTGGGTTGAGGAATCGGTGGCACTGGCAAGCCTCCCAATTTATCGTAAGTTAACAGACCATATTGAGTGGTCTCCCAAACTAATAGACTACCGATAGGCAAACCAAATTTAATGCTGTGTAACAGGTCTAACCGTTGTTGGTCTTTCCACACGAACTTCCGTTGGAATTTGGGAACAAAAAGGGCACCTTTTTCGATGTGGTCAAGTATCCGGTGTAAGTACCGAATTTTGGGTTCTGAAATGGAAGTATAGTTAATCATATCTGAATATGCGATTCTACCAATTAGATTAATGCTAGTAATTTATCTAGCATGGGGTTAATTTCAGCGGTTTGACCGTCTTGCGTTAACCATGATTCTTGGATTACAAAATCTTTCTCTTTGAACAGTGCCGCAATATCATCACCAAAACCACGCTCCAAAATGCTTCTGATGTCTGATTTTACCGTGCTGTAGAAATTTCCCACGAGACGGAATTCTTTTTGTGCGCTAGTTTCTTGGTCGCTGTTTTTTACTCCAAAATCACCGTCAAAACCTTTTTTCATATTGAAGTGATGACGTTGTTCAGCGGTGAATTTATTGAGGGCTCGTACTTTACGTTTTTTATCAGCCTGTTCAGCCATCCATAGTTCAAATAGTTTGATGGGAAGATAATTTTCAATGGCACGCCGTTGTAAACGGTGATGATGGACGTTTTGGCCACAAGCCGTAACCACCTCGGCTGATTGTTCACTCGGTTCATTAGGTCTCAAAGCATCACTGTCAAATAACGCAAAACCTCGTAAGAATTGTTCAGGATGTCCCGAAATTTCTTGAACCCATTTGAGAACTTCACCAATACCACCACCACTGTCAAATCGCATCCAATTTTTTTCTAGGAGTTGTAATAAACGTTGTTTCCGCCAGCCAGCAGCAACCGCTTTAAGAAAGGCTTGGTCATTACGACGATTTTCGACAAAAATGGTAAATGGTTGCCATAAAAACATCAAGGCTTGATCTACGGGCAAGCGAGGTATTGGTTTATCCCAACACGGTGAGTCGATATCAGCCACCTGTATCGTAAACGGTGAACAAACTTCGTATTCATTCCTGTCTAGGTCAAAACCCGTTTTCAGCACTAATTCACATTCCTCGCGAAGGTTCTCGCTTTGTCGTGCTAACCAGTCGTCTATTGGTTTCGACTCGGTAGGATGAGTTTGTATTAAATGACGCTCGTCAAATCCTAAGTGAATTAATGAACACAAAGACAAATTCGTTACCCGTGATGAAGCAAAAATGTCTTCTTCTAAAATGACTCTCATAATTTTTCTGAAAGTTCCCGTCGTGCTTGTACTAACTGTTTAGAAAGTTCGGTATCTGTATAAAAAACATCTCTAGGCCATTCACCTTGGGGTCTGGCAAATTCATCAAAAGTCACCGGTTCCGCAATACTGCGTCCATCTTCCAACCGATGCACCCAATACATTATCACTGACCGAGGGTCAAGTTCTCCTTTGGCAATCGCCAGTTGTATTCGCAATAAGAAATTTTCTGAATGGGTCTCCAGTAGGACTTTAGGCGGTTCCTCTTGGTTAGCTAGTTCACAAAAATACTCTGCCAAAGCCGCATGATACCTTGGTTGAAGGTGTGATTCTGGTTCTTCTATCGCCAGAATCGAACCGGCTTTGGCCATGGCACCAACCACTAGCACTGGCAGCACCTGGATGAGACCTTCGCCGGTGTCCACGATATTCACTTTATAAGGCGCATTAACGGGTTGCAACATGATTTGAAAGAAATCTCCATTCTCTTCCATGACAAGTTTTTGGTCAAAATGTTTCTCATACCACCCAGATACTTTGGGAAAAATGATTCTGCTATCCATACTATCATAAGCAAGAATGGCCGCTGCGCCTTCCCCGTTGGGTTTTAAGAGTTCTGGCGCAGCACCTTGAAATGGATTAAATCTCAGAGGGGCCGTGCGAACGGAACTTAACCATTGGAGAGTATCAATGGAATCATTAGCAAATACATCTACCAATAAATCAGCAAGTTCCGAATCACCTACAGAAATAGAGATTAATCCACGGAAATAAAAATTGTCAAATACCTCTTCGTGAAGACAGTCTCTATAGTCATAGAATCCTTTTTCTGAAGATTTTTCAATAAATTCATATTCAAATTGTTTTTCACCCTTCCATACTTCAAATCTTGACACAAAATGAGTTCTTAGTTGCGGCTCATCACGAAGCGTCCATTTCAAACTTAGATGGTCTCTCAATGATAATTCTATTTCCAGTTCCCGTTTTCCAGTTATGCGGGACAACAAGTCACTAAAACTACTTCCTCTCATCGTGCTACTGTCCAGTGCCAGTGGAGTATTAGGACGCCATGGCGATGGATTTGATCCAAACATAGACAATGGCAATGAGTCCACAATCAACGGCAACGCCCGCAACAATGCACTTTTCCCCGAATTGTTGTAGCCATACAGTAGCGTCAACGGGCGTAATTCTATCGTGGTACGGTCCACAAAGGAACGGTAATTTTTTAAGGCAAAGGATTGAATTATCATAGAATGTTCTGGTGTCCTGGGTTGGTTGGTTCAGAAAGAAGGGAGGATTATAATTCACCTTACGCAATTTGTCAATCAAAATCGGAGATTTTCACAGATGACGGACGCGGAGGACGCAGATAAATTTGTTAAAAACACTCATTTGCGAAATCAGTGTCATCTGCATCAATCGGCGATTCAGACTGAAAAATTGTGTAAAGTGAGTTATATTGTTCAATGATTAAGGCATATATTCAACCACCCCCAACCCCTCCTCGATAAGCAACCACCCCCAACCCCTCCTTGGCAAGGCGGGGAGTCAGGAAAGGTAGTTGGGCGTAGGTTCTAACTTTACCCATTACAGCACAAAATCGTCCTTGACCATTTGCGCACATTTCATGGTGTCGTCAATGACATTGAGCCATTGTTTGCGCAATGCCATTTCACGGTCAAAGCGACTAAAGGTGTCGGCCCAGACTTGGCTACGGATTAGATAGAGCAATTTGCGCTATTCCCGTTCAATACCTTATTATCTTCGCACCTCTAACCAATCAATTTTTTTATGCCAGTTACGGTGTGATTGAAACTGGTGGAATGATTGTTTGATAGGTCTAAAAATTGCGAAATTTTCTCAGATACTTCTAATTTTGGGAGCCATTCTCGACCTTGGTATTCAGGAATGATAGAAAGCAAAAATTGGCTGGGATTTTCAATATTATCCACTTGTCTGAAGTTGGCCTTATTTTGATGATGTTCCAGCTTAAACTTTGGATAAGCCCGTTTTACTGCGTTCAAATCTCCCAAAAACCATGATTCTAATTCATGGCAGGCAATTCTGATTAAGCAGGGGGATTGACACTGGTTCTTTATCAAATCTTGAAGTCGCTGTTTAACAACTTTGCACTTGCCACTATCCTGATCTCTTATTATGAGTATTCTTGCTCCAGGTAAGCGGCTGATGGAGGGTACCGTGGTTTTCAATGCTTTCTCCAGGTCTTGCTTGCCTTGATGAGAATAGATACAAAAGGCTACTTCTGGCAAAATTTTGGGTAATATTTGATTGAACACAGTTTTTGCCGAAGGCTCCTCGGTAAAAATATGTAACGTAATCATTTTAAATTTGCCCCCTCAATATAATGATTTCGCCATAACCACCCCAGTTGATTGCTTTCGTCTTTAGTTAATTCTTTAACTTTCTGGTCTGCGGAAGCCGCTTTAATGATAGAAAATCCTTCATCCTTAACCATGAAAAATAGTTCGCCCAGTTTTAAACCGTTTACAAAATCCGGGGAATGAGTAGAAACAAAAACCTGGCCGCCGCGTTCTGCATATTCACGAATTTCTTCACACAGTTGTAGCAACAAGTCGGGATGTAAAAAATTTTCTGGTTCTTCGATACACAGTAAGGGATGAGGTTCAGGATCATACAGTAATATCATATAAGCAAACATTTTGATGGTGCCGTCGGAAACATATCTTGCCACAAAGGGGTCTTTGAAATGTTGGTCTTGAAAACGTAGAATAATTCTGCCGTCTTCGGTTTCTTTGGCTTCAACTTGGTGGATGCCTGGGATTCTTCTGGGCAATTTTTCCAAAATTTGGTTAAACAGGTCACGATGATCATCATAGATATATTTGGTAACTTGGGCCAAATTATCTCCCGTGGTTGATAAATGATGGGCAATTCCGGTATCCGATAGGTTCCGGCTGGATTCGATTCTGAAGTTGGAAACATACCATTTTTCTAAAAGAGAACGAAACGTGCTGACGGCTTTGAATTGCTGAAATTGGCCTAAACCTTTGATGGCCAGAATGTCAGGGCTGGTGACTTTTTGCGAAACTCGTTGTTCTTGAATGCCTGGTTTCCCATATTCTTCCTCATTGGTAATGGCGTAACCTTCCCCTTGACTAAAATCCAAAAAATGCCATGGTTTGCCTTTTTGGCCTCGTCGATATTTGAGAATTTCTCGGTCAATAAATGCTTTTCCTTGCTTAAAACCGATTCTTAGGGAATAAGTTACCAAGGGCGCATGGGTGTCTTCTGAACTCGGTGAGGTGGTTTGACTATTTCTAAATTTGATTTCAAATTGAATGAAATCTTTATTGGCTTCACTGCCTCTGCTGAGAACTTCTTGAAAACCGCCGCGTTTATTTAAAGCAATGGTAACATTATGTTGAAGTGCGTCGCTAAGAAAACTAAATACGTCAAACAAGGTACTTTTACCTGAACCGTTGGTGCCAAGAAGCACGACCATCTTGGGCAAATTTTTAACCGTGGTGTGTTTGAAGACTTTGAAATTTTGTATGGTGATGCTTTCGATTCTCATGTTATGGTCTCTTTAAGTACTGAAGCAAAAATTCGGCGGTATTTTCCCTCACCCCGGCTCCACTGCTATTAAGTTAAGCCCGATGGGTAGGGTGCGTCCCACGCACCACTTAGGTACGGTGCGAGTTTCCGAATGGTGCGTAAGACGCACCCTACCTTAATGGCAGTGACCCCGGCCCCTCTCCCTCTAGGAGAGAGGTTGGGGGTAAGGAAAATATTCAACCACCCCCAACCCCTCCTTGGTAAGGAGGGGAGTCAACTATCCCCAACTCCTCCTTAGCAAAGAAGGGAGTCAGGAGAGGTAGTTGGGCGTAGGTTCTAACTTTACCCATTACAGCACAAAATCGTCCTTGACCATTTGCGCACATTTCATGGTGTCGTCAATGACATTGAGCCATTGTTTGCGCAATGCCATTTCACGGTCAAAGCGACTAAAGGTGTCGGCCCAGACTTGGCTGCGGATTGGATAGAGAAATTTGCGCCATTCCCGTTCAATACCTTTGGTTCTAATCAAGCGGTCTTTAATCTCTTCAATTAGGGCAAAAATAGCGTTGGCGGGGTCTGCTTGCATTTCTTCGGTCAATTTTTTCTTGACCCGATAAATGGTTTGTTGGTACAGATTATCTAGCCCTTTAGCAATCTCCTCCGCCTTTTCCTTGACATTTTCCCGCGTGACATCTTGTGGGATAATTTCGTTGGTCGAGGCACTACTATAGGTGTCTAACGCGCCCATTTCACGCCGGACCCGGTAATGGAAGTGACTATGATAGGAGAAGTTAAATTTGAGAATGTAGTCAAAACTTTCAAATAACTTCGCTTGGTCATGTCGATCCAATAATTTTTGCAATTCCCGCACCAGTAAACGCGGGTCGGAGGTGTTCGAGTGTGGCGGCAAAATTTGGAGTAGAGAAGCGGGAAAAATACGGCGAAGTAATTCTTTTAACACGCCATCGATTTTGGTTTGTAGAAATACATCCAAATGCGCGGCTAGATGTTGCGTTAAATGAGCGCGTAGATGATTCAATTGCGGTTGAATCGCTTCGGGCCAGCCGCCACGAATTTTGAATTGCTTGACTAAATCCGCACTGTCGGGTATCGGGGGCGATTGTTTGACGGTTTCGCACACTTGTTCCACATGTTGTTTAAACTCTTCATCGAAGGCGGTGAGGGCTTGTTGTCCGTCGGAGACTAAGTCTTCTAGGCCGATGGTTAGCTCTTCGACGAATTGGGTGAAGAGGTCGGAATATTCGGTTTCGATGCTTAAGTCAGCGCGGTCGGCACTGAAAAAATGACGTTGACTGAGCAGGGATTCAGATAGAGTATGGATAATGAATTCCATTTTTTGCGCGAGCACATTTAAATATTGGCGATCAATATTTTCTAAATTGTGTTCGATGTGTTTGAGGATGACCGAAAATATTTTCTCCTCCACTTCTTGCGGATTTTTGCAGTTAGCGGTCAGAATGTTGGGGGTGCTGTAAGTTTGTGGGGGATGGTATTTTAACAGTTGCACTTGTTTGTCGTTGGATTCATCATCTAACAGATTGAGTACGATAAATAACCAGTTGTCCAGTGCCACTTCTTTGACTGAATGATTAATTAAATCAATGACTTTATAGTCATCAACATCATATTGGGTGCCTTGGGCACTGGGTAATTTAACTAAAATGACGGCATCGACTTCATATTCCAAGGAGGAGACTAATTTTTTCTCATGTCCTTGGGCAGCTTCGAGACCAGGTAAATCGACTAAACATAATCCCGTCACGTCATGGTTAGGAAATTTGGTATAAATATTGGCGGTCTTGACGGCTAAATATTTAGCGTGGCCACTGTTTTGGGTGACATAGTCGGGAATGTATTGTAAATCGATGGTTTCTGCTGGTTTCGATAACAATTCGCTAAATGAGGGAAACATTTGTTGAATAAATTTCAGTTTTTCATAGACGGCTTTATCCAGGTTACGGTCTTGACTGCTGAAATTGTCGCCTAATTCCGGTAAAGGTCGTCTGAAGTCATCCAGTAATAAGGGTCTGGGATAATTTAATTTGTCGAAATAGGAATAGAGAATTTCTTTGAGAAACTCTTCTTTGGTGTAAAAATCGATGCGGGCATACAGGGTGCTTTCGGCATGATAAATTTTGCTTTTGGTGCCGGTGCAGGGTAACTCGTTAGAGGTGGGAATTTCGGTATTGGAGAGTCCGGAGATTTGTTGCAATAAGGTGCTTTTCCCTTGCCGGGCTTTTCCTGCGACACCAATGTTAATGGTCGGTTTGCTAAATCGTTTGGCGAGATTGGAGACCGCAATATTGAGTTGGGCCGCTTCTTCTTTCAAATTTAGAGTACGAGTGGCCATGTCCGTGGTGACAGTTAGAAATTCTGGTTGCACCTGGTGTTCTCTAACGATTTGGTTGGCCATGAATTGTAAATGTTCAATGTGCATTTCTAATTCGGCCAGTCCTTTGCGAATTTTTTCCAGGGTGTAAACTTTGTGGTGACGTTTGTTCAAAATTTCCGCGATAACGGCTCGGATGCTCATAATAATTCCTTGTAATTCCTTGTGTTGAATCCCTTAAGAGGTTTGAACACGCTAAGGGGTTGAGAGTGATGATTTAGGGGTTGAGAGTTAAGGTTGTGGTTGAGTTTATTGTATTTTGCCTGCGGTCAACACATATTGCCTTTCGCAACGCTCCGCTAGTGCTTGATCATGAGTGACTAAAACTAGCGCAGTCCCCCATTCGGTTTTGAGAGAAAACAGTAAGTCAATAATTCGCAGGCCCGTGGCTTGATCTAAATTGCCGGTAGGCTCGTCGGCAAATAGCAGTTGCGGTTGACCGGCAAAGGCTCTGGCAATGGCCACTCGTTGTTGCTCACCGCCGGAAAGTTGTTGCGGGGTGTGATGCAAACGTGCGGAAAGTCCTACTTGCGCTAATACGGTCAAGGCTTTAGTCTTGGCTTGGGGGTCGCCAGTTAATTCCAGTGGTAACATTACATTTTCTAATGCCGTTAAGCTAGGTAGTAGGTGAAATGATTGAAAAATAAAACCGACTTTGCCGGCGCGTAATTGGGCGCGTTGGTCTTCAGTTAAGCGATTTAAGTCATGGTCAAATAAAGTGACTGCGCCGCTGGTAGGATTGTCTAAGCCGGCCAAGAGTCCTAATAGCGTCGATTTACCGGAACCAGAAGCGCCAAGGATGGCGACGGCTTCACTTAATTGAATTTTCAGGTTAATATTATCTAAGAGGGTTAACACACCTTCTGGGGCATGAACTTGTTTACTAAGTTGATGTGCGGTTACCACAGTTGATTCAATGAGTAAGGAATTTGTCATGTTGAAAAATGTAAGAATTACATGGTTATTATGGTGGATTATTGTAATCCTTTTCCAAAATTTTGCCACTTCTATTATTGTCGCGCAAGAGAAAGTAATACCGGCGACTGCTACGTTAATAGTGGTGGGTGATAGTCTCAGTGCGGGTCATGGGATGGCACCGACCCAAAGTTGGGTGCATTTATTAGGGTCACGTTTGCAAGATAAAGGTTATCATTATCAGGTGATTAATGCAAGTATTAGCGGTGATACGACTGGAGGAGGTAAAAGTCGTTTTTTAGCTACGTTACAAAAATTTAAACCAATGGTGGTTATTTTGGAGTTGGGGGCCAATGATGGTTTACGTGGTCTAAGTTTGAAGGAGACGCAGACAAATTTGGCCACGATGATTGAGCAAGCACAGCAAGTAAACGCTAAAGTCTTATTATTGGGGATGAAGATTCCGCCTAATTATGGTAAAGCATACGCTTGGCAATTTGAACAAATTTACGTAAAATTAGCGGCACAGTATCAGGTACCGTTAGTGCCTTTCTTGCTGGAAGGTGTCGCGGATCAACCAGCATTGTTACAGGAGGATAATATGCACCCAACAGCGGCGGCTCAAAGTCGGTTATTGGAGACGGTATGGGGGACTTTGGCACAGATGTTGAAGACGGCAAATTAGTGACCAGGGCCAATCGGAGAGGTTGAAGATTTGACAACTTTTAAAAAGTTGTCAAATCTTAAATCAACTAGCGTTCCAAATAAGGCAGTTTATCTTTAACGCCATCCCATTTTTTAGCTTCTGGTAAGGCATCTTTGCGCTCAGTAATAATTGGCCAAATTTTCGCCAATTCTGCATTGATGGCTACAAAATTTTGGTATTCTGGTGGCAATTCATCTTGAGAAAAAATTGCATTAGCTGGACATTCTGGTTCACATAAAGTGCAATCAATACATTCTTCAGGGTCTATGACTAAAAAATTAGGCCCTTCGTGAAAACAATCTACAGGACAAACTTCTACACAATCAGTGTATTTACAACGAATACAGTTTTCAGTAACGACAAAAGCCATAGTCAAACTCACTGGTTTATTTTATTAAGTTGGGGATGTTATTGTAACTAATAAACTTGATATTGACGAGATTTGATAACTTTTAAAAAGTTGTCAAATCTATATTTACACTCCGGTCACCGTAATTTTCAGAAAATTATAAAATTTTGATAAGTGATTATAATCATTAACTTTCAGATTGATTAATAAAGTTACCCCGGTCTTGGTACGTAAATCGCAAAACCTGCTTAGTAAAGAAATATATAATTTTGTGGATTTTGTGTTGATTCTGATTGTGTTACAATATAAAATCATCAGTTCATCATAAAAAATACTACATATTAACGCATGGCATGTTGGTTGCTTAAGATTTTAAGAGTATCTTTGTTAAATAAAGTTAATAAATTATTATGTTTAAAGCACTTATTAAAACAGTGGTGTCGTTTCTGCTTCTTCTGATTAACATGGCTTTATTCACCTGGTGTGTGAATCACCTAGAATTAAATAAAAGCTATATGGAAAAAAATATAATCAGTCCAGTGCAAGCCGAAGGTGCCGCGCTATCAGCCCCACCCCCTATTGTGGTATCTGTCATGCGCGAAAATACGATGATATCTAAGTCTGTTAGAAGTCATACTAAATCTTTAGAAACCGCAGTCTCCTCCAAAAAAGCTAATCGTAGATTTTTGGTAAAGTTTAAATCGGGCGATTTTCAAATTGAACCTAGCGAATTGGCCAAGTTACAGGCCGTTTTGGCGCGTTTAAATGTTGGCTCTTCTCATGCTGTAGAAATTCTCAGCGGAGGACCCTTGACGCTGTCGGAGAATAATTTAACTTCGCCACAACTTTCCAAGTTGCGGGCGCAAAATGTGGCACGAGTGATTTACCCTTACAGTCAGATGATAAAAATGATTTATAGTAATAATGGTGAAGAGGGAGTGGTAATTATAGATTTTTTTCAATCTCAAGCCAGTTCAAACTAAATTTCACAATTTATCTGACATTCTTGAACCGAACTTTGGAACATAAAATAAATCACTAATTATCCAGCCACTTTTAAATGACTGTAGAATTAATGATGGTAGAATTTTGGAATATGGGATAATTGAGTGTACCTTGATTTTAGTGAAAAGTGTACCCATTAATCAGGAATATAGTTCACCAAACACCTCACGCACTGTTAAGTCAACCACCCCAGCCTCTCCTTGGTAAGAAGTATGTATCACCTGAGTTGCAGGGCTAACACCTCGCTTTATCAAGGAGGGGCTGGGGGTCACTGCCATTAAGTTAAGCTAAGGTTACGGCGTTGGAGTCCACAGCTTCAGCTTTGGAAACGCCGTCTCACCTTAACTAATCTGGTCCAAATCTGAAGGTTTGGACTCCAACGCGGCTTAACTTAATGGCATTGGGGCTGGGGGTAGTTAGGCGAAAGGTGAGTAATTCATTGATTTGTTAAAAGAAACTGGAGACAACGCTATGCCTATTTATGAATATACATGTACTGATTGTGGCCATGACTTAGAAGTCATGCAAAAAATGAATGAGTTACCTTTAGAAAAATGTCCTGCTTGTGGTCAAAATACGTTGAAGAAATTGATTTCAGCGACCGTGTTTCACTTAAAAGGTAACGGTTGGTACCAAACCGATTTTAAAGGCCAACGAAAGTCTGGGGAGCAAGTGGAACCTTCTGAGGCACCGGCCCCGGCACCGGCGTGCAACAGCGGTGGCTGTTGTGCGTGTGCTCAAAGCGCGGCCTGATTTTCGGTAGTGTTAGAGAGGTAATGGTTCAGGAGTTCAAAGCGAAGTTTGGTCAGTGACCTGGCAAAGTTTCGCTTTGGACTCCTGGATCTGGTTTTTTCTTTTTTCCAAAGGTAAACGGTTTTATGCGTAGCCACTATTGTGGACAACTCACTGAGGCTTTAATAGATACTTCGGTGATATTATGTGGATGGGTAAATCATCGTCGTGACCATGGCGGTGTGATTTTTATTGACCTCCGGGATCGAGAAGGACTGGTGCAAATTGTCTTTAATCCAGAACAAAACGAGGCTTTTTCCTGTGCCGAAAAGGTACGTAATGAATATGTGTTGCGGGTTCAAGGCCTGGTGCGGGCACGGCCGCCGGGCACTGAAAATTCCGAATTAGCTACTGGTAAAGTTGAAATTGTCGGTGAGCAAGTGGAAATTTTAAACCCGGCCGATCCGCTACCGTTTCAATTGGACGAAACGGTTAATGAAGAAATTCGTTTACGTTATCGTTACTTGGATTTACGTCGTCCATCTATGCTCTCGCGGTTTCGCTTACGTGCCAAAATTACTGGCTGTTTACGTCAATTTTTAGATGAGCAAGGTTTTTTAGAGGTCGAAACACCTATGCTTACTAAAGCGACTCCAGAAGGTGCCCGTGATTATTTAGTGCCCAGTCGCACTCATCCGGGAGAATTTTTTGCTTTACCGCAATCTCCGCAATTGTTTAAACAATTGTTGATGATGGCGGGAATAGATCGTTACTATCAAATTGTACGATGCTTCCGGGATGAAGATTTACGCGCCGATCGGCAACCGGAGTTTACTCAGTTAGATATTGAGATGTCCTACATTGATGAAATCATGTTACGTCAGTTGATGGAAACCATGATCCGAAAATTGTTTAAGGATATTCTCAAGGTCGAGTTACCAGAGCCTTTTCCTTGTTTAACTTATCGTGAAGCCATGCAGCGTTATGGTTCCGATAAACCCGATTTGCGAATTCCATTGGAAATTATCGAATTGAGCGATTTGATGACGGGGGTGGAATTTAAAGTATTCTCACAACCAGCCAATGACCATGAGGGCCGGGTGGCTGCTTTATCGATCCCTGGCGGTCATGCTTTGTCTCGCAAACAATTGGATGATTATACCAACTTTATTGCCAATTATGGGGCCAAAGGACTGGCTTTTATCAAAATCAATGATATTAAAGCCGGTCGCGAAGGATTGCAATCACCGATTTTAAAATTTTTACCGGATGAAGTGATTCAGGGCATTATCGAGCGCACTAAAGCCACTACGGGCAGCATAATTTTCTTTGGGGCTGGGAAGACGAAAATGGTCAATGAATCGTTGGGGGCCTTGCGTTTAAAATTGGGCGAGGACCTTAAATTGCTTCAAGCAGGGTGGAAACCATTATGGGTCATTGATTTTCCGATGTTTGACTGGGATGACCAGGAAAATCGCTGGGTGGCTTTACATCATCCATTTACCGCACCTCAAGAGTCAGACCTCGCCATGTTAGAAGCCAAACCTGGTAGCTGTACTTCACGGGCTTATGATCTGGTCTTGAATGGTAGTGAAATTGGTGGGGGGTCGATTCGTATTCACCGCTCAGAAATGCAGTCAACGGTATTTCGGTTACTGGGCATTGCCGAAGAAGAGGCTAAACAAAAATTCGGCTTTTTATTAGAAGCCTTAAGATATGGTTGTCCTCCTCACGGCGGCATTGCTTTCGGTTTAGATCGTCTAGTGATGTTGATGACTGGGGCTAGTTCGATTCGAGAAGTTATCGCGTTTCCCAAAACTCAAACCGCCAGTTGTTTACTGACCTCAGCCCCTTCGGCCGCGACCACAGCGCAGTTGCGGGAGTTACATATTCGCGTGAATACTGCACAAATCAAGTGAGAGTACCCCACTCCAGCTCCTCCTTAATCAGGTTCAGTGTTTTGGTTCCAACCAAACTCCCCTCCTTACCAAGGAGGGGCAGGGGGTGGTTGAACGTAAGTCTTAACTGCTCCCCATTAATTTACTACATTTCTGGACGGTCCCTGTAAAAATGCCACAATATTTTCCACCACCCCATTGAGCAAGGTTTGACGTGCGGTCCGAGTGGCCCAGGCAATATGAGGCGTGATTAAGCAATTAGGCGCAGTCAGTAAAGGATTTTCTTGGCCCGGTGGCTCTACTGATAAGACATCCAAGCCAGCACCAGCAATTTGGCCGCGGTGTAAAGCCTTGGCCAGTGCAATTTCATCTACTAAAGGGCCACGACTGGTATTGAGCAGAAATGCCGTTGGTTTCATCAGTGCTAACCGTTTGGCATTGACCAAATGATGAGTGTCTGCCGTCAGTGGACAATGTAAACTAATGACATCGCTGGTTTTAAACAAAGTCTCTAAATCAACCCCAGTGGCACCGACAATAGATTTAATAGACTTAGGAGTTCGTTGGTAGAATAATACTGGCATTTCAAATACTTGCGCTATAGTCGCGACGGTTTGTCCAATCGCCCCCATCCCAATAATTCCCATGGTTAAACTTTCTAAAGCCAACAATGGTTTATCCCAGTAGCAAAAATCTGGACTCCGTTGCCAGTTGCCAGCTTTGACTCCTTCTGAATGAAAAGCCACCTGTTTAGTCAATTCCAAGAGTAACGCAAAGACCATTTGAGCAACTGATTGGGTACCATAAGCAGGCACATTAGTAACTGGGATATTACATTCTCGCGCTGCTTTAAGGTCGATTACATTATAGCCAGTGGCTAAGACTCCAATATATTGTAACTTGGGTAATTGCCAAATAAGTTCGCGATTAATGACCGTTTTATTGGTGAGCACAATTTCGGCGGCCGCGGCTCGTTGCAATACTGCTTCGGGGGGAGTGCGGTGGTAAATTTCACAAGTGCCTAGTGCTTGCAACGGAGCCCAGCTTAAATCACCGGGATTGAGGGTGTAGCCATCGAGGACAATAATATTCATAGTTAGTATGTCTGTGTTAGAGTTAAGATTTGACAACTTTCGACCAGTTGTCAAA
>DZAL01000076.1:17400-25217 GCA_022729575.1 Thiomargarita sp.
TCTATCCATTGTTTAAGATTTGACAACTTTTGAAAAGTGGTCAAATCTATCCATTGTTTAAGATTTGACAACTTTTGAAAAGTGGTCAAATCTATCCATTATCCACTATATCTTTTTTGACCCTGCAACGACATGAAACTTTCAGATGTTCATATTATAGGAAAACTAAATACCGGTGAAATTATTATTACTCCCCCAGTGTTGCCGGAATACATTGGTTCATTTTCCATTGATTTACGTTTGGGTAACCATTTTCGCGCCTTTAAACATCGTGAATATCCGTTTATTGACCTGGGCGATTCGACGCATATTTTTGCGATGTCCGATGACATGATGGAAAGTGTTATCATTCCCGATGAAGGGGCGTTTTATTTACATCCGGGAGAATTAGCGTTAGGGATTACCGTGGAGCGAATTACTTTACCGAATGATATTGCGGGTTGGTTAGATGGACGTAGTAGTTTAGCACGATTGGGTTTAATGGTACATATTACTGCACATACTATTGACCCAGGGTGGGATGGTCAAATTACCTTGGAGTTTGTCAATGTGGGACGTTTACCGTTGGCGTTGCGGCCGCAGATGAGAATTTGTGCGATTAGTTTTGAACCTTTGAGTGGGCCCACCAGTAAGCCGTATCGTGATAAAAAGGGCGCGAAGTATCGTCATCAAAATAGTCCTTTGTCGAGTCGCATTGAGGAGGATTGAAAGTATCACGTAGGTTGGACTGACGACAGAAAGTCTAACTTGGCTGGTGTGAGATGAACATCAATGCCACTAAGTTAAGGAGTCCAAAACACGTTTGGGGACTCCGACTTTGAAATATCTCCGTTCCCACGCGCCGGCGTGGGAATGCCGTCTGGATGCGCCAGCGTCCCCTTCCCGCCACGCTGGCGCGTGGCCCACGGCATTCCCACGCCGGCGCGTGGGAACGAGAAGAAACTCCGCGGCATTTCCACGCCGGCGCGTGGGAACGAGAAGAAATGGTATTGTCCATCAAGTCAATCGGTTAACTGGCATCCCTCAACAATTTATTAACTCTTGCCAGTTCACATAATTATACACAGTTTTGGGGCAAGGATATTTGATGATGTCTTCGGGATAATGATACATCCTTTCTTTTACCGGAATGGGTTGCTTTTGTACGTCGACAGTATTTCTCATGCTTTTAGGTATCTTGAGAGGACGTGGTTTACTGACATAAAATAGGACGTACTTTATATTTTTTATGTCAAACTGACCTTCATCTTGATAGAATTGGTTAAACAAGGTAATTAAATAATCTATCAGCAACCGTGTATTGATTAATTGCGTCTCGTATTGACTGGGTTGTGGATTGGTGGATTTTAACTCACACAAAACAATGTTCAACTGCTGTTGTTCATCATAATGAATGATTACACCGTCGCAGTTTTTATTAATCTTGTCATCTTGGTCATTTAAAAACAGATTGCGACATTTCCCTTGGAGTTGTCCAATACAAGTATTTCTGGTGTCGGTGCTGAACACAAATACTTGGTCAGGTAAACCTTGCACAATAACTTCCCGCAAAGCATTTTTGTCAGTTTGTTCTTCGCTAAAGGTGACTGCGTGATTTTCAACCTTTAACTCCAGATCAGGATTGAGGAGATTTTGTAATTTCATTTAGAGGTGGTCAATCGCAGAAATAAGTTTGTTGGAGGTTTCATTAATCTGAATGATGGCATCATCAAAGCCACTTTGCACCATACCATAGGCATCCACCTCTACTTTTGATACAGTGCCATCAAGGTGAGCAATATAGGCCCGAAGGTCTGCTGGATGCAAAATGTCGTCTTGGGTATAGCCAAATTCGGTCATAATGGCTTCTCGGTCGGGCAAATCATTGGCCAGCATCAATAGGTTATTGAGATGCTTAATGAGATAATCGCTGTGCGTGGTGATAAAAACATTGAGCCCGTGGTTCACCAATTTCACCAACAACCGTGCCATTTTCATCTGGTTTTCCGGATGCAAATGCAATTCCGGTTCGTCCATAAATAAAATATCGCCTCGGCCGGCCTTATGTTTCAACCATAAATGCAAATCCGATAAAGCACGAACGGAGGTGGAAGCCATATAATGAGGCAACGCTTTCTTGGTAGCTTTATCTATGACCACTTTGCGCCCGTCAATAATTTCATATTGCACCCCCAGCATGTCTTCCAGGTAAGTGGTCAGTTCTGGTTTTTCGTCGGTTAAGAAGCTATTGGACTTAATAACCCGGTCGCTATCTCTAGCGAAATTTATATCTTCTTCAATCGGCCACGCAAACCGCGCCACCTCTTCCTCTAGCCGTGTCAGGTCGCGAGTGTTCATTAGCTCTTTGACTAATTCACTCTTATGTTTATCCAACTCTTTTTGAAACAATTGGATGGCGGTTCTTTCGGCAGTTAAAATGAATGGAGTGGGCAAATCTAAAATGGTGTTAATAAGTGAGAATGACCACCACTTTTCCAGAGTGGGTAGGTATCTTTCCCAGTTAAAGGAGTCCTGAGTTTTTATGGTGACAACACTGCTATTTTTCTCTCGAATGACTCCGATTTTATCCCCACCAAAATACCATACCCGATTGAGAGGACCAGTAGGTACCTGAAAGCGAATGTTAAATTCAGCGGCGGCAAATTCGTCAGCATTGACACTAAACAACCGCGGTAATTCTTTCGTGTAAAGTTGACTTACCACGATGGCAAACCAGTTAAGGACTTCGACGGCTTCTTGCCAATCGATGCTGACCTTTCCCTGTTCTCTAAAAATAGCTAGTTTCTCTTTGAGTAACGGAGCATCTATCATGGGGATATTCTGTAGAGAATATGGTTTGGCAAGAAAGCCATATATGGAATAATTAATATAAGTCTTACCGGTATTATTTTTCCCGCTTAAGATTGTCAATTTACCAAGTTCTATGTTGGCCTGTTTGATAGCGCCGATATTTTTAAGTTCAAATAACATATTGTGTTAACCTTTAGCACCTTGATTAGAGATTAGATTTCCTAAACCTTCACGATTTAGGAAATCTGTACTAGGTAGAGTACGTCCAACGCACCATGGATTAAGAAAACATCGAGTTCTACCGCGTCGCGTGGGAACGAGAAGAAATTCCTCGCTTCACCTGCCCTAAGACCATAAAGCCAGCCCAATAATACGGCTGCGTAAACGGATATGGTCCTTTCATCGCGGCTTTTTGGTAACGGTGAACTTGACGGCGACAGGTATCCTCTGGGTCATATAAGTTCATTTGTCTGGCTAATGCCATTACCTCTTCAGTGTTCATTCCCCGTACCTTTTGCCGGGCGGCGGCGACGAGATGATGCCAAGGTTGGTTGGGGTCTTGGGCGGCTAATTGGTAGAGGTAATAACTAAAGTATGTCGCGGCTAATCCGTTACAAGGCCACAACGTCCCTATCACGGTCTTGGCACCGGCGGCGGCTAGACTGGGGCCAATTCCGATGGGGGTTAATAAACCAGCCGTGTCAGTGCCACTTAGATTGGATTCACAGGCGGATAACACGATTAAATCGGTAGTCAGGGGGGAAATGGTAGTTAGCCATAAGGGAAAATAGAGGCCCTTCTGGTCGTCCAGGGAGAGACGGCTTTCAATGGGGTTCCAACGATTAAATTCCCCATGAGTGGCTAAATGCGCCTGTTGACTGTGTAGCAGTTGTTGGAGGGTTTTAAATAGCGTGGGGCACGGCGAGTCTGGGGTAGTGTGTAACTGTTGGGCTACCCACTGGGCTTCTTTTACCATACAAAACTCTTGGCCACTGGGGTCACTGAGGACCCAAGGCGTAACCACTCCCTCTTCAACCACCCCCAACCCCTCCTTGGTAAGGAGGAGAGTGTCTTTCGCGACCACCCCCGGCCCCTCCTTGGTAAGGAGGGGAGTGTCTTTCGCGACCACGCCCGGCCCCTCTTCAACCACCCCCTGCCCCTCCTTGGTAAGGAGGGGAGTACAAACCACCGGCGTTACCAGGCATACTCCCCTCCTTACTAAGGAGGGGTTGGGGGTGGTTGAGGAGGGGTTGGGGGTGGTTGAATGGGTGTGTAACCAATGAGTTAAACTGATTTCTCGTGCTAACAGGTTTTCTAGTGCTGGTAAGGTGTCCCATGGTAATTGGCCTAAAGGGGCGGGCCAGATAATGGTTAATTGGGTCAGCCCGTCAGCCCATTGGCGGAGGGTATTGGCTAGGGTTTGGACCGGTTCAGTTGCCAGAATCGTTTCCCATTTCATCACGGTGATTGTTGTCTCGTTTTCATTACCGCGCCGGGCACCTTCTTTCCATTCTGACATCCCACGAGTCCATTGGTCTATAATGCCCTGTTGGGTGTCCTGGTTGGTCCAAACCGGTTTCATCGCACAAGCGTCGGGTAAGTCGCGCAATTCTAGCCCGTGTACTTGATCTAACCATAATACTCGTAGTCGTTGTTGCACGGGGTCAAAGAAGGGTTGGACCAAGGCTTCGTGAGGGTCTAAGCGTTGGAGGCACGTTTGGACCGCAGGCGGTTGCGGGAGGAGTTTAGCCGTTGTCATCTCGTGTAGCCAAGTGGTTAAAGGTGGCCAGATTTCTGGTGCGGTCGGCAGATGACCGGTGATGATTTCTTTAATGCTGAGTTCTAAACTCTTCCACAGTGCTGCACCCATGTTCTCGGTTAACTCCTTTGGCAGGGTGAAGGTTACGCCTAACAATCCCAGGCGAGCTCGTTCTAGTAGGGCCAAAATCTGCTCTTGCTGGCCACGGGCCGGCGTTGTTAGGACTTCACCTAAACGCACTTGCGCCCAGTCATGTACGGTCGTCCCTAGTGCTGGAATCTTGGGTTGCCGATTGACTTTGACGATACGAGCAAACGCGGTTTGCTGTGAGTTAGCAGTAGCCACGGGTGTTGGATACTCTCCTAACTCTTCGTACACGGGTACGGGGAGGGTCGGGGTGGAGGCATCATTCCATCCTAACCAGATTTGTACTCGTGCCTCGATTTGCCGTTCGACATCGCCTAACAGCACGGTGGTTAATGCCTGAGTATACGCTATATCGGTGAAATCAGATTTAGTAAATAAATTGTCCGCAAACTGTAAATCGGCCAGGGCCGTAAAAATACTGGCTAACGGGCGGGCCTTGGTTTGGGCCAGCGACCAGACTACCTTTATCTCCGTTTCCAGAGGAGAGGTAGAGGTAGAGGTAGAGGTAGAGGTAGAGGGGAGTGATGGCGCCAATTCCTCTAACCATTGTTGCAATTTTGGTTGTGGTTTATTATTTTCCTCAGTATCCACCTTTAACCGAGGGAATGAATAGGTATACTGACCAGTCCACGCATACAATGGTTTTTGAGATTTCTCGGGGTCGGTCACGCTTACCCATTCCTGCCAATGCGTCAGGGCCAACGCGGTGGTTAATTGCGCTGTCGTGTGCCAAGGAGTGGCCGCAGGGTCTGGTTGCCAGGTAGCTACTATCTGTTCGGGCGTGGTCTTTTTATCTATCGCTTGACTGACTAATAACAGGCCCAGCACAATCGCAGGTAAGTCGGCTAATCCCTGGGTAGTCAATTCCAGTCGGCCCTGAATGGAGGTTTGCAACCAATTGGTGAGAGCGTGTTCACTGTCTCGTGTTAACTGTTGCCACTCAGGGTCGGCATAGGCTTGCTGAGTGAGATGCCGTAAGGATTGAGTCAGTTGCTTCCGCGTAGAGTCACGTCGGCGCCGTTGCCACCAGGTGATTATTAGACTTGACCACTGTTTGAAAGTTGTCAAATCTGTCGGCGGGGAATTTAGATTTGACAACTTTTCGAAAGTTGTCAAATCTGTCGGCGGAGAATTTAGATTTGATAACTCTCGAAGAGTTGTCAAATCTGTCCGTGGAGAATTTAGATTTGAATTTAGATTTGACAACTCTCGAAGAGTTGTCAAATCTTTCAAATCTTTCTGGGCTTGTTCTACCCAGGGGGATTGTGTCAGTTCCTCCAAACGCCGATAGGCTCTTTGTATTCCTTGATTCTCCTGGGCTTGAGCGAAGGCATACAAACTTTCACTGAGGGTCAAGAGTTCGTCAGTGGGTAGAAAGTCAAAGTGACGATGCGGACGCTGGGGCTGATGCCAAGTTTGAACCAGTGTCGAGAAGAACGTTTGGAACGTGGTAGTGACTTGAACATAAGCGGGAGTTATCTCTAAGCCATTTTGCCAATTGCGTTTTATTGTTTCAGCAGAAGCCACTGAATTAGGACTGACCCATGACCAGAAGCCTAACGCCGGCAGGGCGGTGAGTAGGGAGGGTATTTGGTGGGTATTGTAGTAAGTGCTGGTGGATAGTTCATTCAGTCTAAACACCAGATTTCGTACTTCAGCATCTTGTGTTTCTCCTATGGCTAACCACTGTTGAACCAGGGCCAGGCCGCGCTGGGACTGTTGAATCACCTCGGTGAGTTCCCCCGCGTGCCAGTGACTGGCACCTAAGTTGGAGTAGAGTTTCAGCACCTGTTCCTGCACGCGGGGGTCGGATTCATGCTCTTGTAAGAATTGTTCACTATACTGAATACCTTGTTGCCATAGTTGGTTGGCTCGTGGTTCATCAGTAGCGTAGTAAGCATCAAGACCAGCATCATGGTAGTATTCCAGTAATTGTGTTAATAACTGAGAACGTTCGGCTCCCGTGGCTTGGGGAAGTTGGGATAGTAAGGATTCAGGGGTTGAATCGGTGTCAGTTGGTGTAACGACGTGGGTAAGGTCGTATGGATTTGGTATGTAAGTGTTCATAGTTGTTGTTGGGTAATGTGGTGGTTATGGGTTTTATCTCGATGGGAGTCCAAATCTTCAGATTTGGACGAGATTGGTTAAGGTGAGACGGCGTTGCCAAATCTGGTAGTGATGCAATGTGGGTGATAGCCCTAGACCTCCCTATTTTTGATAATGGTAACGACAAGCAAAAAGGTGAAGCTCATCGGCTTCAACACGATAAACTAAACGATGTTCCTCATTAATGCGACGGCTCCAACAGCCACTTAATTCAAATCGTAGTGGTTCCGGTTTACCGGTGCCTTGATAAGGATGACGTTCAATCTCGTGAATCAGTTGATTGAGACGTTTTAGTAACTTGCGGTCATATTGTTGCCAATATAGGTAATCTTCCCAGGCTCTAGGATCACTGCCATTAAGTTAAGCTAAAATTACGGCGTTGGAGTCCAAATCTTCAGATTTGGCAACGCCGTCTTATCTTGACCAGTCTCGTCCAAATCTGAAGATTTGGACTCCAACGCGGCTTAACTTAATGGCCGTGAGGCTCTAGGATGAAAAATAATTTTCATTCTTCTACCAATTGACGTTCTACACCGTGACCTTGTTTAAAACTCTCTAAACTCTCCCGAAGTCGTTCCGCCATCACTGGGCTACGTAACAAATAAGCGGTTTCGGCTAAGGCGGCATAATCGGAATGAGATAAAATCACGACATTTTCGCCGTGTTCACGGGTGACCATAAGTGCCTCATGGTCTGCACAAACTTGGTCGAGAACTTGTGGCAAGTGCTGGTAAAGACGATTGATATGAACAGCATTCATTTGAAAATTTCTCCGGTTAAACTTAGTGTTGCTGATTCTCCTTTCACCGCGTTTCTACACGGGGCGTAGTTCTTTCCAATCACGGTAGTGATGCAATGTGGTTGATGGTATACTATCAGGACTGCCAGTCCTCAAAGGACTGGCAGTCCTAAGACACCACCCACATTGCATCACTTGATAGTGACTCATGGTTTATCCTGTTTATAGTAAAATTCATATAAAATTGTACGTACCCTCTGGAGTGCAATAAGAATT
>DZAL01000400.1 GCA_022729575.1 Thiomargarita sp.
GTCCCCTCTACATCCCCTTATTTAACGGTAATAGGATTTCGCACCAAAAATGACGGCAATGGTAACGCCCGTAAAATTTTAGTGCCGTTTTATAAAGGTTACAGATATGCCCCATATAACCCGGATTCGGCCCCTGCTGTTATCAAAGATGCTTTTAGGAGTGAATGGATTTTTGTGCCGCCTACCGAGTTTAAACACTTAAAGAGTTATAATATACCTTTACCTGAGGAGGACTAAATGAATAAACCAAAGTTTACCCCTGGGCCGTGGATTTGTGTGGATACCAGCCACCATGCGCACGATTACCGTTTACTGCCACTTGACAGTTGCGCAAAATTCGACCAAGAGTCAGCCCGTGCCAATGCTCGTTTGATTTCAATTGCCCCAGAAATGTACAGTCTCCTGCACGAAATCGTAGATAATGCCGACATGTTTCCTGATGATAATGATTTAGTAGCAAAAGCTGTGGCCCTATTCGAAAAAGCGGGGGTTCAGGTGCTTGTTTAGCCCCGTAGTACAAATCGGTAATTGCCGTCCCTGTCTCCGTATGGTTAACTATGGGGACGGGGTGGCGTGGTGCTGTCCCGCTCAAATCTAACAGGAGGTTCAAATGAAAGTTTATGGCGGAGTGTCGGATATTTTGGATATGATGGATAGTTATGAGTTACAACTCGGGACAAACGTCTGCCCTGAGTGCGGTGGCGAAATTATTGGCGATATCAATATCAGTTTTTCATTCGACAATAATGGGGTAATAGATAGAGATTCGGCCATGCTGGAGACCTATTTCCGTTGTATGGAGTGTTCTGCGGAATTTGCCGAAGTGGATATTTAAAGGAGGCAATTATGTTCAATGATAAAGTTTGTGTCCTGTTGGATGACCCCTGCACCAATTTTGTGCTTACCGGGTGGGATCAAAATTCCAAATTATACACTTTAAAGAATAGTGCTGGCCGTATTGCAACTGTGTCCCACGATAAGTTTGTGCCGATCGACGATTTATGTGCCGATTTCCTCACTGCCACTCCGGATGGCCGTATTGAGATTATCCAAGCCCTGCCGGATACTATTTTGCCCCCTCATATACTCGCTCGGCCTTCTCTCGCTTCTCAGCCAGCCTCACGGCCTCACCTACGGACCCGGCCCGCTCCGTGTCACGGTGATACCGCTCCGGCCCTCTCTGACCCATCCGCTGACCCGGTTAAGGCCAGAGTTCGTGCCCTGCTCCCTGCCGGACTCGAACGTGCTGATATTGCTGATGCTTCTGCTACGTTTTTAAACATTTCCCCTGCTGACCTTCTTGCAAAATACGCTCATTTGGACAACGGTAGGTTCCGTATGGTAATTGGTAATAGATTAACCTCAATCTTCAAAAAGGAGAAATAAATGGAAATTTACAGCACACGAGCTATGACCATCAACCAGGCTGACGATTTTCTTAATTGGTTTGATAAAAACATTGGTACGGAGACGGAGATTGATGAAGATGATGATGGGGCATCTATCACCTGTTTTGAATTAACCAGCAAAGAAGTGGCAATGTGCCGGGATATGGAAAATGAAATAATGGGGGATTAATATGAAAAGTTGACCATCTCAGTACAAACGGGTAATTGGCAGGGACCTCTCCCTATGG
>DZAL01000279.1 GCA_022729575.1 Thiomargarita sp.
TTCATCCCTCATACCCCAGAAACTTCTCGTCTGAAAACAGCGGCAGAATTAGAGAGTCTACCGCTTTTTTTGCGCCTTGATAGTTGGTGAGGATTGACAGGCGTTTGGATTAGAGTTACACTGGTATTTTTACTCACGGTTAGAAAGAATAACTCCGGAAATTACCTTAATTTTATCTAACGACTTGGTAAAACAACTTTATCACTTGCCTTTAAAGCAAAAGCACCGTTTTAAATGCAAGGGAACCCTTGGCCATTTACTCACTTAAAAATTAGGAGTCAATTATGTCAACTACCTTGGTTCTGAACGACTATTTATCTCAACAACTGCAACAACAGGCGACCTTATGTCATACCACACCACAAGCCCTGTTGGAAATGGCCTGGCAACAATTCTTGCAACGTCAACCGTCTCCAAAACCAATGCCTTTCAAACTTCGACAGGCCACTTTTAAGGGGCAAGGTCTGGATGAGAATCTGGCTAAAAGTGAATGGTCAACGATTCGAGAATTGGCTTATCAGACGGCCGGGAGATAAATATTGATTGCTATTGATACCAACCTGTTAGTGTATGCTCATAGAGAAGATTCACCGCAACATCTATTAGCCAATAGATGTCTAGTTCAATTGGCCGAATCACCTCAACCGTGGGCCATTCCTTATCCTTGTTTACATGAGTTTTTGGCCATTGCTACTCATCCGCGTATTTATAAACCACCTACACCGTTAAGCCTGGCACTTGAACAAATTGATTGTTGGCTAGAGTCACCTACTCTGGTGCTTCTGAGTGAACAGACCGGGTATTGGCAAATTTTACGAGACTTGGTTTCCCACAGTCAAACCGTGGGACCCAAAATACATGATGCACGAATTGCGGCGCTTTGCATACAACATCAAGTGAGTGAATTATGGACTGCCGACCGTGATTTTGCACGTTTTACGACGCTGAAAATTCATAACCCGTTAATATCAGAAAAGTTTGTATAGCCAAGTAGCCAAGTAGCCAAGTAGAATGGCCAACGTGTTTTGGTTGCCCGTCATTCCGTCGAGAAAGGTTAGATTTGGTGGGCAACGCCTCGCTGTTGCCCTCCCTACTTGACTTAACGGAATCCATTTCATCCCCCACCCCCCAGAGACTTCTCGTGTGAAAACAGCGGCAGAATTAGAGAGTCTGCCGCTTTTTTTGCGCCTTGATAGCCAGGTAGGGTGGCCAACGTGTTTTTGTTGCCTGTCATTATGCCGAAACCGATTTGAATTTGGTGGAACACGGTAAATCGCCTGGTCCACCCCGTCAACTTGACAAGGATGAAATGTTTATGCTAAACTTAACCAATATAAGAAATAACCTTTTCTAGGAGTTTGTTATGATGACCCCAGCAGTTAAAACTATTACTCAACCTGTCACGGTAAAAAATGAAGACTACCTGTTGACCAACACCCATCCTGACATGCTGTATGGATTGGCTATCACCCACAGCCAACCCTCAGTAGCACAAGCTAAAGGTAGCAGTGCCCATGACCGATTCTTACAGGCCAAACAGTTATCGCGTCGGCATTAAGTAACTATGGGTCAAGGAAAAAACTTCCAGATTCATAAGTTTCCCCTGAAGAACGAGTCCTTGAAAGAAAAAGAAATAGAAAAATTCAGATTTCTAAAATTACTCACAAAGAATCCTTCTACGATATATCAAAAGACTTGGGAGTCTCTGACGCAGAAATAGAAAAAGCGTTTGAGTTAGCGGTATTCTGGGAAAAACCAGGTTATCTGGAAGTCTATGAGGACGATGCGGGCCGTCAATATGGTCGTGTCAAACCGTCATGGATAAGAGGTGATGGCAATGTGGTTTCGGCCTATAAAGGTTTGTATCATGCCCGTGTTTCAGAACAATCTGACCCATTACTGATAATCGAGTTGCCATGGGATTCAAGCACGATGCCCAAAAATAAAATAGTTGATATGTATTTCGTGATTAACCACGATGACATTTTTGGAGAACGAAGTCGGTTTGGTCAACCCAAAGGTGATTTGAAAAATATCTATCCGCAGATTTCAGAACTTCGTGATAAACCATAAAGCTAAGTTGGATTCGGTGGGCAACGCTTCGCTTTTTCCCGTCCTACTTTGGTTTGACTAAAATCTTCTCTAAAAAGGAATGTAACCCTTGAATTTTGAAGTTGAATATACCGATGAATTTGGACAGTGGTGGGACCACCTAAATGAAGGCGAACCAGAAAGCATTGATGCTATAATAGATTTACTCATGGAATATGGTCCTCAATTAAAATTTCCTTATAGTTCCAAAATCAGAGGTTCAAAACATTCACATCTGCGCGAATTGAGGATTCAACACAAAGGTCATCCCTATCGAATTTTATATGCTTTTGACCCACGGCGTATAGCCATTTTACTCCTTGGCGGGAACAAAACCGGTAAGGATGATTGGTACGAAACATTGATACCTCTCGCCGATAAACTATACCATGAACATTTAAAAACTCTAGCAGAGGAAAACGATTATGGCTAAGTCCTACCAGTTGTTACGCAATAAAATGTCTCCAGAATCACGTCAACGTGCCCAAGAGTTGGCACAACAGCTACGTGAAAAGATGCGATTAGCTGAACCTGTTTTAGCTGAACCTGTTAAGGTGGACCAAGTGTGTTTGGATAATGTGATAAAACCCGCTTTCCCATTTCTAGGTAATTTAGTCGTGCTAAAATCTGGGTAATAGTTAAGGACTGGCAATCTTTGAAAGACTGTCAGGCGGGTGGATGGACAACGTGTTTTAGTCGCACCCATTTTGTTGAAATAGTTGGATTTGGTGGGCAACGCCTCGCTTTTTCCACCCTACTTGGCTTAACAGAATCCATTTCATCCCTCATACCCCAGAGACTTCTCGTGTGAAAACAGCGGCAGAATTAGAGAGTCTGCCGCGGTTTTTTGCGCCATCGGGAAGAACTACGCAAAAGACTGAAGACTCAGGAACCCAATCTGGAATATTGGCCAACTCACCGAATCTCTACCACTTTCTGCCCGGTACTCAAAATATTCAGCAATTGAGGTAAGAGTTGGTTAAAAGTTTGTAATAGCGCCGCATTGCGACAATTGCCTAACCGGACCCAAACCACCGCAGGACCTTCTAAATCGGTCTTGGCGAGATAGACAAAGTCTTCATCTTTAGTAACAATCACAACCCCATGCGTTTTGGCATACTGCCAGATTTGATGGTCATTCACTTCGTCAAGATGAATATCCAAGACATGACTAGATTCAACACCTTGTGCCGATAACCACCGACTTAAAGCGATAGGTAACTGGTTATCAATGAGAAATTTCATGCGGCTTGAAGTACGAAATGGTCAGTTTGATGAGCGGCATATTGAAGTGCCGCCAAAATATCCTCGCGCGTTAAAAACGGATAGTCGGTCAAAATTTCGTCATAAGATGCCCCCGCACTAAGCAGTTCAAGGACATCGCACACCCGTAGCCGTTTCCCACGCAGACAGGGGCGACCACCACATTTGCCGTCTTCGATGGTAATTCGTTTAAGTAAGTTCATTCGAGTCTCTCTAGGTTAAGTGAGGTTATGTCAATCAAGAATGGATAACCGAGATACCATCTCTTCAGAAAATTTTATCCCGGTGGCGAATTTTAGCTAAATTATTTTCAGGTTGTCAAGAATTTTGTTAGGAATAATTTTGAATTTCTGGTCGGCTTTGGTGACAGGCTAGAGTACCGAATGGATTCCGTCCCTCATTGGCGACACTTAACGGAATCAATTCCGTACTCCACACCAACCAAGTAGGGTGGGTAACGTGTTTTATATGCTTATCAGCTATACATTTTCTGAGTGAAATTAACTGGCCAAATAAAATTAAAGTATTTGACAAACTCTGAAGGTAGATACATGATAGACATCATGTAAAACTCAAATCTGCTATAATAAAATCAATCTGCTACAATAGTAACAACTGAGCCCAGTGGGGTGGGCAACGTGTTTTGGTTGCCCGTCATTCTGTCGAGACAGGTTGGATTTGGCGGGCAATACTTCACTTTTGCCCGTCCTACTTGGCTACCTAACAGAACTTTTCTCGTTGCCCTCCAATCGGTTCTTCTGATCGAAACGGTGGTGGGCAACCACCGATTGCCCGCTTCACCTATCCGACTAGATTGTTTTATACTTTTAAGGTATGTTACAGAGTGGATGTTAAGCAACAAATAACTTGAATTGAGGTTCAACCCAAAGGAAAGAAACTATGTACCTCCCTGGCATTATCAAAGGTAAACAGATTGAATTAATCCACCCCACCGGTCTGCCCGATGGCATGACTATCCTGGTGAAAATTCAGTTAGTTAAACCTACTTATCAGGAACAACAGACACTCGTCGATGAACTCTGTGGAGTCTGGGAGAACGACTCGAATCTTGCCCATATTTTTGCCGAACTTGACCAACAACGCCATCAGAGTGTGTCCCGTGAAATTACCTTCGATTTATCATCTTGACACCAATATTGTTATTGCCTATTTTAACGGTAATCGAACCATTGCTAACAAACTGAAGTTTCACTTACCCCAGGTTTCAATCAGTACCCTGGTTTTTGGAGAATTGTTATACGGGGCCAGGGCTTCGCAACGTCGAGAATCAAATCTGGAAAAAGTTTATCAACTCTCACGTATTGTTAATATCGTTGATTTTAATCAGGCCGGTGCTGAACAATATAGCCAAATTCGAGTATCACTTCGCCAGAAAGGTCGTCCCACCGGTGAAACTGATGCGCTAATTGCCGCCGTTGTATTGGCATACGATGCGATTCTGGTGACCGATAATCTCAAACACTTTCAACATATTGAGGGATTAGTGCTAGAAAATTGGTTGCCAGAAGCCAAATAGGGTGGCCAACGTATTTTGGTTGCCCGTCATTCCGTCGAGAAAGGTTGGATTTGGCGGGCAACGCTTCACTTTTGCCTGTCCTACTTGACTTAACGGAATCCATTTCATCCCTCATACCCCAGACACTTCTCGTCTGAAAACAGCGGTAGAATTAGAGAATCTGCCGCTGTTTTTTGCGCCTTGATAGTTGGTAAGGATTGACATTGGTTTGGATTAGAGTTAAACTCTTTTCAATTCCTTCAAACCAGCGATATGGAGCCATGTAGGGCGGGCAACGTGTTTTGGTTGCCCGTCATTGTGCTGAAACCGATTTAAATTTGATGGAACACCATAAATCGCTTAATCCACCCTGTCGGCTTGACAAGGACGAAAGGTTTATGCTAAACTCACTTGACAGACATAATAAATAACCTTTTCTAGGAGTTTTTTATGATGACCCCAGCGGTTAAAATCATTACTCAACCTGTCACGGAAAAAACTAAAGACAACCTGTTGGCTAACACCCATCCTGATATGCTGTATGGACTGGCTATCACCCACAGCCAACCCTCAGTAGCACAAGCTAAAGGTAGCAGTGCCCATGACCGATTCTTACAGGCCAAACAGTTATCGCGTCGGCATTAAGTAACTATGGGTCAAGGAAAAAACTTCCAGATTCATAAGTTTCCCCTGAAGAACGAGTCCTTGAAAGAAAAAGAAATAGAAAAATTCAGATTTCTAAAATTACTCACAAAGAATCCTTCTACGATATATCAAAAGACTTGGGAGTCTCTGACGCAGAAATAGAAAAAGCGTTTGAGTTAGCGGTATTCTGGGAAAAACCAGGTTATCTGGAAGTCTATGAGGACGATGCGGGCCGTCAATATGGTCGTGTAAAAAAGTTATGGATAAGAGGTGATGGTAATGTGGTTTTGCGTCTTGACTGCGGGTGAGAGTTGACATTCGTTTGAATTACCATTAAACTGATATTTTCATTCACCAAGAGAGTTAATACGATGACAACGTGCCTCATTGAATTACCTGATGAAATCTTTACACAAGTGCGCCAAGTCGCGATCGCGGAACAGAAAACTATCAATCAATTAATTGCTGAATGGTTGATACAGCGCGTGACGATTCTGCGGCCACCGGTACCCCAGGCGGATCCGGAGATTCTGAAATTTTTCGGGAGCCTACCAGATTTTCCAGACCGGGGTACCCAAGGTGAATATGAACAACGGGAGAGGTTAGAATGAGTTATTTACTAGACACCAATGTTTGCATCACCTTTTTAAGCGGACGTAACCATCATCTTACCGAACGTTTTGCCTCCGTAGTGGCCGCCGACAAACATCTGTGTAGCGTGGTGGTTGCGGAGTTGTATTATGGCGCTTACAAGTCTCGTAAACAAGCGGAAAATTTCAGAGTATTGCAACAGTTCATAACCTCCTTACCATTCATTCCCTTTGAACTGAAAGCTGCGCATATTTTTGGTAAAATCCGTACTGAGTTAGAAAGTCAGGGTACCCCCATCGGTCCTTACGACTTACAAATTGCGGCCATCGCCTTAGCTAATGATTTGACACTGGTGACCCATAACACGGCAGAATTTTCACGAATTGCTGAGTTGAAAATGGCAGATTGGAAAATTAAGTCGTCAGCCAAGTAGGGTGGGCAACATGCTTTAACCTCGTTACCACGCTCCGCGTGGTAATGCAGTGGGGACGCTCGGTGTCCCGTGTCGTCGATGACTACCAGGGGCCGAGACCTCACACCCGTGAGGGTTCGTATTTCTGGACGCAGAGCGTCCTCACTGCATTACCACGCGGAGCGTGGTAACGAGGTTACAGCGTCGACCAGCATCAGTACGTACTTGTCGTCGTAAATCGGCGGGAATATAAGTTGACATCAGGACTCCTCAG
>DZAL01000077.1:0-12868 GCA_022729575.1 Thiomargarita sp.
GGCCCCTCTTCCCTCACCCCCGGCCCCTCTTCCCTCACCCCCGGCCCCTCTCCCAGAGGGAGAGGGGAGTAAGGCGGGAGAGGAGAGAACTGTTTGCGCCATGACGATAGCGGGGAATTTAATGAGAATTTCAGCGACATCTTTTAACTGCCAAATCGCACTGACCAGTTGTCCTTCGGCTAATAATTCACGTAAACGGTAATACTCATGGGCAATCGGGGCCGGCCAGTCATTTTCCACAGTGGCAACCCACTGGGCCGTAGCCGCGAGATTTTTACAAAACTGCCGCACCGGTTCAGAAGTGACATTGGAAAGAGAGACATAAGGCAAGTCTGGCGGTGGGGCTACCAGTGGCCATTCATGTTGGCAATCCGCACAACGTTGCAGTTGGCGTTTGTGTGAGGTGCTGATGTCATCGGAACCGCACTGCGGACAAAATATATCGTGATTCATAAATTTAAAGATACTGTGGTTTAAGGGTGTTGGAGTCCGGAATTTATTCCGTCTTGAGTAGCTGGATGAATCTAACAAAGTATACTGCATAGCTTGACAATTTGAGTATTTTCTGTCAATTTTATGCTCTCCCATTTGAGGAGAAAAGGTTGATTAACTTATAACTTAACTACACTTTAACACGTACTCTAATAATGACTATTAAACTTTCATTTACTCAAGCAGATATTGAGGCGTTACAATTGGAACAATACCGCACCATCCACACCCGCGAGTTCAACGTAAAATGGAAGCCCTCTGGTTAAAAGTAAAATACCTGCACCACGTTGGTTTAACACTTGAGAGGTGCTGGCCATAGTGATTATTCGTTGGATTCTCAATACGTCCTATAAATTAGTATGGTTTATAAGGTAGTATTTCTTTACCGCACCGTCAATTAAATAAAATTGATTTATTATAAGTTATGAAAAAATGCTAATCCGAAACGAGCTTTAAATTTTCAAACGTTTTCAAACGTTCAAATCGTTACGCCATGAAGTATAGTTAATAATTCTAAACAAATTTATAAGAACAATACCACGTACAAATTTTACGTGAAGCATAGTGTCAGCATCTTAACGACCCAAAACCCGCACCGTATAATAAAGATTCAGAATCGTAATGTCAATAAACTGTTTTGAAAAAACTTTATACTCGATATACACTATGTTCAAGTTAGAGTTTGGTAGTCCCTACCAACTAATGGAGGTATTAAAATCCAGGCGCTAACTTTCCTAAACCTTACCAGTTTTAGGTTTCCTAAACCTCACAGATTTAGGAAACCTCGGCGATTCTAAGTTTCCTAAACCTCAAAGGTTTAGGAAACTTTGGGCTTTGATAACTCCTTGAAGGTTAACACCTCCATTGGTTTGGAGGGACTACCGATATTTCTGTGTTTAGTGGTTCTTAGATTTGACAACTTGTCGAAAGTTGTCAAATCTTTTTGTCGCTCTTAGAGCCGGTTCAAAATCTTTTAAGGAATCACCCCCATCGCAGTTTAATTAAGGCCGCTCAAGTGAGTCTGGACCTGGCTCCTCGGCTCGCAGTTTCGTTTGGTCATCTTGCCAAACTGACAGAAACTCTCCGAGTCATCCTTAAGGGTTTGACTCCTGGGTGTCGTACACCGAATCGTTGCCAACACCGTAACACCTGACCGACTCTCATAGACACCAAGCCCGTTTGGGCTTAAGTTGATAGATCTGGGAAGGAAACTACCCCCAACCCCTCTTTATCAAGGAGGAATTGGGAGGTGAGGCACCCCTTGATAATTAGGAAACACACTAGACTCAACCAAGAGCAATATTGTTATTATGCCCACTTCAGTATTTGAATTTGACCCTAACGTTTTAATTGAATCAGTAGAATATATTTTGGCTAAATTACCCAGTGATTCCGTTTTAGGAGAAACAATCAAGCAAGATATTCAAACTTTGATCGCTGACATTTCCCAAGCTCTCACTGAGTTAGGTGCGGAAGATGAAAATTCGAAACAACGTTTACAACAAATTGAACAGATTATTCGTTACCATGATTCACTACAAGCGCATTGGCCCGATAAAGCTATTGATCCTAATTTGACTTTACAACAAATTAAGCAATTGGTGATGGTAACCCCGGCGCTGACGAGCATTCCACCGGTGGAATTGCTCCCTGCTCACGCCACGCCATTAATCAATCCCTTGACCGAGCCACCGAGCACTATAGTCACTGCCTCGATGGCCCCGGTGTCGACCAAAACCGAAGATGATTATCGTAATTATTGTTGGACTTTAGCCGCTTGGTCAGGAGGTGCGGCCGAGCGAAAAATTCGTCGTGAAATCGACCACTGGGGGACCGCACCTTATGAGTCACCACAGCCAGGAGATATTATTTTACATGGCACCGCATTCACTTCCATGGAACAATTTCCGCCGGTATGGATTGGCGAGATAGCTACTATTTCCGTGTTGAAACAGTGGCTGACCGCTGGATACTTGCCGCAATTCAAACCAGAGGGACAAATCTGGTTGTCCTTTGCGGATCTGTCTTCAGATTTAGCGAATGAGCCGTTACCTGAAACACCGTCATGGTGTGTGGAACATGAAGGCTCTTTACCATTCTGGCACCGCTGGCATGATTTATTAGGGTGGGTCGCGCTGGCCCCAGAAATGGACGTGTTTATTCACAATAAGCATGAATCTTTGAGTGTGGTGCGGGAAGCCATTGGTAACACGTTAATGGAATATCACAAAGGTTTGGTCCGACTGCTAACTCAGCAAGACGAATATCACCTCAGTAAGAGCTTGCATCGGGTGTATTCTAGTTTTTATCAATTATTGTTGCCAGTCGATCTGGATGCCACGCAAGTGCCTCAACATTTGTTTTCTCGCTTGCGCGAAGTGGCACGAGAACAAGTGATGGCTTGGCAAAAAATTTTACGGATTGAGGAACTTCATGCGGCTGGTGCTTTAGTGAAAGGAGAAGAATATTTAGGTAATGTGATGACAGATACGGAGAAAAATACTTATTTACCCCGTCCGCATCCGTTTTTTCAGGATTATTCGCAAACTCTTCAAATTCGCGAGAGTCAAGTATTGTATTGGCTACGACCCAGATGGCAGTTGAAAAATGTTGCTCCTACTTTGAATGCTGAGTTATTGGGTAGTGTGCTATATTGTTTTGAATAAGCGTTGGTGCGTTACGCGGTCGCTAACGCACCCTACTAAGTTGGTGCGTTACGCGGTCGCTAACGCACCCTACTAAGTTGGTGCGTTACGCGGTCGCTAACGCACCCTACCAAGTTGGTGCGTTACGCGGTCGCTAACGCACCCTACTAAGCGTTGGTGCGTTACGCGGTCGCTCACCATAATTTTCCGAATCGAAACTCTCGGAATCGGTTCGCAAAGCACCTATCGGGTCTTGCCAAGGTTGTCCAATAATCAATTGCGTTTGCAACTCTGCAACATGTTTGGGTGCCAATTGAGGTGCGAGTTGTTTAGCGAAGATGCTGATCAGGCGATTATGAACATCAGGCCATAAATTATGGTGATTCTAAATAGGGATCCATTCCAGGAAAGGGTGATTGAGCCATAGTATTTTACTCCTTATTTGAGTTAAGGTAATGCGCCCATTATAAACTATCAGGTAAGATAAGGTTGTATTATTCTAGCAAATCAGTTAAACTCTAGTCAAGAGATAGCCAATAAATACTTTGAACCAGAAATTTAAAGCTACGCATTATAATTTGAGAGATACTAACAATGAACCAAGCAACGACTCGTTATGAATCAGACTTTTATGGTTGGATTCAACACCACATTGCTTTATTGCGGGAGGGACGGTGGGCGGAGATTGATACCGAAATTCTGATTGAGGAACTGGACAGTATGGGGAGACGTGACTGACATGAATTAGTAAATCATTTGATTATCTTGATAGCGCATTTGTTGAAATGGCAATTTCAACCGGTACATCGTTCTGGCAATTGGCGTGGTTCTATCGTAGAACAACGAAAACCAGTTACTAGACAGATGAAACTCAGTCCCAGTTTAAAACCGTTCCTGATGGATGCAATTCAAGAAGCATATCCTGACGCGGTGGATATTGCTATGAAGGAAACGGGGCTGAAAGTGTCCGTTTTTCCTGAGACCTGTCATTATATTTTGGAACAATTGTTAGATGATGAGTTTTATCCTTAAACTTTGAACCAGCCTGGTGGGGTAGTCGTAAAAAATTTAGTGGGCAACCATAAATCGCGTTGCCTATCCGTCTGACAAATTTGAGAAATGCTGGTATCAAAATTATAGAATTTTAAGTACGGAATCAGAAATTTTCTGGTATGTTCTTTCGCCCCTCTCCCTCTGGGAGAGGGGCCGGGGGTGAGGGGAAATACCGCCGAATTTCGGCTTCAGTACTTACCAAGTTTTTCTCACCGAGATGGTCAATCGTTTTGCCGAAACTGATAATCACTGTACTTTAATCTCTTCCCTTGATTAATTCCAAATTATCCGCTATAATTTCCCTCTATACTTCAATTTAGTTTATTAAGAAAATTTCTTATCAGTATAACTAACTGAAATTAATAAGAATGATATATTTTTCAACCAAACAGTCAATAGTCAGTCAGTAGGGTGGATTTCGTTGCGCGGGTCCACTTTCTGGCTAAAATTTTATGGTAAACAAATCTCATGCTTCCTACCAAAATTGCGGTGATTGGCGCAGGCCCGATGGGGCTGGTGTGTGCTTATGAACTTCTCAAAGCCGGTTATCTCGTGGACCTCTATGAAAAAGATGACCGTCTCGGTGGCATGTCTGCTACCTTCGATTTTGATGGCTTACAGATAGAACGTTATTATCATTTTATTTGTCACACCGACTATCCGCTATTTAAACTATTACGAGAATTGCAATTGGCCGATAAACTACAATGGCGAGATACCCAGATGGGGTTTTTTTATGAAGGAGTCCTTTACCCCTGGGGAAGTCCTTGGCAGTTATTGACTTTTCCCAAGTTAAGTATGATTGCTAAATTGCGTTATGGGGCGCATGTTTTCTATACTAAAAGTATTCGTAATTGGGAAAAATTAGACCATATCAATGCCATTCCCTGGCTTAAACGCTGGTTAGGGGGGAAAGGGTATGATATGTTATGGAACTATTTGTTTGAACTCAAGTTTTATGAATATAAAGAGAATATTTCGGCGGCTTGGATTGGCGCTCGGATTAAACGAGTCGCATTGTCTCGTAAAAATCTCTTTCAAGAAAGTTTAGGTTATTTAGTCGGCGGCTCTGCCACACTGTTGCAAGCGTTAGAAGCGCAAATTTTGACTAGAGGGGGACAGATTTATTTAACAACGGGTATCGACTGCTTAGTTACTGAAAATCAACAAGTGCAAGGAATTCAAGTGAATGGTGAATTGCACCGCTATAATAAAGTGGTTTCTACGGTCCCATTACCTTATGTGCCTCGGTTAGCTCCAAATTTACCTGCGGACATTTTGCAGAAAATCAATGACATCCGTAATGTGGGTGTGGCTTGTGTCATTCTCAAGTTACGGGCTCCTTTCACCAAGAATTTTTGGATGAATATTAATGATAGTACCATGGCTATTCCTGGTTTAATTGAATATACCAATCTCTATCCAATGCCCTATAGTATTGTTTACGTTCCGTTTTATATGCCCAGCACCCATCCTAAATATCGCCAGAGCAATATCGCTTTTATTGAGGAAGTGTTAAGTTACTTAGTGCGGATTAATCCGGCATTTACTAAAGATTGGGTAATCGCCTCCCACGTTTCGCGTTATGAATTTGCGCAACCGGTCTGCGCTCCCAATTTTTATCAACAATTGCCTCCCATGCAAACTCCCCTTCAAGGTTTCTTCATGGCCGATACTTCGTATTATTATCCAGAAGATCGTTCTATCTCTGAAAGTGTGAAAATGGGAAAACAGTTAGCTCAGTTAGTAGTAGGAAAAGACTAGGTTTCCTAAACCTGGAAGGTTTAGGAAACCGGCCCTGCCGATACTTCGTAATTATTATCCAGAAGATCGTTCCATTTCTGAAAGTGTTAAAGTGGGAAAACAGTTAGCGCAGTTGGTAGTAGGAAAAGACCAGGTTTCCTAAACCTTCCAGGTTTAGGAAACCTCAAATTTCGCGCTAGGTTTCCTAAACCTGGAAGATTTAGGAAACCGGCCCTGGCCATTACTTAGGAGATAAATAAATCACCAGCTATGAATTTACAAAAAATTTACGCCACTCGTTTTTTAGAAGAAGAATTACCGCTCAAAAACCAAATCTGGAAAGTGATTTGTAGTGATTTTCTCAGTCAATTTGTGAGGCCCACGGACACGGTGGTCGATATTGGCGCGGGTTATTGCGAATTTATTAACAATATTGACTGTCAAGAGAAAATTGCCATTGACTTAAATGCCGATGTTAAAAAATTTGCACAATCGAATGTGCGCGTGATTAACGAGTCCTGTATGGCCATTGCTTCTCTGGCCGCTCACAGTGTGGATGTCGTTTTTATGAGCAATTTTTTGGAGCATCTGTTAAATAAGCAACAGGTATTTGATACTCTCCAAGAATCGAAACGAATCCTAAAAATTGGTGGTAAGATGTTGATATTACAACCTAATATTCGTTTTTTGGCGAATAATTACTGGGATTTTTTTGATCACCACACGCCCTTAAGTGATAGAAGTTTAGTCGAAGTATTGGAATCTTTAGAGTTGCGAATTGTCAAAAATTATCCCAAATTCCTACCTTATACCACTAAAAGTAGATTACCCAAGGGGACCTTATTTGTGAAGTTATACCTACGAGTACCTTTAGCCTGGCATTTCTTGGGAAAACAAGCATTTATCGTGGCTGAGAAAACGTAAAATTGTAAACTGTAACCTGTAAATAGGTAAACTTCGATGCGATTTTTTATTCTGATTGGTATTTATGTCCTGCTCAATTCGTTTGGTCAATTGTTGATTAAACTAGGGACGCAGGAGATTGGGAGTTTAGAAACCGTGGGCCTTCAGAGCTGGTTAAATATGAAGCTCATCACTGGGATAGCGTTGTTTGGAATGAGTTTTTTGACCTGGATTTACATTCTTTCCAAAAGCAATTTATCCTATGCGTTTCCTTTTGCGGTAGGCTTGGGATATGTTACCGTTATCTTATTAGCTATGCTGTTTTTAAAAGAAACACCTTCTTACTTGCAAGCCAGTGGTATGACCTTGGTAGGGATCGGAATTATTTTGATGTCGTGGCAAGGTAGTTAAAGAAGAAATTATACAGTCCACCACCCCCGGCCCCTCCTTGGCAAGGAGGGGAGAAAGATGGGGGATCACTTCCCCTCCTTGTCAAGGAGGGGTTAGGGGTGGTGGCAAGGTAGTTAAAGAAGAAATTATACAGTCCACCACCCCCGGCCCCTCCTTGGCAAGGAGGGGAGAAAGATGGGGGATCACTTCCCCTCCTTGTCAAGGAGGGGTTAGGGGTGGTGGTGCGTAAGGTGAGTGATAAATATATTTAGCCCTATTTAGAACAATGAAGACCATGCTAGAATTACCCAATAATTTAAAATTTTACTTTCGACTACTGGCCGTAACTATGGTGATTTTGGGCGCACGATTATGGCTCATTGACACCCAAAGCGTCTTGCTACCGTACTATGATGAATGGGAGGTAGGATTTTATACCCTCTTGCCCTGGTTAGGAGACCATTTAACTTGGTTAAATATCATCATTCCTTATGGAGAACATCCGATTGCGTTAACTCGGTTATTGACTTTAGGTTTAACCATCTTAAATGATAACCAATGGGATTCCGTGGTGAGCATGGTCGCCAATGCGTTTATTTATGCTACGACCATATTCATTTTCGCCCTCATTTTGCGCGATTCACAGGGCAAACATTTAGAAAATTGGATCTTGTTGACGATGTTAATCATCGGTGCCATTCCCTTTGGTTGGATCAACATTTTATGGGGATTCCAGTCTTCTTGGTATTTGATGTTATTACTGACTCTCTTGACCTTTTGGGGATTATTGTTATATGAAATGTTTACCTGGCAATGGTGGTTAGGAATCAGCAGTGGCGTTTTAGTCTCCTTTAACTTAGCGTCAGGTTTTTTTGCTTTAATCGTGGTGATCACTATTAAATTATATGAGGTGATAGTGGCCAAGGAGCAAGCACCACGTCATTATCCGACGTTACTGCTAGGTATTATTTTCACTACCTTGGGATTAATACAATTCATTTGTGCCCCCAAACATGGGGAATTATATAGCAAAGATTTTCATACTTTCTTCTGGTCCCTGCTGAAATTTTTAGCCTGGCCCTGGATCGACTATCCACTATTAAGTTTATTTATGTATCTCCCTTTTGTCGCCTTAGTTGGGAAACTGCTTTGGTTACGTCGTGATCCATCGCGGGCCGAATTATTCTTACTGGCATTAGGCGGCTGGATAATTTTACAAACGATAGCGATGGCTTTTGCGCGGGGTGCGGGTGAAGGCGTGCATCCTATTGCGCGTTATTGGGAAATTATGAGTTTCGGTATCGTCGCTAATTTATTCTCCTTTCATCTCCTCACCCAACCTTGGTATAACTTACCGCAGTTAATTCAGCGACCACTCAATGCAGTCGTTAAAGTCTGGGGGGTCCTAGTCCTCGCGGGTATTTATGTGCTCACGATACAAGCGTTGCCAGACATCAAAGCAACTAAAATGATGTATCGAAATTATTTAACTAACGTCAGAACTTTTATCAGCACTGACAACTTTAATATATTGAGACAACAAGGTACCCCTTATCCTTTTCCTGAAGTGTTGGCCCATTTTTTAAAATTACCTAGATTTCGCAGTTTACTCCCTTCTAGTTTAGCCATTACTCCATTGATTCCAGCCAGTGACAGTAGTAGTAGTGATAATCCATTTGTGCCAAATGGTTTCTATCCCACCACTAAACAGCGTGGAGAAGAGGTCTGGGGGTCTTATAATGGGTTAGGTAATCTGGCGGTAGGACGATTTAACAGTGTTACAATTAAACCTACTCGCCATCGATTTCTGGAAATTCCCGTGTCAGGTTATCTCAGTCAAACTGATTTAATCTTGAGTTTAGAAGTTCAAGGAGAAGAGCAAGCGATTAAGTTAACTCCTCACCGATTAGCCAGAGAAGGTTGGGTATCGATTTTTGTACGAAATCCCAAACAACCTTTTAAAATCGTTGCCGAGGACCAGCGTCAAGATTTATGGTTTGCCTTTGCGATGCCGCGAGGGGTTGGTCGATTATCGATGTATAGCCAATATTTGTTAGAATCCGCTCAAATTATGTTAGTCATAGGATTCGTGTTAATTATATTATTGCTCAAGGTGACAGTATTTGAGCCGCTAACTCGGTTTGAATCGTTACCGTAATATTTACTGGCACCAGAGGAGTCCAAAACAGGTTTTGGACTCCCTGCCTTTAAGTGATAATATCTGTCAAAGGAGTTTCGTCACCATGTTGCTAAAAATCTTGCATTCCAAATTTTACCGCTTGCTCATGATAGCCCTGATGATTTTTGGGGCGCGATTGTGGTTTATTCAATATTATGGTAACTCAGTACCTCATTGGGACCAGTGGGATGGTGAGGCGGCTAATGTATTCATTCCTTGGCTCACGAATCATCTCGAATTTTCACAATTGTTCACACCTCATAATGAGCATAGGATTTTTTTCACGCGGCTATTGGGTTTATTACTCTTAATCGCCAATGATCGAGAGTGGAATCCGTTATTAGAAATGGTCTTTAATGCCGGGATTTCCACGCTCACCGCTATTGTCCTAATTCTCATTTTACACCGAGTGTTTACTCAAACGGCCATTCGAACTTTGATTATGGTTAGCGTTACCGTATTATGGTGTTTACCTTATGCCTGGGAAAATATTTTAAGCGGGTTTCAATCTTGCTGGTATTTGATGAACTTATTGACTTTACTAGCTTTTTGGGGAATGTTACTGCATCGGCAGTTGACCTGGCAATGGTGGGTAGGACTCTTCAGTGGTGTGTTAGCTTATTTCAATTTAGCAACCGGTTTTTTTGCCTTAGCCGTGATTGCCGCTCTGAAATTTTATCTCTTCATTCGCTTGCCGGCTGACCGTCGCTCTCATTTCTTCACTTTTGTGCTTAGTAGTGTCCTGGTCATCCTTGGTGTCTGGTTGACCGTCAACATAACTAGGGATTCTAATCTGCTAACCCACCATGCTGACCTGCAACAATTTTGGCAAGCCTTTGGGGTGGCATTATCCTGGCCGTGGCTAATGTCAATGCCATGGCTCAGTGTCTTTACCTATCTGCCTTTTCTCCTCTTTATTGGACAATTCTTGAGACCAAATCGTTCACCCACGCCAGCAGAATTATTGGTATTAGCGTTAGGATTTTGGGTTATCTTACAAGCTGCCGCGATGGCTTATGCCCGCGGTAACACTGGTTTACCTGGTCCCGCATTTCGTTATTTAGACATTTTAGCCTTAGGTGCCCTAGTCAATTTATTAGCTTGGTATTTGCTCGCTACACCTTACTTTGGTCAGCCACGGTCAGAGACGAAAATAATGCGCGGGGGATTATTATTAACTTGCTTTTGGGTTTGGTTATGGTTGATTGGACCATTTAGTTTGACGGTGACTATCTGGCCGACCATCGAACAAAAACGCTTACAGAGTGCTGAACAATTTAATAATACTCGCCATTTTCTGCTCACCGGCGAGATGAATACGCTCATCGGGCGAGAGATTCCTTATCCTAGTCCGGCACGGTTAGCAGGTTTATTAAACCATCCCAAATTGCGCTCGATTTTACCACACACCTTGGTCATTCCCAAGTTGCTAGAGAGTAGTCAAGCGGACTCTCCGTTTGTGCTCAACGGTTTTTATCCAATTACGGGTAAATATCGTGGTGAAGATACCTTGGGCTCTTACGGTAAGTTAGGTAATCCAGCCGTTGGACGTTTTATCAGTACCACACTGAAGAAGCAAAAGGGATTTTTGGAAATTCCGGTGGCGGGTTATTTAGGAGAAACTGGTTTAGCTTTGCAATTGCTGGTGGAGGGAGAAGAGAGTCAACCAATTACGATTCAGCCGCCTTACTTGCCGCGAGAAACTTGGGTATCTTGTTATGTCCGGATGCCAGACCGACCGTTTCAAATAGTTGCTATCGACCATCGTCCAGACCTTTGGTTTGCCTTTGCTATGCCACGAGGCATAGGGAAATTATCTTTCTTGGTCAATAACTTACTTCAATGGGGGAAGGTATTATTTTTTCTGAGTGGGTGGTTATTAATCGGCGGGATTTTTTGTGGTTGGCCAGGACTCATTAGATGGCTGGGGGACCAGGATTCGAACCTGGGTTGATGGAGTCAGAGTCCACCGTCCTACCGCTAGACGATCCCCCAAATAACTACTGAAGCAGAAATTTTCTGGTATTTTCTTTCGCCCCTCGCCCTCTGGGAGAGGGGTCGGGGGTGAGGGAAAATACCGCAAAATTTCTGCTTCAGTACTTAGTGATCTTGGTGGATAGATAAATGGTTTATGGTAAATTTAAATTTACCACGCTATCATTTTCTATCCACTATCCACTATTTCTCATTGCTTCAATCATTCATTACCGTTTCGAGTATTGAGGACGTTTCCGCGCTTTGTGTAAACCAATCTTCTTACGTTCAACCTCACGCGCATCACGAGTTAGAAACCCGGCTTTGCGCAAAGTTGGGCGCAAACTTTCATCATACGCGACCAATGCCCGACTCAAACCATGCCGAATAGCACCGGCTTGACCAGTATTCCCGCCGCCGCAAACGCTAACATAAACATCAACACGGTCTAGCATATCCACTACTTTGAGTGCTTGCCGCACTACCATTCGTGCCGTTTGTCGTCCAAAATATTCATCTAATGGACAGTCATTGACAAAGATTTTACCTTCACCACGCTTCAAAAATACTCGCGCTGCGCCACTTTTACGTCGCCCAGTGCCATAATATTGTGTCTCAGTCATAATTCTCTCAATTAGCCATTTAATTAGCCATTTAAATTCAACACCGTCGGTTGTTGTGCTTGATGTTTATGATCAGTCCCCACATAAACTTTTAGTTTACGAAAGATGGCTCGCCCTAGCGGCCCTTTCGGTAACATTCCTTTAACCGCCCCCTCAATAATACGTGTCGGAGCTTGTTGTCTTAATTTTTCTAATGAAATGCTTTTCAGCCCGCCTGGGTAACCAGTATGACGATGATATATTTTATCCGTCTCTTTGCGCCCAGTAACCTGAATTTTTTCAGCATTAATTACAATAATATAATCGCCAACATCAACGTGTGGCGTAAATTCTGGTTTATGTTTTCCACGCAAACGACGTGCTACTTCCGTCGCTAATCGTCCTAACACCAGATGTTGAGCATCAATTAAAAACCATTCGCGTTTAACAGTATCCGCTTTAGCAGTAAAAGTTTTCACTTTTCACCAATCCTTTTAAAAAGTCTGTCAGTGTATAGAGTCAATTAAACTTTGTCAAGTAAAAAATTTGACCATTGAACAAACTAGACTAGATTTGATAACTTTCGAAAGTGGTTAAGATTTGACAACTTTCGAAAAGTTGTCAAATCTGCTGTAGTTCAAGATTTGACAACTTTCGAAAAGTTGTCAAATCTGCTGTAGTTCGAGATTTGACAACTTTCAAAAAGTTGTCAAATCTGCTGTAATTCGAGATTTGACAACTTTCAAAAAGTTGTCAAATCTGCTGTAGTTCGAGATTTGACAACTTTCAAAAAGTTGTCAAATCTGCTGTAGTTCAAGATTTGACAACTTTCAAAAAGTTGTCAAATCTGCTGTAGTTCAAGATTTGACAATTTTCAAAAAGTTGTC
>DZAL01000077.1:12968-25186 GCA_022729575.1 Thiomargarita sp.
AAATCTGCTGTCGTTCGAGATTTGACAACTTTCAAAAAGTTGTCAAATCTGCTGTCGTTCGAGATTTGACAACTTTCAAAAAGTTGTCAAATCTGCTGTAGTTCGAGATTTGACAACTTTCAAAAAGTTGTCAAATCTGCTGTGGAGGTGTCGCGTAACTCCAATTTAAGTATCCAAATTCGATACCAATAACGCATTCCGCTCAATAAAATCACGACGCGGCTCCACTTGATCACCCATTAAAGTGGTAAATACTTCATCCGCCGCAATGGCATCTTCCACCCGTACTTGCAATAACCGGCGAGTTTCCGAATTCATGGTGGTATCCCATAATTGCACCGGATTCATTTCACCTAAGCCTTTATATCGCTGAATATGCACGCCGCGTCGGGCTTCCGTGAGTAACCAGGCCACCACTTCCTTAAAATGACTGGCCGGCTGTTTTTTCTCTCCCCGTTGCACATACGCTCCCTCTTCCAGCAAACCTTGTAATTGTTGCCCTAATTCAGTAATCATAGCATACTCTGGCGAATGAAAGAAATTCTTGCTCAAAGTATAAGGCGTTTCCACCCCATAAGCAATCAAATTCACTTGGGCGATGAAACTAGAGTCCTCGGTCGGTGACACTTCCACACGATAAACCTGCGTCGCCCCTTGCAACAACCGTTTCGATAAACCGTCGAACCAACTTTGCACCGATTCCCAATGGTCCAACTGAGTACCTTGGAGCGGAGGTAAATCAATCATTGCCTCTAGCACTTCCATTGGGATTCGCCGTGACCAACGAGTAATTAAATCGGTGATCCGGACATAATGCAAAAAGAGTTTTTCCAACGCTTCTCCCAATAAGGAGGGAGCTTCAGGATTAACGAACAATTGGGCTTCTTGCAAGGCTAAACTGGACAGGTATTTGTTCAGTTCAATATCATCCTTAACATATTGTTCTTGCTTACTTTTAGAAACTTTATACAATGGCGGTTGCGCAATATAAAGATGTCCTCGTTCAATCAATTCCGGCATGTGACGATAAAAAAAGGTCAAGAGTAAGGTTCGAATATGGCTACCATCCACATCCGCATCAGTGGCAACAATAATCCGATGATAGCGTAACTTTGCTGGGTCATATTCATCCTTGCCAATTCCGCAACCTAGCGCGGTAATCAAAGCGACCACTTCTGTCGACGATAACATTTTATCAAACCGGGCTTTTTCCACATTTAAAATTTTGCCTTTAAGTGGCAACACTGCTTGATATTTACGGTCACGCCCCTGTTTGCACGAGCCGCCGGCACTATCTCCTTCCACTAAAAATAATTCCGATAATTTCGGATCCTTTTCTTGACAATCGGCCAATTTGCCCGGCAACCCGGCTACATCCAAAGCAGTTTTGCGCCGCGTCATTTCGCGGGCTTTTCGGGCCGCTTCGCGGGCCCGGGCCGCATCAATAATTTTGGAAGCAATAATTTTAGCCTCCGCCGGCGTTTCCAACAAAAACTCCTCTAGCTTCTCCGCTACCACTGCTTCCACCGTCCCCTTGACTTCACTTGATACCAGTTTGTCTTTGGTTTGCGAGGAAAACTTAGGGTCATGTAATTTAACCGATAATACGGCCATGAGACCTTCGCGGATGTCTTCACCAGCGGTGGCGATTTTATCTTTTTTCAACAATCCAGATTGCTCTAAATAATTGTTAAAGGTGCGGGTAATGGCAGCTCGAAAACCCGCCAGATGAGTGCCACCATCCCGTTGCGGGATATTATTGGTAAAACAAAAAATGCTCTCTTGGTAGGAATCATTCCATTGCATGGCGACTTCTACGGCAATATTATCTTTGGCATGGTTGATATAAACCACGGAAGCGTGCAATGGCGTTTTATTACGATTGAGATGTTCGACAAAGGCCCGGATACCGCCTTGATATTCAAAACAATCTTCGCGCCCTAACACTTCATCCTTAAGGATAATTTTTACGCCGGAATTAAGAAACGATAATTCACGTAAACGTTTAGCCAGTATATCGTAATGAAATTCGATATTATGGAAGATGGTATCCGTGGGTTTAAAATGAATCTTCGTCCCCCGCTTATCCGTTTCACCAATTACGGCCAATGGTGCTTGTGGTTCCCCCAGTTGATAACACTGAAAGTAGATCTTACCGGCACGATAAATGGTCAAATCTAGTTGCTCAGATAACGCATTAACTACGGAAACACCTACTCCATGTAGCCCACCGGAAACTTTGTAGGAGTTGTCATCAAATTTACCGCCGGAATGAAGTATCGTCATAATGACTTCGGCGGCGGACCGTCCTTCTTCTTGATGTATATCTACTGGAATGCCGCGACCATTATCAACCACGGTGATGGCCTGGTCGCTGTGTATTTCTACGGTAATTTCCGTACAATAACCTGCCAAGGCTTCATCAATCGCATTATCAACGACTTCAAACACCATTTGGTGTAAACCGGTGCCGTCGTCGGTGTCGCCAATGTACATGCCAGGACGTTTTCTAACGGCATCTAACCCTTTAAGCACTTTAATACTACTGGAATCGTAAATCGAATTGTCAGACATGGTATTATCCTATCTATTGTTTAGTAGTGAAGATAGGAATAGTTTACCATAAATTTTAGAGATTAGATAGTAGTTTTAGTGAATAGATTTAATTCGAATAGCAAACCCACCATCTACCTCGACAGGGTGAGCGAATTATAAGTGAATTAGCGTTGAGTTAAGAATTTTTCCTCTTCCTTTGGAAAACTCATAACCCGGAGTCCAAAACGTGTTTTGGACTCCGGTATGCCGCCACTGAAGCGTGGGTAGTCCCTCCAAGATAATGGAGGTCTTAAAATTCAATGAGTTACCCAGGTTCAAAGTTTCCTAAACTTTTGAGGTTTAGGAAACTTAGCACCTGCCAGGTTGAGGAATCGGCGACCCGGCGGTAGCGGTCACGGCCATTCAGTTAAGCCGAGTGGAAGTCCAAACCTTCAGCTTTGGACGAGACTGGTCAAGGTAAGACGGCGTTGCCAAATCGGTAGCTTTGGACTCCAACGCAGTAACCTTAGTTTAGCTTAATGGCATTAGCGGTAGGGTGTGTCAGCGAAGCGTCAGACACCACTGCGGTTAGTACCTCCATTGGCTGGTAGGGACTACCCAACACCCGTCCCTTTCGGTCCTTCAACCATTTTTCACAGACTTGATAACCGCCATTTCAAAATCTGGCGACCCGCAGGCAATGCGACGCAATTCATTGGTAATCCGATAGTTGGGCAGTAACACCATCAACAAATTTTGCAACGCAGGGCGTATGTTCAGTAGCGTAGCACGTTTATAATTGGGTGGCAATGGATTGGAGGTAAGTCTGAAGGTGTGAGGACATAAAAATCTATTTTTTCCTTTTCAAGGAAGAACATTGTCGAATTAAATCCGTACCTAAAATTTCTTGAACCCACCTTTCATGTTCCTCGGTCAAGATTCGCATTCTACCTATCTTTACTGCGTTAAAAAGTAATAGCCTAAATTCTTGTTCATTAGGTTTCACTCTGAGCAAATATTCTTGCAAGAGGTCCATCGTGCAAAAAATGGGCGATAATTGGAATCTTTCCTGGCAAATACGACGGGCTTTCTTTTCGTCTATTACCACAGTACACTGACCTTGCGTCACCGTGTATGCAATCACCGAGGCTTCGCCGTCGCCCAATTCAGAAGTTAACTCCAAATAGAGTTCTAGTGCCTGGGGCAAGAGTTTAACCCGTTTCAGCAAACCTCGTTCTACCAAGGGATTCAGGAGTGGACCACACTCCCGACCATCTTTAGGATGTTTCTTCAATTCTCGGAAGACCGATTCAGTGATGAGTATTTCCGAAGAAAGTCCAGTGAGGATTTTGGTGAGGTCATCACTGGCTATCAAATTGATTAACACACTGGTATCTATGACTAACCGTTGAACCTCAATCTGCATGTAAGACTTCCTCGATTTCCTCAAATAAATGACTTAACTCGTCGATTTTCTCACGCACCACGACCCGGTCTAAGTCAAACATATCTGCCAGTTGTCCCTCGCTGAACAATTCCTGTTGATAGGCTTCCACTGCCAGCAACAGATAACGGGGTAAATTCAAGGTGTGACACTCTGGAGAATCCTCTCCCAAAATATCTTTCGACAATTGATAGATACCACGTTCTTTTAACAACTCAAACTTACCTGTGGGTAAAATACCTAAATCCTCAAGCCGACGTGCGATGGCTTCTAACGACACATAAAAATGACTCTTGAGGAAAAGCAAATCACGGGCCGTAAACTGACCTTTGTCTCGAACCATATCTTGATAAGAACGGCGGATGGCTACCGCGGGCATTAAAAATGCCATGGCAAACGAATTAGCGAAGCGTTCCTGGACGTACTCGGTACCACCCAACTCACCGTCCATCCAAGAAATATCAGCAACATTTCTACTGGTGTAAAAATGCGCCAATTCATGTGCCGCACTCATCGCTTGTCGCGTTTTGGGATGTTTGGCATTCACCAGGATGCACGCCGCCAGTTCAGGATGATAAGCAAACACGCCAGAAATTCTGGAAGGCAACGGGTGAATAAATAAACGAATCTGTAATTCGTTTTGCAATAAGGTCATGATATTTGAAATGGGGGCCAATCCCAACCCTAAAGTATGACGCACTTGCAAAGCTAAATCTTCAGCTTGTTCCGAGAGTTGTCCGCGGGTCAGCGGATATTCCGCCGGATAAGCGACCCGCAAAGGTTTCTGGAGTTTTCGTTCGAGTTCTACATAAGAAGAGACTAACTTTTGTAGAGTTCGAGAAGCTATCCACTCGTCAGTTTTTTTCGCCTGATCATGCGTAAGACGAAATTGAGGTCGAATATCTAAATGAACAGCTTCAGGGCGCAATAAACTGCCACAACTGACTTGGTAGAGTTCGGCTAACTGAGTTAATTCTTCTGGTTTAACCTGCCGTTTGCCTTGTTCAATCGCAACGACAGTGGGGCGTTTGACTTTAATCGTTTGGGCCGCTGTTTCCTGAGTAATGCCTGCGTTATGCCGGGCCAAGCATAACCGTTTTCCTAATTCAATCGGATTTAAATTGTTGAATAGTGACATTTTTTAATACCTCCATTAGTTGGTAAGGATTACCCCTTTTTGTAATCAACGTCCTCCTTTTTTCTTCACGGTTGCCCCATTTTCTGGTAGTCCCTACCCACTAATGGAGGTATTAAAATTCAGGTGCTAACTTTCCCAAACTCTACCAATTTTAGGTTTCCTAAACCTCACAGGTTTAAGAAACCTCAGCGATTCTAAGTTTCCTAAACCTCAAAGGTTTAGGAAACTTTGACCGTTGATAACTCCTTGAATTTTAACACCTCCATTGGTTTGGAGGGACTACCCATTTTCTTCTGATATTTTTCCGCCAGTTCTTCTGGACACACAAAAATCACTGGAACCCCGCATTCTGCCAGTGCCTTTTGCCATCCCCACCATTTGCTGTCAGCCGCTTGTAAAATAGGAGGATGACCGGGATGTTTGATAGAAACGGCAACAAATTTCCGGTCGGAACGGTCAAATTGTTGTAATTGTGGATGCGCTGGAAATTCCAAAAAATCCAACGAATCTTCTGATTTCGGAGTAATGCTAACCAGTATACAACGATTTGGATTCCTTTGGTTAGTCAAAACCCATTTAAGAAATTTATCCCCCATGCCTGGTTGACCTGAAGAGGATAACTTGTGCATATACTCTCGCAAAATTAGCCATTTATCATCTAACGCAATGCTGCCTTGTTGCATGATTTTTTCGAGTTGCTTGAGACAGGCAAATGCACATTCTTTACTAACCTCAGAATGGCCATTGGCAACCAATGCCACATTCGTGTCTATCACACACAGATTTTCATTCATGCCAAATTTACCATAGCCTCCGTTTGACGTTTCATAGCCGCTTCGGTCATGGCCACCAAGTCACCCGTTTCATCTCCAAAAAAGTTGGTGGGCCAATTATTGATATTACCATACTCGTCTATTTCCAACGTTTTCAATACCGACCCTGCTGGGGTCGCTTCACAAAAATAGATGGCCACCTCTTCATGGCCGATTTTCTCTTCCGCAATCCGGCGTTGCAAACGACGTAAGAAGTGTTCAGAGTGACTTTCAATGACAAGTTGCAGGTGACGTTCTCCTCCCTGGTCATCCACTGCTTGCACGGCTTCAATAAATAAATCGGCTAAGGTGGATTGTGCCGATGGGTGTAAATGTGCCTCCGGTTGTTCGATGAGGGTGGTAGAATTAGGAGGTGCATAAAAGCATTGCACAATAACTGGCAAAACTTGTGCTACGCCAAAACCGACCTCAGTGATATTGGTTTGACTTGCCATCGCAACAGTTTTAACTAATACCTCATAATCTTGTCTCTGAGGGGCGATTTTGTTCACCTCAAAAGAGTCTAGCAACCCCATGATTTTAAGCCAACTAGCCACTTTTTCTGACAGTAGCACTGGTACGGCATTCTTGCCAAAAGCAATCCTCTTATTTTGGGCAAAGAGAAGAGCTTCAATGGCTTTTTCGCCATGCCATCCTACTGATTCTGGTTGCCCTCCCGTTCTCAAGTAAAAACGTTGTGGCGGCTCTCGAAGTGCCCCTAAATAATAAAGATTTTGTAATTGAGTTTCCAAATTCCAGGTGAGATCGGCTAAAGTGAAACCACCAACCATTCCATCTCCGGCCACGGTATCTGACGGAAACCCATAAGAGTGAATCGGTGGAGAAAGTCTTTCTTTGGCCACGGCATCTGACGGAAACCCATAAAAGTGAATCGGTGGAGAAAGTCTTTCTGATATAGTTGCGGTTTGATTATTCGAAGAAATGGTTAATAAATAACCGTCATTCTCATGTTTCATTCCAATGTCTAATCTTTTTCTTACAAGACCTGCGTTTCTCTCAGGTTTCAATTGGTAAAACATTTGATGAACCACAATATCTTCCTGGCTGTCTTCAGATAAACCCAGTGTGGCAACAAATCTAAGAGAGATCCTTTGAGGATTTCTTGGTTGAGGACTTCTTGGTTTTGGAGATTTGCCAGTGACCGTTAGCGTCGTTTCCTTCAACCACCAGTCTCCAAGTTCAAAGTTAATCCCTTCCTCAACTTTATGGTGGTGTGTTATATCCCAAAAGGTGCCTAACTCCATCGCAGTTTTTTGATTGCCTAAATGCAGAGTGGTTTGACGGTCTGATGATTCGACGGTCTGTTTCAGCATCATCAGGAATTGATTGAGACTGCTTTTGCCGGAACTATTCGCCCCAAAGAACACCGTTAAGGGGGCCAGCCGAATCTCTCCTGTATCACGCCAGGATTTGAAGTTTTTAATGCGTAAATGGGTTAACATAAATGGTTAAGTATAGCGTTTTTTCTAATTATCACTAGAAGGACGAAACTGTTGTGAAACCGAATGAGTTCAGTTTCACGACACTGGAGGTTTTCTACCTGGAGGTTAGTTGTTAGAGAGTTTGTTGGTATTAAACCAAAGGAAACTCTCCAATCACCTCATCAATTCTCTCCATCAACTCCCGTGTCTTCTCCACCGCCGCCAGAATATACAAATACCGTGAACAATCCTCAAAACTCAACACCCGCCCCTTTCGGTCTTTCAACCATTTTTCACAGACTTGATAACCGCCAATGTGAAATTCCCAGACTTCAGGGATAACGTGGTCGAAATATTGGGTCTTGTTAATATAGACCTTCTCCTCATTATAAGCTAGTTTCTCCATCAGATTACTGCCCTTGATGGGAAAACTACACTCGTTTTCAATCTCTGCTTCCATCAGATGAATCTTGACCAATTGTCCACCTAACTCCGCGAGTTGTTTAAACAGCATTTTGTCACTGGTCAAAGGTAACCGGGGAAAGTCCATTTTGAGAAATTCGGCATAACGTTGACGATAAGTCGGGCTATGGAAAACGGCATACATGTAGTTGAACACGTCTAACGCGCTAATGGTTTTCTTAAAGTTGCCGTGACCTTCGAGAATCAACCGCAAATTAAAATGAGTTTCAAGGTCTTGGATGAACTCGTCGGCAAAATTGGGTTGGCGGGGTAATTTTTCATGGTGACCATTGCCGCTACCGTTGCCGTTGATAAATTCATCGGTGTTATCAGGGTAGAGATAAAGTGGGAAAAAATAACTTCCACCCTTATTACTCAAGGTAGTTCTGAAATCCGAAATGAGGTTTGAAACTAAAGAGTGACTAAATATCCCCTCTGCCACTTGCCTGACGGTAATCAACCCTAAATTCTCCCCCTGTAGCATGTGCTGCATCAGTTCTCGTCTCGGACGAGTAACCACTTGTTCATCATAAACCACATAATTTTTATCAAATGGACGATAAAGAATCGGTTTGATAACCGTTTCGGACAAACTATGTTTTTGCGCTAACGCTTTAGCACTTTCATAATCAGCCGCAATGGTTTCTTTATCTTGTCCTGTGACGATACCTACCGAATTCACCGGCATCATCTCCGTAACTTTCCATCCTTGTTCATATTCCGCTAATAAATCCACATTCTGCGGCACCAACAAATAAAACGGTGATTGGGGTTGCAAAGTGGTCCATGGTGTGGTTTTGAGGTCGTTTGCCATCAAATACTCATATTTAAAAGCCCGTGTACCATATAAATGGGCATGATGAACTTTACCCTCACCCCCGGCCCCTCTCCCAGAGGGAGAGGGGAGTGAAGATTTTAATTCTATGACGTTAACATAGATTTTTTCCAAAACGACCTCAAGTTGCTGTAACACCTCATGATTCCAAAAGCGTAACACCGTGATTCCAAATTGGGAAAGAAATGAAGTTCGGTTGGCATCCGAAGCACGTCCCTTATCAGTATCATGTTGTCCCCCATCCACTTCGATAGCGAGTTTTAATTCGTGACAGTAAAAATCCAAAATATAAGGCGAGATAGGATGTTGACGACGGAACTTCAAATTCAAAAACTGTTTCCCACGTAAGATTGACCATAGAACCTGTTCCGCATCCGTTAAGGCTTTCCGCAAAGCACGCGCATTTTCCAATAACAAAGGAGGAAGTTGACTCCCTTCTCTTTGACTCCCCTCTCCCTCTGGGAGAGGGGCCGGGGGTGAGGGCCGATGCTTAACAAAAATCCCAATCGCCACCCCTTGCTGAATGTCAAACACGTTTTGGTCAGGACTACCATCCGGTGACTTCTCCTTTTTCTTACTGTTCCCATGCAAATCTAAAATATAGAGGTCATCAAACTCTTGCATTAACGATTGACGCATTCCACGAAAAGTGGGATTGTCTAAATAACCGTGATTGGTGACAAACGCTAACACTCCGTAACCGGTTTGTTTAATTCGCCATTGGGCAAACCGGATGAACTTCACATAATCATCATTCAACCATTTCGGATTACGTTCCTTCAATGGTTCACCGTCGACCTGAAAGTAATTGGCCTCATCACCAATGCCGCGCAGTAATTCATTAATCCAGTTTCCCGTATTAGCGGAATGTCCCGAATAAGGCGGATTCCCCAAAATCACCATCACCGGCGATTCGGATTTGACCGAATTAGCTTCATTGGCTTCCGTCGACAACCACCGTGCCAAGAGAGTTTCTTCGCTGTGACGAGGTTCCTCTAACGTATTGGTCAAAAACACCCGCAACCGTTTCTCACCGCTAAAATCATATCCTGTGGCTTGCAATTGTAAACTCAATTTCAGATGTGCTACCGTGTAAGGTGCCATCAGTAACTCAAAACCGTGCAGCCGTGGCAATAAATGCTTGGAGACATAATCCGACCACATTCCCTGATTCTTGCGAAACCGTTCATAAATTTTTGCCACCACCGCCTGTAAAAAGGTGCCGGTGCCCGTCGCGGGGTCAAGAATTTGGACGGTGTGAATAATACTCTCCCCTCTCCCCCTGGGAGAGGGGCCGGGGGTGAGGGTAGAATTATCAGCTAATCCCTGTTTCAAACCAAACTTCTCTTTCAACACCCAATCCACCGAACGCACGATGTAAGACACCACCGGCTCCGGCGTATAATACACTCCTCGCACTTCTCTTAACTTGGCATCATAATGCGCCAAAAAAGTTTCGTAAAAATGCACTACTGGGTCTTCTTGACGAGTCCGTTTGCCGAAGTTTTCTAAAATCGCCGCCAGATCGGCCCGATTCAACACGGCGATTAAATGGTCCACCATCCAGACTAAACGGTCATCTAACTCAATCCCAGCAATTTGATTGAAGAGATTTTTTAAAAACGGATTAGTTTTTGGCACGAAATGACTAGCGTTCTGGCGTGAAAACGGTTGCCCCACCGCATTACATTTTGCCGCAAACAGCCCGTAACAAATCGTTTGCGCCAACATATCGGTAAATTGTTCGGGAGTCAACGTATCAATCAAGACTTGACAAAAACTCTCGTATTGCCCATGCAATTGCCCCGTTTTGTCCTCTTGTTGATAGGCTTTCAACATCACATCCCGCATCAGCCGGGCCAAATGCGCCATCTTTTTGGCCAATTCTTCAGGACTCCGCAAAGTAATGACTTGAGTGGTCACCAAAGTTTCTAGCAAAGTTTCGAAACGAGAAAAGGCTTCAGGATGAGGTTTTAATTGGCCTTTGTTATTCACCTCGGCCAATCTCACTGTCATATCAGGTCGATATTCACTATCGACAAACCAGCGAAATTCTAAATAATCAGTCAACAGCAGATTGTTTAAAGACTCCAAATAGCGTTTCAGTTGTTCGGATTTTTGGACTTTATCTAAATCTACACCGACATCTTTAGCTTCGATATGCCCGATGGGTTCTTCTCCCTTGGCAATTTCGAAATCGGGCGACCCGCAGGCAATGCGGCGTGGTTCATTGGTGATGCGGTAGTTGGGTAGTAACGCATTCAAAAGGATTTGCAACGCTGGACGATGCGTGTGTTCTGTGGCATTGCCAGTTTGTAATTGAGTGGCAATGGACTGAAGGTAAGTTTGAATGGGTGAGGACATAAAAACCTATGGTTTCCTTTATTTAACTGAATAACTAAATAACCAGGAGTTCCAAACGTAGCTTTGTCCGGATAAAGTCACGCTTTGGACTCCTGGGGTTGGGTTGACAAAGCTACGCTTTGGACTCCTGGGAGGCACGACCCGCCGTCCGTTTCTTGCCAAATTTCGCAATCAGTTCCTCCCGCGACCATTGTAACACGCAATCAGTCACTTCTTGGGGAGAGAATGGTAGCAGGGAATCAATGACCTTTGACAAGGTTCGATCCACTTTGCCAAAACGCGATTTCAGTAAACTTTCGACAAAAGCCCGTTGCGTTTCTAACCGGCCTTGCTGTACGCCCTGCTGTACGCCCTGCTGTACGCCCTGCTGTACGCCTAGCAGTACACCTTGTTGCACCGCTTGTTGCCGTGCTTCTTGATAAGCCTCTGATAAGTTCATAAGCAACTCCTTCTCAGGTTCAGTTAATTGAGGTTTGGTGTTTAAAAAGCTACACCATTTAAAAATAATTTCCAAAACGTTTGATAACGAGGGGTCCATTTTCACCCACTCCAAGACGGCTTCCACCGCCTGTTTCTGGGTTTCTCCTTTGCCCAATAACCGCAACCACACGGTCTCGGGCGTGTTGGGCAATTGGTCGATGGCGACGATGGCCGTTTTCAGGAGGGTCTCCGTGAAATAAATGCCGGCGCACCATTCGGAGAGATTTTGGGTCAAGCAAAAGTGTGTACCCAACGGTTTTGGGAGGGTAGTCGTTACTATCCACAAGCCCGGTAATTGTTCCTCAGATAGTGGTTTCGAGTTCGGTTTGGGGACCTGCTTGGAGTTGAAACCCCGTTTCGGTTTGGCCTCACGCTGGAGTGATCCCTGCCAGGCAAACAGTTTCAATAACCCAGTGCGCACCTCGGCTAAAATTGGAGGCTTCCAAAAATATTCGAGGATACAGGAGGTTCGAACCATTTGTCCCAACAGTCCTAATTTCTGAAAACTCTTCACTGGAGTCGTGGGTGAGGGGATAAAACCCAAATCAGCATGGTAAGTTTCGGCATGAATCTCTTGGTTAGTATTCACTTGTCCTAATGGTTGAACCAATTCCGCCAATAATTCTTTGCCAAATTGGTCATGAATTTGTCGTATAGTAATATCCTTATCTAGTTGTCCCATAATAAGTTTGGCCAAACCGCAGGG
>DZAL01000078.1 GCA_022729575.1 Thiomargarita sp.
AGAGGGGTCGGGGGTGAGGGAAAATACCGCAAAATTTCTGCTTCAGTACTTATTACCATTTTTGGCCATACTTAAGGAAACCATTCATGAAAGTTGCAGCACTAATAGAAGGCCATCGGATTCAATGGTTGAGCCCATTGCAAATAAAATTCCCCGTTCAGGTGATTCTGGTTCTTCCTGACGATGCGGTAATAATTCCCGCTGACCCAAAAATGCAACTGCCCCCCAACCATTTTTTGGAAAAAATGGACGCCCTATTGGGAACCATTCCGGTGGCAGACTCTGATCACATTATGCAAGAACGCTATTTTAAGGACCGCTTAAAAGATGAACTTTCTCTTTGATGATTTTCCAATAACAGAACAATTGGCCACTGAAATATTGAGTTTACCCATATCACCTAAACTTACGGTAAAACAGATGGCGTTTGTTGCAGAGATAATTGGTCAATTTTAGGGGGGATGTATTTTGACCGCCCGAAAAAATTTCGCCGGTTAGCTTTTCCAGACCTGTTTTTGGAAGAATATGGTTCTCAAGAAAGTTCGCTAAAACGGTATGGTGTAACTGCTGAAAACGCCGTGACGACCGTGATGAGTTTACTCAAGGAAACTTCTGGAATTAAATCTGGAATTAAATAAGGTGTGATTTTAACCGTGATAAAAGAGGTGCCGTAGCATGAACGAGTTACCCTTGTTAACTGAGGAAGAGGAAAACGAAATGTCATCACAAAATCATAGTCTCATCCAAGCGCGTTTAGCGGCCTGGTTAACCTTAGATGATCGTTTTAATGCGGCTACCGAATTGAGTTTGGACATTTCTCCAGTGGATTTGGCGCGGTTTAAATTAAACTCGGAACGTGATTTAAAGCCCGATGTGTGCGTGTATTATGCCCGTGATTTTGATATTATCGACCCGGCGGAAAACCGTGATAACATTAAAGTTTCTCAAATGCCGTTGCTGGCTGTTGAAATTTTATCCCCCATGCAAGGTACCGAAGACATTTTCGCTAAATTTAGAGCCTATTTTGCTTTGGGAATCAAATCCTGTTGGTTGGTGGATCCTACTTTACAAACGATTACCGTTTGTGCCTCACCAAGGACGACGGAGTTAAATGTTTACAAGGTGACTGACCAGGAAGTGATTGATAACGTGGTGGACATACACTTGCCATTAAGCAAAATTTTTAAAAAGAAGTTCACCACAACTGGACAGACGCAGTAATTTCGCCGGTTAGCTTTCCTAAACCTCGAAGGTTTAGGAAAGCTAGGAATCCCGTTAGCTTTCCTAAACCTCGAAGATTTAGGAAAGCTAGGAATCCCGTTAGCTTTCCTAAACCTCGAAGATTTAGGAAAGCTAGGAATCCCGTGAGCTTTCCTAAACCTCCAAGGTTTAGGAAAGCTAGGAATCCCGTGAGCTTTCCTAAACCTCCAAGGTTTAGGAAAGCTAGGAATCCCGTGAGCTTTCCTAAACCTCCAAGGTTTAGGAAAGCTAGGAATCCCGTGAGCTTTCCTAAACCTCCAAGGTTTAGGAAAGCTAGGAATCCCGTGAGCTTTCCTAAACCTCCAAGGTTTAGGAAAGCTGTTTGGGACGCAGTAATTTCGCCGGTTAGCTTTCCTAAACCTCCAAGGTTTAGGAAAGCTGTTTGGCATGAATCTTAATTAACTATCGACACATACAATTATGGCTTACACAGATTTTATCTCTCTGGTTCACAAAAGTACCAAACGCGACTACTTAGCCCGCGTCAATGAATATCCCAAAGCCGAAGCCGCTAAATTGGCCAAACGCTTTGACTATGACTACTGGGATGGCGACCGCAAAATCGGTTATGGTGGTTATAAGTATGACGGGCGATGGCGCAAAGTAGCCCAAGCAATGGTCGACCATTATGGCATCCAGCCCGGACAACGCATTTTAGATGTAGGATGTGGCAAAGGTTTTATACTCTATGACTTCCTGCAACTTGTGCCAGGGCTGGAAGTACGTGGTATAGACATTTCGCAATATGCCATTGACCATGCCAAAGAAGAAATCCAGGAATTTCTACAAGTGGGAAATGCTAACCAACTGCCGTTTGCAGACCACAGCTTTGACCTGATTATTTCTATCAACACGCTACACAACCTATATTGCTACGATATGTTTGAAGCCTTTCGCGAAATCGAACGTGTCGGTAGAACACACAAGTATATTTGTGTAGAATCCTATCGTAATGAAGCCGAAAAAGTTAATTTACTCTACTGGCAACTGACCTGTGAAGGGTTTTACACGCCCGAAGAGTGGCAATGGTGGTTTAAACAAACTGGATATACCGGTGATCATTCTTTTATCTTTTTTGAATAACTTTGTTGAATAACTCATGAAAGCAGCCATTTTAGTCGAACAACGTCAACCCTTGGTCATTGCGGATATTGAAATGCCCGCGGAATTGCTTTATGGACAAGTGCTAGTGAAAATTCACTACAGCGGCATTTGTGGTTCTCAACTCGGCGAGATTGACGGCGTCAAAGGACCCGATAAATTTCTGCCCCATCTCTTAGGTCATGAAGCGGGCGGAATAGTAGAACGTTGTGGACCTGGCGTTACCAAAGTCAAACCGGGTGACCGGGTGGTATTGCACTGGCGACCAGGGGAGGGAATCCAAGCACCCACGGCCAAATATCAATGGGGGCCTCGCACAGTCAATGCAGGTTGGGTAACCACTTTCAGCGAATTGGCCATTGTTTCGGAAAATCGAGTGACCGTGATACCCAACGAATTCGATTTAGAAATAGCGGCCTTATACGGTTGTGCCATCACCACAGGATTTGGTGTTGTGTTCAATGATGCTAGGCTGCAACTGGGTGAGTCAATAGCCGTCTTTGGCGTAGGTGGCGTGGGTCTCTCGGTTATTCTAGCCACTAAATTAACCTCGGCTTACCCCATTATTGCGATAGACCTCTACGACCATAAGTTACAGAAAGCCATTGACTTTGGGGCCACTCATATCATCAACTCCACCCGTGAAGATGTCCGTAAAGCGATTACCGCACTCTCCCCAGGCGGGGTGGATGTAGCCGTGGACAACACGGGGATTCGGGAAGTGAGAGAATTGGCTTATGACATTACGCATAAACGCGGACGAACTATTTTAGTCGGAGTGCCAAAATCGCCAGGGGAGAAAATGAGTATTGAGTCCTTGCCGTTACACTTTACTAAGACGATTACGGGTTCTCATGGGGGAGGCATTGACCCTGGTTATCACATTCCGCGCCTGATACGATTGCAACAACAGGGGCGGTTTGACCCCAAAGGGATGATTACTCATTCATTTACTTTGGACGAAATCAATCAGGCGATAGAAGCAATGCGGCGAGGAGAAGTGATTCGGTGTACGATTAAGATGTAACCCGTAGTTGGCTGCCGTCCAAAGCTGAAGATTTGGACTCCCTTGGCACAAATCCGGGCTGGAGTCCAAATCTTCAGATTTGGACCGGGCTGGAGTCCAAATTTTTCAGATTTGGACCGGGCTGGAGTCCAAATCTTCAGATTTGGACGTGTTTTCTTGTTCCCACGCTCGGCAGTCACCCTTATACACAAGTCTGCTGGAGTCCAAATCTTTAGATTTGGAAACGGGCTTAGGTGGAGTCCAAATCTTCAGATTTGGGAACGGTGCGGAAGTCCAACTGGGAAAACTCTAGCTACGTTCCCAAAGCTAAAGATTTGGACTCCAGGTTATGTTCCCAAAGCTAAAGATTTGGACTCCCGAATAATTTTAAAAATTTTAAGTAAATTAAATACTAAAAAACTTGTGTATAAGGATGACCGCCGCGTGTGGAAACGAGAAAAAGAACAACCAGAATCTTTACATAACTACCCGGCAAAGAAAATAAAATAATTCGGATTTATCCTCTTAAACGGATTGACTTTTGGTTATGAACCCTAAAGTTTATATTGAAACCAGTGTGATAAGTTACTTGACGGCACGGTTGAGTAGTGATTTAATTGTGGCGGCCCACCAAAAGTTGACCCTTGAATGGTGGGAAAATCGTCGTGTTGATTTTGAATTATACACTTCCGAATTAGTCTTTGAGGAAGCCCGTCGCGGTGATCCACAGGCAGCGCAGAAACGTATGATGGCATTGCAAAATATTTCTTTATTGCCTTTGAATAAAGATACTTTTGATTTAGCTGACCTCATAGTTAGTCAACACGTCTTACCTGAAGAAGCCCATGCAGATGCAGTCCATATTTCCGCAGCAATCATTTTGGAGATGGATTATCTGCTTTCTTGGAATTGTAAACATATTGCCAATGCACAACGACAAAAGCAAATCATTCAAATTATCCGCCAGATAGGCTATCATAATATGCCAACCCTTTGTACTCCAGAACTTCTTTTAGGAGGTTAACTTATGTGGAAAGACCATATAATTGAAGAGTTATATCAGATCCGACAAGAGTATGCCAAAGAGTTCAATTATGATTGGCAAGCTATCTTTGAAGATTTGAAAGCCAAAGAACAGCAGAATACCACGAATCCAATAGCGTCCTTGCCCGTGCAAAAACGAAAGATGCCCACTACCGAAGAAAAATCGTGAAAGTTCGTGGTAATGTTGGATAGATTCTAAGGTTTGCCTCTACCTCGAAGGCGATTTGAGTAATTGTGTTATGTGTGGCTCTTGAAACAGAAACCAGTTTGGAGTATCGTAATTTATACCGACGACGCCTTGTGGCGAAAATCTATAACGGACCAGTTTTATTATGGCTTCAGTTCGGCCCAGCAGAAACAGTATTTTCATTTTGATGTGATCAAGGTCAACCGTGAAAAGAGTAGCGACTTGATTAACAAACACTCGCTATTATGCAAGTTGTTGGCCCTCAAGGCGAATGACGAAGGCATCGCCCCTGAGAGTTTGGTAGCGGCGATTTATCAGGCCGTTGCCCAGATGAAAGACCAACTGACGGCCGACCAGTTATTACTAGTCAATCAGTGGGTGGACTATTATAAAAAAGTCCCAGAACCGGTCCTTACGAAGATTAAACAGGAGGTCAATATGGAACTTGTGGAAACTACGATTAGCGAACATGTTTATAATCAAGGCAAAGCCGAAGGTTTGGCCGAAGACAAAGCCGAAGGCAAAGCCGAAGGTCTGTCCGAAGGGCTGGCCAAAGGGCTGGCCAAAGGACTCCTTGAAGGACAACTGGTGTTGTTAGACAATTTGCACCAGCTAGGAATTTTAGCCGACGCGCAGAGACACGCGATGGCCACCCCGCTTCAGCAGAAACTGAAAGACCTGATGAAGTAAGGGTGGTAATAACTCAGCCAAGGTGGGGTGGGCCAGTGTGTGGCGGCCCACCTGACACGGGGATTCTTTGAAGAGGGAACCAACCATGAAACCAACCAACCCCAAAACCCATGATTCGCTGTTTAAATGGCTAATTACCTCCTTTACCAGGGAATTTTTTGCCCATTACTTTCCGGGAATTAAAATCGGCCAGTATCGTTTTCTGGATAAAGAATTTCTCCGCAAATACGAAGCCTTGAAAGAGAGTCTCAAGGGCGACCTGTTTTTGCTCATGGAGGTAGAAATTGACCATAACTTTCAAGAAGTAGCCATTCAGATTGAACACCAAAGCGAGAGAGAAGAGGTCGCGAAACGACTGTTTGAGTATTTGTGTTATGTATGGTTGTTGAAACAGAAACCGGTCTGGAGTATCGTCATTTATACCGACGACGCGCTCTGGCGCAAGCCGGTAGCGGACCAGTTCTGTTATGGGTTCAGTTCGGTACAGCCGAAACAGTATTTTCATTTTGATGTGATAAAGGTCAACCGGGAAACCAGCCGTGACTTGCTTAACAAACACTCGTTGTTATGTAAGTTGTTAGCCCTCAAGGCGAATGACGAAGGCATGGCACCTGAGACCTTAGTGTACGAGATTTACCAAGCGGTCGCCCAAATGAAAGACCAATTGACGGCCGACCAATTATTATTGGTCAAGCAGTGGGTGGATTTTTATAAGAAAGTCCCCGAACCGGTCCTACAGCAGATTAAACAGGAGGTCAATATGGAACTTGTGGAAACCACGATCAGCGAACATGTTTATAATCAAGGTAAAGCCGAAGGCAAAGCCGAAGGCAAAGCCGAAGGCCTGGCCGAAGGCCTGGCCGAAGGTTTGGCCAAAGGGATCCTTGAGGGGCAACTGGTGGTGTTAGAAAATTTGCACCAGTTAGGAATTTTATCCGACGCGCAGAAAAACTCGATGATGGCCCGCTTCAGCAGAAGTTAAAAAACCTGATGCAGTGAACGGCGTTGCGCTAATCAGGCAGATAGATTCTCATAAATAAAGTCCCCGAACCGGTCCTACAGAGGATTAAACAGGAGGTCAATATGGCATTTGTGGAAACCACGATTAGCGAATATATTTATAATCAAGGCAAAGCCGAAGGCAAAGCCGAAGGCCTGGCCGAAGCCCTGGCCGAAGCCCTGGCCGAAGGGCTCCTTGAGGGGCAACTGGTGGTGTTAGAAAATCTGCATCAGTTAGGAATTTTATCCGACGCGCAGGGAAACGCGGTGGCCGCCCTGCTGGGGCAACTGATGATGTTAGAAAATCTGCACCAGTTAGGAATTTTATCTGACGCGCAGAAAAACTCGATAATGACCCCGATTCAGCAGAAACTAAAGGACCTGATGAAGTAACGGGCGGTAATGAGTCAGGACGGGGTGGACAAGTGTGTTTTTGCTCACCTTCATTAACACTTCAAAATGGTGAGCATCACAAAACCATAATGGAAACTTATCAAATGCAAACACGCATATTATTGGGTACATACGGATCATTTAACCTATGGAATGATCCAAAACGATTCGCTTTTGTCTTAGCGCGTTATAAATTTTCGGCCAACCTGGCCTGTCGTCACCGCACAGTATTGGAATTGGGTTGTTCCGAAGGTATTGGAACACCAATACTAGCAGAGTTTTCGCCGCGCTATACGGGGGTGGATTTTGACAAAGAAGCTATTACCGTAGCTAAACGAAACTGGGGCAGTGACAAAGTGATTTTTATCGAAGATAATCTCTTAGGTAAGGTCTATGGGACCTTTGAAACCGTAGTAAGCATGGATGTGGTGGAACATGTTGAACAAGCCCAAGAACATTTATTTTTCGAAACTATCATTAATAACCTTGAGACGGATGGCATTGGGGTGATTGGTACACCCAATATTGCTTCGGCCTCTTATGCTTCACCTGCCAGTCAAGTAGGACATGTGAATATGTTTTCAGCAGAACGTTTAAAATCCACTCTGGAACAATATTTCCACAATGTCTTTCTGTTTAGTGTAAATGATGAGGTAGTACATACTGGCTTTGCGCCGATGGCACATTATCTTATATGTGTGGGATGTTACAAAAAATAATATTGGAGATTTATGGAAAATACTACAGGGCTCTCCCTTTGGGAGCAAATCAAAGAATCTGTTGCTAAAAAGCAAGTGTATCTGGGGAAATGTAACACACATTTGTTTCAAACCACTCCGCAACAGATATTGAACAGTTTGTCCTACTACAAGTTTGCGGCTAAAATGGTTGGCAATGGCAAACGAGTCTTGGACGTTGGGTGTGGTGAAGGGATCGGGACCTGGTTACTGGCTAAAGAGTGTGGATATGCTAAAGGAATCGATACCAATGCCGACAATATTACTTTAGCCCAAACGAATTGGAACGATGCCAAAGTCGCCTTTGAGTGTACTGCGATATTGAATTGTTCTGTTGACACCTGGGATGCTATAATTAGTCTTGATGTGAGTGGGCGTGTGGTGCTAGAACAAGTTCGGACATTAATGACCAATGTGGTACACCGTCTTAACGGACCAGGTATTTTTATTATGGGCATCCCGAATTTGAATAACTCACTGGACACCAACAGTCAGCAGAAATTTAGTTTCTTCTCGCCGGAACAATTGGAAGGAGAAATGCGACGTTATTTTGAGTATGTGTTTCTATTTGGTGCTTATAATGAAATTATTCAGGCGGGATTATTGCCATCGGCACACTACTGGATAGCAATGGGTTGTAAAAAGAAAAACGTCGGTGGTCCTGTTGTTGCCGTTTCAGAAATTCTAACCATGGGGTAATAACTGATGACGACACCACTTCAAACGGCCATTCAAAAGGCTCAACGACTGTCACAGGTTGAACAACTGGAATTGATTAAAACAATGTCTCAGTTCTTACAAATTGACGATTTACCCGCGGTCACTCAGTTACCTTCACCCTGGTCGCAACGGGCAGAATTAATCACCGCAGAACGATTCACCATCGACGTGGAACTACAAAAGCAAACCTATTTACAACGAGTCAACCAACTATATGCCAATATCCAAAATTGGCTTCGGAATGAACCATTGGTAGTCACCCGTAGCGATCTGGAGATAGAAGAAGTTTTAGGTCGCTATCACGTTCCCAAGTTGACCATTGCTACGGCTCAAGATGAGCAATTGGTCAACTTGGAACCAGCGGGGGCCTCCGTGGGCAATGCCGAAGGGTCAATTATGGTAGAAGGCTGGTTGGATAGTGCTTATGTCTTATACCTGCAAACAGGTGGTCTTTATTCTGGGAAATCTAAGGAGATTAAAACCGATGGCTGGTATTGGAAAGAACAACGTCTGGATATTCCACCACGGTTGCTAGATAAGAGTTGCTTGTTAGAACTAATCACCCAGGTGAGTGACCATGAATTTTCTTAATCCGCTACCCATCATCTGGCAAGCTTATGACATGGCACAAAATAGTTTTACCATTACCAGACGGGCAATCAAAACGACTGAACCTAGAGCCAGGCTAAGGCTGTTGCAACGTACCAGGGTTGAGGCACAAACCATTATTGAAGCTGAACGTACCATTCAGGAAAGCAAAGACGAAGTAACAGCTTTGTTTGTAATTTCTCTCTGGGCCACGTTTGAACGCTTTCTCCGTGACTATTTGCAATACAAAGGTAAGGTATTGCGGCAGTATATTATCCCCGCGGATCTGGGTGATGAGATTTATCTTCATTTCCATAAGGAAGTCGAATTTTGGCGACCAGAGGAGATTTTAGAGTTTCTAAAACGAAGTCTCCTAAAATCTCATCCACATTTAGCAGGGGAAGCTAAAAACGTATACAATTACCGAAATTGGCTAGCCCATGGTAAAAGTCCACAGAAAAAAGTGTCACCTGTGGACCCTGCCAGTGCTTACAGTACCTTGGAGGAGATTATTAATATTTTAGTGGCCAATCCATGACGGTTTAGGTGGTAGCCCGTTAGAAAATGAACAAAGCGAAATTTTCGAAAAAATAGTACCAAAAGTTCAGGGACCATAATTCATGTCAGAATCACCAGAACTACTCATTGTTGGCATAGATAGCCTTATTGGCAAAGCATTGTTCACCGTTTCAAAACGCGGTGTGCCAAAAGTCTTAGGCACCACTCGGCGACTGGCGACAATTTCCGCCGGGATGCCCGTGGTGTATCTTGACTTAGGCAAATTAGAAGACTGGCAATGCCCACCGACCATCAAGGTAGCAGTCTTCTGTGCAGGGATAACTAAGATTTATGAATGCAAAAACGACCCAGAACAAAGTTACCGTATTAACGTCACCGGCATAAGCCAGTTAGCTAACAAACTCCTTCAACAAGGCGTGTTGGTCGTTTATTTATCCACCAATCAGGTATTTGATGGTTTATCTCCTTACCCATTGCCCGATGACCCCGTTTCGCCAGTAAGTGAGTATGGTAAACAAAAGGTTGAGATTGAACAACAATTACGAGACTGGGGAAAAAATTTCGCGATAGTGAGATTGACCAAAGTGTTGGGGGGAGATTTTCCGTTATTTACCAATTGGGTTAACACCTTGAAGAAAGGAGACATCATTAGACCCTTTTCTAATATGATGATGGCCCCGGTGCCGTTGTCTTCAGTGATTTCTGTACTTAGACTTATCATAGATAGACGGTCCGAAGGTATTTTTCATATTTCCGGTGATCACGATATTTCTTATGATGAAGTAGCTAGGATTGGGGCGAGAACGTTAGGATTAAATCCCGACTTAATTCGCCCCCTCACGGCAGCCGAAGCGGGCTATAATGAGCATATACCGCCTCATACTACTCTTGATACAGAATGTTTAAGAGAATCGTTTGGAATAGAGGTCACTCAAGTGGTCTGGACGATTGAACAGGCATTTGGCGAACCACAAAAGTTGGTTGGTAGTTGATAAAAAGTGATTCGCTAGGAGAAGTAATCATGAATAACTTGGCACTGGAGTATGAGCGTGACATCCATGCTTGGACCTTACATCAGATGGAATTACTACGACGAAGATAATTCGCGGAGATGAATGTGGAACATCTGATTGTTGATACTTAACTTATATACTATTCTACGTCAGTTTTATACTGGTGATTAGGATAAAGATGCTACAATGCCAATATAAATGCTAAGTAAAGCTATTCGAACTGCTTGGAATACTTTTCCAGAAGTTGTTATTCATACCTCATTGGGTTTAGAGAAAAAATATCCGGTTAAATATCAGGCAGCTAAGTCAAGTGATGTAGAAGCGGCCTTTGACATTGTACAATCGTCTCTAAATTTAGATAAAATAAGGACTATTCAAAATCTTATCTGCGGTGAACATCCGCTTGTAGTTGCCGTACATGCAGAGGAAATTATTAGTATCAATGAAATTCCATTAGCACTTGCTAAAATTTTAGCTCACTATTTAAATTTATCATTGAATATGAATATCGTTCAGGCAGCTAAAGTATCGCGTACAGGGGCAGATGGATTTCATCGTTTAGCGAACTGTCCACCTTTTTCCGGCGACTTTCCTTCAGGTCAAACTGCAATTATTGTAGATGATACCTTAACCCAAGGAGGAACCTTTGCTAGTTTAAAAGGACATATTGAACAACAAGGTGGAAAAGTATTATTAGCGGTTGCGCTGACGGGAAAAAATTATTCAGCTAAACTCGCTATATCAAAGGAAACACTTATTCAATTGAGGAAACAATATGGAAACCTTGAAACTTGGTGGTTTGACACCTTCGGTTACGACTTTGAGAAGTTCACCGAATCAGAAGCCCGTTACCTCCTTAAGAGTGGTCAGAATGTTGACAACCTCCGAGATAGAATTCTTGCGGCAAGATATGAAACGTGCAAATGATATTTTGGACCGACTCTTACGAACAACTTTAAAATGAATGATTTCTGGTGACCACGACCTTTCTTATGATGAAGTAGCTAAGATTGGTGCGAAAAAGTTGGGATTAAATACCGACCTAATTAGTCCCCTCAGAGCAGCCGAAGCGGGTTATAATGAGCACATACCGCCTCATACTACTCTTGACACCGAATGTTTAAGAGACTCGTTTGGAATAGAGGTCCCTCAAGTAGTCTGGACGATTGAACAGGCATTTAGCGAACCACAGAAGTTGGTTGGTAGGTAGTGATGCAATCTGGGTGATAACAGGGAACTGGTCGGCCGTCAAGTTCGGTCAGACCTCCGAGGTCTTTAAGACCTCGGAGGTCTAAACTTATCACCCAGATTGCATCACTACCGGTTGGTAGTTGGTAAAAAGTGATTCGCTAGGAGAAGTAACCATGAACTTATCCCCCAACCTTCATACCAATGCTTTTGGTTTGAGATAAGTTCATGCCACAATCGAATTGTTAGGCTTCGCTTCTGCAAAGTCCAATCCACACTCAACACAACAGGCTTAAACTATGCAGTGTCAATCAAAGGAGTCCTATCGATGGAAGAACTATTTGAATTAAGAACTTGCTTAGAACAACAACGTTATACCGATGCCATCATCCTACTGGGAGAAATGGAAGAGATGAGTAATTGTAGGTTGGAGTGAGCGTTAGCGAACTCCAACAAACCATTTAATTCCAATTTCTTCGGCAATTTGGTAGATTGGAGTGAGCGTTAGCGAATTCCAACCATCTCATTCCAATTTCCTGGCCCTGGTTGGAGTTCGCTAACGCTCACTCCAACCTACAACTACTTGAATATCGAGTAATTGTAGGTTGGAGTAATTGTAGTAATTGTAGGTTGGAGTGAACGTTAGCGAACTCCAACAAACCATTTCATTCCAATTTCTTCGGCAATTTGGTAGATTGGAGTGAGCGTTAGCGAATTCCAACCATCTCATTCCAATTTCCTGGCCCTGGTTGGAGTTCGCTAACGCTCACTCCAACCTACAACTACTCCAGCCACGTTTCCAAATCTGAAGATTTGGACTCCAGCCGCGTTTCCAAATCTGAAGATTTGGACGCCCGTGAAGAGAAACTCATTCATTAACTGCGGTATTAAAAATGACTTCCACCAATCAATGTTTACTTTGTCACCATGAAGTATTTACCGAATTTCCAGAGTTATCAGAACTAAAATCGGTCACTTCCGATTGCAGGCCCTGGTCCCACGGCAATACGATTTTAGTCTGTTCACATTGTGGTCTGGTTCAGAAGCCGATAGACGGTCAGTGGCAACAAGAAGTTGCCGCAATTTATTCACAATATGCGCCCTATTCTTTAAGCGCTGGTCGGGAACAACCAGTGTTCCCTGGGGGAGGCAGTGCTAATTATTCCCAAGCCCGTTCCGTGGTTATTTTGAAACACTTGAGGGAATCAGTTACCTTGCCACCGCAAGGTACTTTATTAGATGTCGGTTGTGGTAATGGTGCTTTTTTAAAAGCCGTGAGTCATTCTTTTCCACAATGGCAATTGAGCGGTTTTGAACAAAATCGATTGCATGAAGAAGAAATCATGCAAATTAATGGGGTAGCCAATTTTTATGCTTCATTGACCGAAATTAATCAAATTTTTGATGTGATTGCTTTGATTCATGTGTTAGAACATATCTTGCAACCATTAAGTTTTTTAACCAACCTACGCGAAAAACTTAATCCCTCAGGAATACTTTTAATTCAGTTACCTAATTTAGCAGAGAATCCGTTTGACCTGGTAGTTAAAGACCACAGTTCTCATTTTACCAAGAGAACTTTAAAGTGGTTAGTCGAGGCCACGGGCTTCAATACCATAACGGTTGCCACGGATTGGGTCACTAAGGAGATTTCTTTGGTGGCTACTCCTACTGCTATGCCAATTCAGTCAACAGCCTTCGAATCATTGGAAGTTAGAGAGGCTTCGCAATTAGTCAAGAAGAATAGCGAGTGGTTACAAAACTTGGTGGAACATGCGCATGAAATGGCAACCACCACTGACCAGTTTGGGATTTTTGGTACCGCCATTGCTGGTAGTTGGTTAGCAGGAATATTAGAGGAGAAGGTCAAGTTTTTTGTGGAAGAAGACGGGCAAAAACTCGGTAAGTTATACTTAGGTAAACCCGTGTTAGCACTCGCAGAGTTACCGAAAGAGAGTGTGGTATATATTGCCTTACCCACCAAAATAGCACAAGCGATTTATCGAAGAATTCAACCATTATGTCCTCAGGTGAAGTTTGTTCTACCAAACCAATCTGTAAATGGTTAGTTATGACCGAATTTCAACAATTATAGTCATATTCTCACACATTTGTTAGTCTGAATCAGAATTTTCAGAATAGAGTTGTCCGGAAATAATGATTTCGCTTTGACTGGCTGAGTACAACGGATTGATGGGATAAACGGATAAATCGAACCAAGTACCATGGATGTGGATGATAATGACATACGGATTGCTTCAAGAGGGTTTATCCGTTTATCCCATCAATCCGTTGTACTCGACCAAGCATGACCAAACCATTATTTCCGGACCAGTCTAATGTTAGAATGAGCAGAAAGTCTAGTACAGCGGATTGAGGGGATAAGCGGATAAACCCGTAGGTCTGCCTTATCCGTGTATCCCCCAAATCCGTTGTACTCGATACGATATTCACTCAAGTGAAATTTGCTATATAATATGTACAAGCAACAGAGGAATGTCTCTATGAAAATCATGTCACCCACTAAACTCCTTGAAGTGGCAAGAGAAATTGAAGTAGAATTGGCCAAATTAACTCGTTTAGAACATGAAATTCAGCAGGTGGTAGAAATTATCAAGCAGTTTGAAGAACATGCTACCATTTATTATGAAAGTCTGGCATTGAAACTACACAACTTTTATACGGGCTGTGAACGGATTTGTCGGTTAATTGCGGCTGATCTCAATGGTAGTGTTCCTTCCTCTTCTGATTGGCGCCGTCGCCTGTTGGAGGGAATGAGTATGAAACGCGAAGATCGACCAGCCGTGTTGAGTGAGGAGACTACTTCAGCTTTGCGTGAATATCTGGGGTTTCGACACGTCGTGCGAAATCTCTACGGTTATGAATTAAATGCGAAACGAGTCGCACAACTGGTCACCGATTATCCAGCCGTTTGGCATCAATTTGAACAAGAACTTAAAACGTTTCTGCAATGGTTGCGTTTATTGGCAGACCAGCTAGAACAGTCGTAATAGTGAGTGGTTACAGAACTTGGTGGAACATGCGCATGAAATAGCAACCACCACGGACCCATTTGGGATTTTTGGGACCGCCATTCTGAACATCAGAAACTGTAGCTTATGGATTGGACTTCGCTATGTCTTGTCCAATAAACTATTGTGATGGTATTGGACATGGCAGAGTTTTTTTCAATCTACGTAACCATGACTAATCATCATTTCAGGAACTTATATGGATAAGATTCCTCTAAAGTTTGTACCATGGAAACTTCCGTGCAATAAGAATTATTGCACGGAAGTTTCCGTAGGATAATTTGATAGGAATTTTACTATACTAACCTAACTTAATATTGAAATTTTATGTTACAAGAAAACAAGCCTAAAATAGTGTTAATTATCCCCAACAGCAAGTGGTTTGGAAAACGTCCGTGGAAACAGATGCCTTACGCGGCACTCATTTTGACGGCTTTACTGAAAGACGAATTTAGTTTCCATATCCTGGATGCTAATGGGAACAATCTCGATGAACAACAGTGTCAAGAGTACCTTCGTCAACTCGCCCCTGAAGTAGTGATGGTAACGGGTGGCTCGGCAGAGTATCATAGACAAGCTCACCAGGCCTTTGTGATTGCCAGAGCAGCGTGCCCTAACGCGATTACCATTTTAGGAGGAGTTTATCCCACCACTTTACCCGAAGAAGCCATCAAAGACCACAATATTGATTGGCTTTTCATGTATCATGCAGAGGAACGCATTAACCACTTTATCCGTTTGCTACTGGCAAAAGAAATAGAGAAAGCCAAAGCTTTTTCCGGCATTGCGTATCGAGATGAAGCCGGTAACTTAGTGGAAAATCGCCCAACTTGTTATATTGGTCAGGTGAAAACCATGGTGCAACCGGACTATTCTCTGATAGACTTAAAACCTTACCTCTATCAAGAGTCAACAGATTATCAATTCAATGCCGATGAGCCTACAGCCTTCATTATTACGGGCTATGGTTGTCCTTATAAGTGTTCCTTTTGTGCCTCTCGTACCATCAGTGGTAGAGTGGTCGCTTACCGTCCTTTGGAGGATGTATTGGCAGAAATTGAATATCTCCAGCGTGATTATCAAGTCTCTAACCTCGTGTTTCTGGATGATGCGTTGTTGATGAATCGTAAACGTATTACTGCGCTCCTCCAGGCTTTTCTGGACCGACAATATCGCTTGTCATGGAAGGCAGCCAGTGTCAGTGCCTGGCATTTGGATGATGAACTGTTGGAACTGATGAAAAAAACGGGGTGTGTTCAACTGACGATTTCGGTGGAATCAGGCAGCCAGCGGGTTTTGAATGAAGTCATTCTCAAACCACTTAAATTAGAGACGATACCACCCTTGGTAAAAAAGTGTCGTGAATTGGGTATCAACTTGGGTGCCAACTTTGTGATAAGTAATCCAGGTGAAACCTGGGAAGAAATTCGTCAATCGTTTCGATTTGCTGAAGACTGTGATTTTGACGTGGTTCATTTCCATATTGCTACCCCGTTGCCTCGTACTCACCTTTACAAAATCTGCAAGGAAAAAAACTACTTGCCCGCAGATTTTAGTTTTACCGACCCCCAATTTTTCGGTTATGGGGTAGGACATATTACGACGGAAGAATTTACTCCCTTTGAGTTAGCCGTAGTTCGTGCTTTTGAATGGGATCGAATTAATTTTAGTTCCCCAGAAAAGCAACAACGTGTTGCTAATCTGTATCAAACCACCGTTGAGCAGTTAGCTGAACATCGTAAACAAACACGGAGAAAGTTAGGCGTTCACTTTTAATGGCCAAACCTGGTCACATGTAGGTTGGACTGAGCGTAGCGAAGTCCAACCACTCACTTATAGACTATCATGTTCACCCAACCACAGCTACTTGGTTTTACTTGGAATTATCCCATACGGCGATTTTCTGCCAAAGGAATCGACCGTGCTTGTTTTAGATTACAAAAACTCGCCACGGAATATGTTTGGAACACGGTCTCTTTAGAGAATAATCCCTTTACCTTTCCAGAAGTTCAAACGTTATTAGAGGGTATCACGGTGGGAGGGCATAAACTAGCAGACCAACAACAAGTGTTAAATCAAGCCAAGAGTTTAAATTGTTTACTCACTATGGTTAAACAGAACACATTTGCGCTGAATCAGTTCACTTTTTGCAAATTACATAGTTTGGTGGCGTTTGAAGAGGATTTGGAATGGGGCACCTTTAGAACCGGCGAAGTGAGTATCGCTGGGACCGCACATAAACCTCCTCCAGTTTCTCAACTGGAGACTCTGTTCAAGGAAGGAATTGAATACCTTGAGACCCTAGAGAATCCAGTAGAACGCGGTATCATCGTGTTCTTATTTGCTAGTCTCCATCAGTTCTTTTACGATGGCAACAAGCGCACTTCCAGATTAATGATGAATGGTCTCTTACTGAGTCATGGAATTGACGCTATCAATATACCAGCTAAGAAAAAATTAGAGTTCAATCAAACTATGATAGAATTTTATGATACCAAAAATGCTGATAATATGATAAAATTCTTGTTAGCATTGCTTGAATAATTATTCATCTTACGCAATTGTCAGAATCAGAATTTACTGAATTTAAGAATTAACTGAATAAGCCAATTTAGTAATATTATCATTCACCTTACGCCTGACCACCCCCAACCCCTCCTTGGTAAGGAGGGGAGTAAGCACCACCTAAATCGCAGGGGTTCTTCCCCGCCTTAGCAAGGAGGGGCTAGGGGTGGTTTGCGTAAGGTGAGTTAGGAGTAAATCCGTTAATAACTTTCAATAATATACACCTTATTTTAGTTTGGATGCGTAAGGTGAGTTATCATTCTGAAAATTCTAAAATTCTGAAAATTCTGATTCTGACCATCAAAATTGCGTAAGGTGCTTAATTAATAAGCACGTAGGTTGGACTGAATGTAGCGAAATCCAACAAACCATAAAAATACACAATTTTATCAATATGGAACTGACTCCCGACACCCTCAGTGTGTTAACCACACTTAAAGAAAAAACCCTGGGCAAACACAAAATCGTGTTTGTCTCTGGTAACTTTAACATTGTACACCCTGGCCATTTACGTTTGCTGAGATTTGCAGCAGAATGTGGAGATTTCTTGGTGGTAGGTATTTATGCGGATAATCTGAAGCACGGTGCATTAGTTCCTGAACAACTCCGCCAGGAAAATATTGAATCTATCAGTTGGGTAGATTTTGCCTTTATCTTGCATATCCCCCCAGAGGATTTCATTCAACATCTAAAACCTCAGATTGTCGTAAAAGGTAAAGAACATGAACCTCATTTCAACGCCGAACTGGAGGTGGTAAAACAGTATGGCGGTAAATTGCTGTTTGGTTCAGGAGATATTATCTTCTCCTCCGTAGATTTATTGCGTCGCGAATTTCATGAACTGAACCAATCGACGATTATTAAAGATTTTGATTTTCTACAACGTCATCACTTCACGTTACCTGACCTAGCCACCACAGTGGCGGACTTTAAAAAGTTAAGAGTTTGTGTGTTAGGTGAAACTATTGTTGACGAATATATCACTTGCGACCCCTTGGGCATGTCGCAAGAAGACCCCACCATTGTCGTTACTCCGTTGTGGGCCGAGAAATTTGTGGGTGGTGCTGGTATTGTGTCAAGCCATGCGGCGGGCTTAGGTGCCAACGTCACGTTTTTTTCGGTCGTAGGTAAAGATGAAACGGCCCGGTTTGTCCAGCAACAATTGGGTCTAAATCGTGTACAAGCCTATTTATATGAAGATGACAGTCGCCCGACCATTTTGAAACAACGTTTTCGTACCCAAGGTAAGACCTTGTTACGTGTGAATCATTTACGTTCACATGCCATTGACAAAGAGATTCAGGCTAAATTTTTCAGAGATTTTCAGACCCTCGTGGATAAAGTTGACCTCGTGATTTTTTCTGATTTCAACTATGGTTGTCTGCCGCAACCCTTAGTGGAGAATATTGTTGCCGAATGTCTGCAACGACAGGTGATGATGGTCGCCGATAGTCAATGTTCTTCGCAGGTGGGGGATGTGTCTCGTTTTAAAGGCATGGTCTTGTTGACTCCTACGGAACGTGAAGCGCGTCTAAGTGTTAGGGATTTTGAATCAGGTTTAGTGATATTGGCGGAATCTTTACGAAGTCAAGCCCAAAGTCGTCATCTACTCTTGACATTGGCCAGTGAAGGTGTTTTAATCCAGGGCTATGTTTCTGAGACTCATCAGCATCTCACCGACCGTTTAGCAGCCTTCAACACTGCACCCAAAGATGTTGCCGGGGCGGGCGATACGTTGCTAGTTTGTACGGCAATGTCTTTGGCTTTGGGAAAGAATATTTGGCAAAGTGCATACTTAGGGTCACTGGCTGCCGCTTGTCAAGTCGGGCGGGTGGGGAATATCCCATTAAATCCAGAGGATTTCTATCGAGAAATTTCACAATGACGTATTTCATGGCCCGGTACGCCATGACCTATTATGGAGAAGATAAACAGGGGTACTGAACAACTTATTTTGCAAAAATTACTGCGTTTATCCACAAGTAACCAGCAGCAGGTGTTGCAATTAGTGGAAACGTTGGTTGACTTAAACAGCGAACCACATACCCCACTACCTAGCAAATTTGACCGATGGCGTGGCGTGGCAACTTCTCATTTAACAACCGATGATATTATGCAACTCACCAGAGGACCACCCACTACCGGCTAAAATCCCAATGCCATTGAATTGAGCGCGATTGGTAGGGTGCGTCTTACGCACCACTGGCGGCACAGTGCAGTCTTTCAAACTGTGCGTAGGACGCACAATACCTCAATGCCATTAAATTAAGGAACTCACCTTACGCAAAAGAGTCAGACACGCCTGTCACGCCTGTTTCGGGAATGAGCTTCGCTACATTCCCGAAACTCTTAGAGAGAATTAGAACCACGGGTTTCGGGAATGTAGCGAAGCTCATTCCCGAAACAGTTATGCTCTGCGTAAGGTGAGTAAGGAATTTGACGGCGTTGGAGTCCAACTCTTCAGATTTGTAAACGCCGTATAATCTTGTCCAACTCTTCAGATTTGGACTTCAACTTGGCTTAACTTAATGGCATTGGAGTTTACCCCCTTGCCCCCAGTGTACGGGCAATGCCATTAAATTAAGGAATTTGACGGCGTTGGAGTCCAACTCTTCAGATTTGTAAACGCCGTATAACCTTGTCCAAATCTGAAGATTTGGACTCCAACTTGGCTTAACTTAATGGCATTGGCACCCTACCTTAACCGATTATAATGAAAGCATTACTATTAGCCGCCGGCTTAGGCACTCGTTTAAGACCCTTGACGGATAACCTTCCTAAGTGTTTAGTGCCCATTCAGGGCAAACCCTTATTGGCATACTGGTTAGAAATGTTGACTCAGGCCCAAGTGTCGCCTCTGCTTCTCAACTTACACTATAAAGCGGAAGCAGTACGAGACTTTATTAGTCACAGTCCTTATGCTAAAGTGGTAACGTGTGTGTATGAAGAAACTTTGTTAGGCACGGCGGGAACATTACGGGAAAATCAGGCATTTTTTGAGAATGCACCACTGATGTTGATTCATGCGGATAATTTGTCAAAATTTGCGATGCGGGCTTTTATTGACCGGCATCATAACCGCCCCGCAGGCTGCGAAATAACCATGATGACTTTTATTTGCCCGACCCCTCAAAGTTGTGGTATTGTAGAGTTAGATGGCCGCGGGGTGGTACAATCTTTTCATGAGAAAGTGGCTAATCCGCCAGGAAACCTTGCTAATGGGGCGGTATATATTATTGACCCCACCATTTTTGATTTTTTAAATCGCTTTGACCAAGCAGTTATTGATTTTAGTACCCAGGTACTTCCCTATTATCTTGGCAAGATATATACTTTTCATAATGACGAGTATCATCGAGATATTGGGACTTGGGAAAGTTATCAGGCGGCGTTGGAAGATTTCGCTAAATAAAATTAAGTGTTCACCTTACGCCTGACCACCCCCTTGGTAAGGAGGGGAGTAAGCACCACCTAAATCGCCGGGGAGATTCCCCGCCTTAGCAAGGAGGGGCTAGGGGTGGTTTGCGTAAGGTGAGTTAAGTGGTTTAAAGGAAATTTTTCAACGGGTTAGAAACTAAAAGGTTAAACAAATTATGATTCTGCTTATAGGCATTACCCTCTTTCTGTTGGCATTTATGGTCCATGTCATTATTTGGCAAATTAAGGTACCAGAGAAACAAAAAACAGCTTTGTTGGTTACCTTTATAGCAATATTGATAAGTGGACTGATTGGCATAAAAATGGGAAACCATCTTTATCCATCTCAATGGTTTTGGACACCAGATAACCTGGTTGAATATTTACATATCGGACTATTTTTCCTCTCCCTATTGTTTCTCTACGTGTCAGTTTACACAGCGGTTGAGGCCGATAGTCCCTCTTTGAAAACCATTGTCAGGGTATATGAAGCGGGAGAAGCAGGTGTCACCTTGGATAAGTTAATTGAATATTTCAATGGGGAGAGATTTTTGCGTTCGCGTTTGCATCATCTCATCAAAGATGGTATGCTTTCTTATGATGGACAACACTATACTTTAACTGCCACAGGCACTCACTTTCTGCGAGTGTGTGTCTATTGGCGCAAACTTTTAGGAATGACTGGCGATGTGGGATAATTTATTACACTCTCCTTCGACACTTTGGTTCATGACTCCTCTGCTTGGTTTAGTGGTCAATGGAGTCATACAAACTTTAAGTTATCGAGGAGGAGTAAAGAATCTTTTAAAATCTGAGTTCGTTGGGTTTATCAGTGGTTTGATAATACTATTGGTCTGTAGCGCCTGGATTATCCACGAATTTGACGTTTCAGCGCGAGATTACTCTATATTTTTGATAGTCAACTTGACTATTTATGGGGCTATGCAAATCTGGTTTACCAGTGTGCTAGGAATCATCAGCGTGGCATTACGGGTACGGATGTTACAATTTGTCAGTGCCACTCAATCTGTGTCCTATCAGGAATTGGTGGTTGCGTTTAAACCTGATGAGTTGATACAGCGCCGAATAGAACGTCTAGTCAAAACCGGGCAAATTAAACAAACCGATGGCAAATATTACCTCAACAAAAGGGGACTGCTTTATATTGCTTTGATATTAGATGCTTACAAACTCTTCTTATTAGGTAAAAAGAGTGAGTTTGATTAATGGGGGGCGATGAGAAACGCGATTAGGACTGGCAGTCCTCAAAGGACTGGCAGTCCTAGATTACCACCCAAATTTGATTACTACTGATTAACGCAAATAGTGGAGTCCAAATCTTCAGATTTGGACATCCAAATTTAACATTTCGGATTCCAGGCAGTTCTCTGGCGGTGTCCAACTGAACTATACTAAAACCATGCCTTTCAAAAAATTTAAAACCAGAGACGAAGTCGCCAAAGCCTACCAACTCTCTTTTCACAAATCGAGTTGGATGAAGGAATTGCCACAAGTTCAAGTGCCCGCTGATTTTCGGCGTGAATTGCACTATATGACACAGTTTTATCCTTACAAAGTTTCAGAAGCGGCTATTTGTGAATCTATCATTTTTCCAATTTTAAAAGAGGTTTGGCGAAATTTTGATGACACCCTGATGATTTGGAGTCATCGGGCGATTTCGTTCAATAAAAAATTAAATGGTATTCCTGACTATCTGATTGCCAAACAATCCCCGTTGGGTAAATTAGTGTTTGGGGAACCTTTATTGGCTGTAGTAGAAGCGAAAAAAGACGACTTTGAGTTAGGATGGGCACAATGTGCGCTGGAAATGTACACCATTCAGCAGATTAATCAAAAACCTGAGTTACCCGTTTATGGCATTGTCTCCAATGGCGACTAATGGGAATTTAGCCAGTTGAAAAATACCCAACTCACCCAGAATGAACGTTTTTTCACCATTATTCAGTTAGAAGAACTATTTGCGGCAATCACTTATTTATTCATCTTACGCACCATCCACCTAATTTGAACCGCAGATTGCGCAGATTAAACCGACTTCGGCACCGCGATTGACGCTGTGAGTGGTCCAACTTGAGTTGACGCCAAGGAAGGTGGGAGAAAATCTGCGTAATCTGCGTAATCTGCGTAATCTGCGGTTCAGAAGTTGACTGCGTAAGGTGAGTTATTTATTTAACCAATGTCAACAAACTACCTTAACACCTTAACACCGTCCCTTTAAAAACCAACTTATGATGCACACTAACCTCGCGCCAGTCACTAACGAGAATAACTCTTTCGATATTACCATCTTCATTTCTTGCTATAATGAAGAAGACCTCATCGTTCCAACCATCACCACGGTGATAAGTGCCTTAGAAGAGGTGGGACTATCATGGGAAATCGTCATTATTGACGATGTTTCCAAAGACCAATCAGTATCAAGAATTTTAGAATACCAACAAGCTCATCCAGAGCAACCTATTGTCCTCTCAGTGAACAAAGAAAATAAAGGACTAGCCTATAATTTTGTAGAAGCTGCTTTTCTGGGAAGAGGGAAGTATTATCGTCTGGTGTGTGGAGATAATGCCGAGTCTAAAGAAGCACTTATAGGAGTTTTTCAACAGGTAGGCAAGGCCGAAATGGTGTTATTTTATCATCTCGACACGGGCCGAGGTTGGACCAGAAATATGATTTCCCGGTTATTTACGGGCATTGTTAATCTCATCTCTGGTTACAATCTCAAATATTACAATGGTGCCCCTATTTTTCTACGATACCATGTGTTGAGATGGCACTCCTATTCCAGCGGTTTTGGTTTTCAAGCCGATATGGTCACTAGAATGTTAGTTCAGGGAATCAGTTACGGGCAAGCATCGTCATGGGCTGATGAGAAGAAACATGGAAAGTCCACGGCCCTCACTTTCCAAAATTTCCTGTCTGTGGGTCATGTATTGTTAGCCGTGTTTATTCGTAGAATCAGCACTTTGGTTTATCGTAACTCTTATCACCAGGCAGTTGAAATTAAACTTACTCCAGAGGCTAACACATCCCATGACAATTAGTCAAACCGAAGGTCAAGAAGAAGTGATTCACCGTACCCGTACCAACTTCGTAAAACGCGGCATCTTAGCCATTCAACTTCTGTTGTCTGTGCTACTCCTCGTGCTGATTTTTCGTGACTTCGATGTGACTGCATTTAGTGTCACTCTTCAGAAAGCCTCCTGGTGGTTTGTTGGCGCACTCATTATCACCATACTTCTGCAATTCTTATATGTGCTGAAATGGGATATTTTGCTAAAATCCATGGGATTCCAAATCCCTTATCTGACCTTAGTTAGACAAACCTTTGTAGGATTCTTTTTTGCCAATTTCGCCCCCGCTTCCATCGGCCAAGATGCGGCCAAGGTGTATTATCTGGGCAAACAAAACGGCTATCTGAATATGACGGCCTCGGTGTTAATTGACAAGATTCTAGGGCTGTTCGCTATGACTGTGTTAGCTACCGTGTTGTTATGGGGACTAAATTTATCGGGTTCGTTATTTAACACCACCAAACATGTCCTGGCGGGTGTGCTATTATTTTTCATCGTAGCTTTTCTCATGGCCCATATTCCCTGGGAGAAATTCTTAAATTTTTTTAGTCATCACCCCCATATCGCTTTTCTAGCCGACCAAACCGAAAAAGTTCTCACCTATGTGAGGACTGCCAGTAGTAGTTGGTATATTTTAGCCATCTCCGTAACTATCTTCGCGGTGATATTTACTATCAACACCTTTGTTTATTTAGAATTTTTTGCCATAACGGTGCAAGGTGCCCCGGGGTTTTTCCAAACCATGGCGGTTATTTTAACCATCACTATCATCACCAACCTCCCCATCTCGCTTAATGGAATCGGGATCCGCGAACAAACACACTTTCTGTATTTTGCGGCGTTAGGGCTTCCAAAAGAAGCAACGGTAGGGATTGCCGTGTTAGTTTTTGCCCAAATGGTAATTTTGAGTTTGATTGGGTATGGGTTGTGGCTAAATAGAAAGAGATTTGAACAATAAATGCTAAATAATGCCAGTGCCTCATTTCATCTAAAATTGTTAATCTCCGGTAAGTGGTAGTGTTACAGAGGTAATGGTATCAAACATGAATTGGAGTAGAGGCCTTAGCCGCACTGCCATTAAGTTAAGCTAAAATTACGGCGTTGGAGTCAAAATCTTCAGCTTTGGCAACGCCGTCTTACCTTGACCAGTCTCGTCCAAATCTGGGTAGTCCCTGCTGACCAATGGAGGTGTCAAAAAGTGGTGTGAAAGGCCGCGAGAGGCTTTGAAGACCTGGCAGGTCGAAAAGCAACTGTCAGGTCTAACCCGCGACTCCAAAGAAGACCTGCCATTCCAAAGACCTGACAGGTCTGCTAGACCTATCAGGTCTTGAAAACGTCTCCCGGCTTTTTATACCTACTAAAATAGGTGTTGCACACCAGGTTTCACATACTACCTAAAAATTGCAATCCCAACCCGATAAGTCTTGACAATTATTTATTATTACCTAAAAATTGCAATCCCTGTTCAAAAGGGATAAAAATAGTTATTTGGAGTAGAGCGTCACCTCCAAATTGAATTTGGGGTTGGCAGTTTCCGCTGGTGGTTCTCCAAAATAGCGTATGAAGAGCCGATAAAGTTGGTTTTTAGGCGTGGGTGACACTATAAGGACCAAGGT
>DZAL01000401.1 GCA_022729575.1 Thiomargarita sp.
TAAACCTGGCAAGTGCTAAGTTTCCTAAACCTTTGAGGTTTAGGAAACTTTAAATCTTGATAATTCAATGGGTTATCAAAGGTCAAAGTTTCCGAAACCTCAAAGGTTGAGGAAACTTAGCACCATTTAGAAAATCCAGCACCTGGGTGTTAATCTCGCCATTGGCTGGCATGAATTACCAAAACCTCCATTATCTTGGAGGGATTACCGGTGTTTGAACCTAACGCTGCCGCCACGTTCCCAAATCTGAAGATTTGGATTTCAACATGACTGGCAAAAATAAAAATTGACTTCACCCGATTTGAATGATAGCCTAGGCGGGTATTAAACTACTTTTTCGATTGGTTCTCATTATTACCAAGCTACCGGCTATAGACTTGGTTTAAAAAAGGTAATTTCGTATGGCTATTTTTATTTGTCAAAAATGTTTATTCATAAAGGAAGTTAATAACCAGGCGCTAGTGGGAAAAACGGCGAAATGTCCAGCTTGTCAACAGCCTGGACAGAGCATTCAGGATACGAAGGAGTTATTAAAAGCATTGCTGGAGCAAACTTCCCAACTACAGACCGACATGGCCAAACTCAAACAACAAATGAGTTTGGCCGCTATCAGCCAAACTAATGCTATTCAAAATGCGTCTAAACCTACCTCCTCATCGCCCACGCCAGTACCATCAGGTTACGCTTTTGCCAATATCTCCTCGGCACCAGAGCTTACTAATTACAAAGGGGTGATTCAATGGTTTGAGCGTAAACAACTGAAGGTGACATACGATGAAACAGCTATGGACATTGCGGGCTATTTTGATGAAATCGCAGTGAAATTGGGTGACAATTATAGTGTGCTCAAATGGTTACTGGATAAAATCAAGTATCATCAACGCAAAAATCACAAACGTTTTTCGTTAAATTTGTTAGATTTCAGTCAAGCAAATATTGGAGTCATTAAACAATTTTGTCGGGAATTATATGAGAGTGCCTTTTTAAGTCGCTACTATGTTGAGCAAGATAAAAAAACGATTTCATTAACTTTACAAGCCGACCACAAAATCGTCAACTTCTTCAACGGGGTGTGGTTCGAATGGTTTGTGTTTATGAAGGTTGCTACCTTGTTAGTTAACCACCAACGGAGTTTCTCTTGTTTGAAGAATTTCCTAATTCAGTTTGCTAATGGTGATAAACATGAGATTGATTTATTTTTTCTGATTGATGATTCGTTACCGCTATGGTTGGAGTGTAAAAGTGGTGAATTTCGGGACGATATTCCAAAATATACCAAATTGCGCAACACCTTAAAGTTAGATAAAAACCAATTGTGGTTAGTGTCTTTGGGATTACCTGATGAGCAAGCCACAGGATTAACCGGTACGTTTGAACTCACGATAGTTAATGAGAAGACGATGTTGACGACTTTAACCGGATTATTATCGAAGCTGTCGCCACCTCCTGCCAAGCGTCAGGATAAACCGGGTAAGACTATCAAGAGTGAGGAAAAATCTGGGGGACTGTGGAGTGGGATTCGCCAAAACCAGTAGCCAGTTAGAACGTTGGAGTAGAGGCTGTAGCCGCAATGCCATTAAGTTAAGCCGGCCAAAGAAACCTTGAAGGTCTAAAACC
>DZAL01000079.1:0-11846 GCA_022729575.1 Thiomargarita sp.
CCACGAAAGTTTCCTTTTGTCATCTACAAAATTGCTTAAGTTGATAGATATGGGGCGACCAAAAGGCGTTGCATACCCTACCTGGCCGTTCAATCAAAGCGAACCACCTGAAAACCTAAGCATTCCCCCGCCTCGGCCATCACCTTATCGGCAGTGGCCAGGGTCTCTACTTCAAGGTCACGGGCGATACTTAAATGTATGGCATCCAAAGTTCGTAATGCCACTTGTGGCAACTGGTTAATCAGATGGACGGCAGCCACCACCTGAGAGTTATTTAGCGGATGTACCATGAAATATCCTTTACTTAGGTCACGTTCAAACGTGATAAAGATTTGTTGTTCCAATTCGATAGACAATTCACCAGCGCGACGACGACGCGCCAACCGACAACGAAATTCGGTGAGAGTTAAACTACTTAAGTGAACGTCAGGTTGAGTTTGAAACCAGGCCGTAAACTCTTGGGACCGCGATTCATTCAAATACCACTTAGCCAAGGCACTGGTGTCCAGATAAACTTGATTAACCATTATCGTCCCTCGCGGTCTTCGCGAATCAGGATTTCGCTGGGTGTCAACAGGGGTGCCATTTTCGCCCGTAACTCGGCATGGGAAGGTTTTGGTAAAGTGGTTGAAACGGGAGAGAGTCGCGCAATGGGTTTGCCATGTTGGGTAATGACCATTTCGCCCATTAATTTTAACAAATCCTCCAGTTGATTTAATTGTGCGCCAAATTCCCAAATTGAAAGTGCTTTCATAATTGACCTCGTATAGTCTCTGTCAAAAAGTAAAGAAGAATGATACCACCGCTATTTATCATTTGCCAGTCAAACCAGAAATAGGTTTGTTCATAACTGTTTCTGTTTAATGGTCTGAATCAGAATTTCCAGAATTTTAGAATTAGCAGAATAAACCCCACCCCATTCTGCAAATTCTCTAAATTCTGATTCTGACAACCAAACCTGACAGGTTTTCAAAACCTGTCAGGTCTTCTTTTTTCATAGGAGAAATGGTGGGTAGCCTACCCTACTTGACTACTCATTAAGGTTTCAACAAAATGACAAACCCCGCTTGACCGAAATGATGGTCGGTGGTTAAAATCTCCGTGACTTGAAAGTCCTTTGCTACTACCATACTGATACAGTCCACCAGACTCCAATCTTTATCGCCTCGGTGAGTAAATAATTTTAGTCCACGTTGCATCAGAAGGTTATCGATAGGAATCACTTGCCAAGCTGGCGAGTGATTAATTACGTTAATCAATTGGATAGCCAGGGGTTTATAACGAACTTTGCTATAGGTATTGGCCAATTCTAGTAAGACCGCATGGGTGGTCAAAAATTGGCGTTTCGCCTGGGTCAATTGCCCCATCAGATTAACTACTTGATGATGACAATCATCTTGTTTGTTCCCCAGTGCGATAAGTGCGGCAGTGTCCACAAAAATCGGTGGTTTCATTGGGGTGGTTGATATAGATAGTGATCATGATGTTCGGCTAAGTCAGAAATGCCCGTAGCTACCGCATATTGGTCAATATCGGCTAAAAATTTTGGCCAAGGGTCGCTGTTTACCGGCAGTTCTAAAGAGAAGGACTCGGTTAACCTCTGGAGAATAAATTCTTGAGGATTAGACAGTGCGGTAAGTTGTGTACCTAGCCAGTCAGGAAGTTCAATCGTCATTTGCATCTGGAGATACTCTTAAAGTTAAGTTGGGTAAACGTTGGGTTATGGTTTTTCTCCTGCTAGTCGCTGTTCTCTAGTTCAGGAAAAGGGTGAGTCACTTTAGTCACTCATCTATCATCTATTTTAATAGAGAGTTGAGAATTTTACAAGGTGGAAACCAGTAGTCAGAATCAGAATTTCCAGAATTTTAGAATTAGCAGAATAAACCCCACCCCATTCTGAAAATTCTTAAATTCTGCAAATTCTGATTCTGACAACCAGACCTGACAACTTTCAGCTTTCCAAAATCTGTCAGGTCTTCTGAGAGGGCGGGCAATCAAAAGGCGTTGCCACACCTCTTACACTCGCCTTGGTGCATGAACACCAGGATGAATGACAACCTCATCGGAGTCGTCTCGCCCGAATTTGTGCCAGCCAGTCTGCCACCGTGTGGCCGTCAAGCCATTGATGACGTTCCGTCGAATAGTCACCTTGTCCGAGTTCAAATTGTTGTAGAAATCTTATCATCACCACAGGGCCTAATTCACGATTTAACAATTCTAATCCTTGTTGGCGAATTTGCATTAAGTTGGTAGGGGGTATAGTATTCATATTAAAGGTTCGAAAGTAACCAAGGGACTGGGTTAGCGACTGTCACTTGTAGCTTTGCTGAGAGACGAGTCGCCAATTTTAGTAGTTTATCATCGGTGGTCAAAAAAATGTTCGTTTCGGCACTTTCAGCACAAGCTAAGTGTAGCGCATCCAGGGCCTGAAATCCGAATTGTTCCAGTTGTTGGGCGCGTTCTGCCTCGATGGATTGAACAGCTATCCAATGATGTACTTTAGCGGCCATTAACCAGAGGTTATTCCGTCGTTCCAAATTAGGCGTTTGTTCAATTTCCAGCACCAAGGCTTCACTACCGAACCATTCCCAGTCACGCAGGTGGAGATGATGTAGAATAAAGAGAATAGCTTCGGCCTCTAGTCGAATGCGTGGTTGGTTTTGGTCATCAAACGGGCGGTTTAAACAACACACGTCTAGGTAAATTTTCAAGAGTTAGTCCTCACTAAAAAGATATGGATTAACGGTTTGACAATCTGAGTCAATTAGAATCGTGTCATTCCAGTTGGGCAGTTTATGAGTCTAGCACTATGAGTTAGAAAATGCAACAAATTATTCCCACTCTCATTCTCTCATTCGTGATACTAGAGTCTAAGATTGTCCGAATCAGAATTAACAGAATTGTAGAATTAACAGAATAAAACCCAACCCCATTCTGAAAATTCTCTAATTCTGAAAATTCTGATTCTGAAAACCAGACCTGACAGGTCTTCCAGACCTGTCAGGTCTTCTGAAAGGGCGGGCAATCCAAATTCGTTGTCACACACTACCTAAGTCAGTTGGCTACTTGAGCGTCAAAAATTCTGTCACCGAAACTTGAGCCTGTTTCAGAATTCCGTGTAGAGTGCCAATAGCCAATTCTTGATGCAAAGGTACTACACAACCAAGTTCGCCAGTGGGGGTCTGTTTCTTTAGTACTACATGGCTACCTCTTTGTCGTATCTGAAGATATCCTAATTCCTTTAACCGCCGAATCACCTCGGCACCTGACCACCGCGGCAATTTAGGCATAAGCAACCTCAAAGGTGGTTAGTAGTGGTCGAGAGGTGTCAGGTAACGGAAATTCTTCCAAATACAATTCGGTGGCTTCGGTTAAATTAGCTACTGCCGTTTCAATCGTAGTCCCCTGACTGACGGTGCCGACCTCTGGACAATGAGCTACATATAAATTGTCTTCTTGATAAAGTACCACCGTCAAAGTGCGCGTTTTCATAGGTATGTCCTCTGGAAGTAATATTTGTATTTGGTCTGAATCAGAATTTCCAGAATTTTAGAATTAGCAGAATAAATCCCACCCCCATTCTGAAAATTCTCTAATGTCTTTCAATTCTGATTCAGACAACCAGACCTGACAACTTTTCCAAACCTGTCAGGTCTTTTGAGAGGGTGGGCGACTAAGGTGCGTTGTATATCCCACCTGGCTACCTGGCTATAGTTACGCTAAGTGAACCAGAATTATCCTCACATTTGAAATCATGGTTAGCAAGAAAAAGCCGTCCGTTAGATGAAACAGTACCTGAATAGCTAGTTCCTACAGGAAAACTACTTCCATTTCCAATTTTTCCAACTAATTGTCCCCAACTACCACAGCCATTAGCATCACAGCTTTTATACTGTCCAGTACCAAGTGACCACTCACCAGATGCCGATATAGTTAAAACTTCCCCTGCCAAAATGTCCATCCCCGTATCAAACCAGCCTACTCCACACCCATCCGCATTGTTTGATGATACTTGGACAGTTATTCCTTCCAATGGAATGGATGGCTTATCTTCCTCCTTCTTTCCAACACTCACCTCCCCCACCGCAAACTGCCGTCCCAGTGGCGCAGGAATCCGACTCGCACCAGAGAAAAACACCGTATAAGTTCCCTCTTCACTGGCAGTAAACGAACCCGTTTTTCCACCAGAGACAGTAGCTTTGCCCGGAGGATAGACATCCCACTGAACTGAACTCTCATTAAATGGGTTATTTATACCATCCGTTGTCGTGGCAACCAACTTAATAGGTTCATCCTTTTTACCACTTCCACCGGCAACCGATAATTGAGGCAAACTAAACAGTACCCATGATCTGGTCTTGCCTAATTGGGTTTTCTTTAACAACGGAAAGGTTTTACGAAACACGGTCATGGATATACCCATAAATGTTTCTTCCTGTAAAGTGAAATCCAATTGTGTCAATTGAGTCTTCAGGAAACCTAATTGTTCAAGTAAATCGGCTTTACCAATAGTGTCAGCCGCAACTTCACCCATTAATATTGGTTCAATGGAAGCATCCACAGCTACAGCTAATGGAACAAGTAAAACACGTAATGGGTAGTATGCTATCTGTAACGTCGGAATTAATCGCACTTTTCCTACAACTTGACCATGCGCGGATACGTCCACCGTAAACGATTTATCAAATTCAGTCGTGGGAGGCGACAATTTCCAAGTTTGGTCTAAATTCAACTGCGCTCCCGTCTCCAAACGGGCAGAAACTGTCGCTTCCGCGTTCGCGTGAATTTTAGTAGAAGCATTCGCACTCAATACCGCCTTTAACGACAATGTACTAACTAGATAAATTGGTACACCATTTATCCAGTATGTTGAGCGATAAATTCTTTTAAATATAGGAACTTCCTTCTCTACTGAACCGGCTTCTTCGAAATTAAATTCTGCCTTAATACCGGCGGTGAGTGTCCCTTTAATATGGAGACGCACACCCGCAGGCACAGGTTTATTTGTAGTTGGATCGAGTTTCCAGAGAAACTTAGGAGCGACATCAGGTTCAAAACTAACAATAGGCTCAACTTTAAAACGTTCATCACCACTGGTGTTACTGCGCAACTGGGAAGAGAAATTTGTTTGTTCAGCAATTAAAACATCATCTTGCCAACGCATTTCACTGTGACGACTACCGTCGGAACGTACAGACCGTCGCACACTTATCCCCGCAGTATGTTGACTACGGGCGGCGGCTTTATCTACATCAAACAAAGTTAATTCACTAGCAATAGTTGCTTGTTCCAATACCTCCGTTAGTTCGGCATCACTGGTTTGCACGACTATCCCGCCGTCAGCCGTTGAAGTCACTGCATCCACTTTGCGTAAACAAGTATCTTCACCGACATTGGCAAATAACACGCTTCCCACTTGAGGCGGTGTACCACCACTAGGATAAGTAAATTGTACCCCATCTGAAGTCGTTGCTTCTCCCAGCCCCAGATTTTTGTCCTCAGCAAATTGAGTGGTTTGACTGACAATCACGGGGTCAGCAAACGTCGTGGCCGTCCGATAATCTCTTTCCAAACTTTCATTCCCATCCTGGTCCACCGCCACCACTAACACATTGTACGTTTGTCCCGTGGCTAATCCTAATACTTCCGTTTTCTCCTGACCTGTGACGGCAGTTTGCAACGTCGCGGTAGAAGGCGTGAAATTAGGTTGGTCGGATAAATGCACCTGATAGGTGATAGCTTCGGGTAACGTGTTATCATCCGTTGCTGGCAACCAAGCCAGTGTCACTTTATCGGTATCCGTAGGGGTCACCTGGACGAGACCCCGAAATTGAGGTTCACCTTGCTGAGAAATGGTGATGGTAATGGGGTCTGAATTAGTCACGAGAGTCCCCTCTGGCAATCGATAGCCAAAGAAGATTTTGAGGTTGCCAGGATAAATAAAATTTCCTTGGTACATCGACACCGTTTGAACGGTATCCAGAATCACGTCACGTTGGAACGCCACGAGATTGGCAGGTTTTTTATCCCACAATGAAATGGTCAAACCTTCGCCCAACATAAAATAAAGTTTGTCTTCGGAAGGAGGTAGCGTGGCTTCGGCATAGACGAAAATATCAGCCGTTTTACCCACGTCAGAGGAATTGACCATAATCGTACCCGTCACGTCCACCGTATCTGCTATCTTCAACACCGCCTGTGGTTGAGGAGGTTGGTCATTAACCGCAATTCCACCTGAAAAATTTTCACCCAGGCTGGGAAGAGTGGTTGACGATGGTTGCACCGTCTTCGCTATCACCTCTACCGTTTCCTCTTGAATGGCTGTGGCACCTTTATTGTCGGTCACCGTCAAAGTGATGGTATAGTTTCCAGCGGTCTCAAAGGTAAAACTGGCCTTCACTCCAGTAGCAGTTTGGCCGTCAGATACTTGCCATTGATAACTGGCAATTTTCCCCTCATCAGAAGAATCGCTGGCATCCACCTTGACAGTCAATGGTGCTTCTCCTTGAGTAGGCGTGACAGTGAAATTAGCCACGGGTGGTTGATTGACCACGGGCTTGGCTGTGACCTGGACGGTCTGTTGCTTAGTGGCAGTCAATCCTTGGTCATCGGTGACGGTCAAGACGAGGGTATAATCGCCCGCAGTTTTGAAAGTAAAACTCGCCTTCACTCCAGTAGCCGTTTGACCATCAGACACTTGCCATTGATAACTGGCAATGGTTTCATCATCAGAAGAATCGCTGGCATCCACCTTGACCGTCAACGGTGCTTCTCCTTGCGTAGGCGTAACGGTAAAATTAGCCACGGGCGATTGATTAACCACATCGGTGGTCGTAACTTTGATTTTCTGTTGTTTACTCGCAGTCAAGCCTTGGTTATCCGTGACCGTCACCGCGATGAGGTAAGTTCCTTCCCCTTGGAAGGTAAATTTGATGGTGCCGACATCTTCTGGAACCCCTAACGATTCCCCGTCGATGAACCATTCGAATTTAACAATGCTACCATCAGAATCGCTTGAACTACTAGCATCTGCGGTTATCAACAATGGTGCTTTGCCCGTGGTGGGGCTGACGGTCAAACTAGCCACCGGGGATTGATTCGCCCGCAGATGAGATGACTCACGATACGGGTAATCAGAAGCGGTTGCTGGATTGACAGGTGATTGGGCGTGAGTAGTTGAGAAAAACAGTAATATTAAAAATAACAGGTAAGGGTACTGATTAGGCGGACGAACTAATTTTTTCATAAAATCTCCATGGTTGGTTAATAATTTAAAGACTCGCAGATTTTTGACACCTATGAGGTCTGTTTATCGTGTTAAAACTACTTAAAATGTAATTGAATTAATAATTATTCCACGATTCAAGATTCATTATAGAAACTATTTGACCGGTGTTCAAGTCATTGCAATAGGTAAACTGGAAAATTTTTCTTCACGGAGGTTATTCTTGCGGTGGATAGCATCAATATCGGTTTGGAAAAACAGTTTTTACTATAGTAACATTACGTAAGGGCAACCACCAGGGATTGGCCCCTACCAAAATGGACCATCTATTTCTTGGTGGGTCCCTAAGGTGAGTTATTTTCTCGTTTCCAGGCGGAGCGTGGGAACGAGAAATGGTTCAAAGTTTCCTAAACCTCAAAGGTTTAGGAAACTTAGCACCTGCCAGGTTTAGGAAACTTAGCACCCGCCAGGTTTAGGAAACTTAGCACCCGCTGGTTAATATCTCCATTGGCTGATAGGGAATGCCTGTGTTGGACTCCATCGACTCATTGATCCGCTTGGTGGTAAAAGTAATATCGACCTTTACCGGCCGCTTTGGCTTGATACATGGCACTGTCGGCATACTTTAGTAATGAGTTAATATCGTGACTGTCGTAAGGATATACGGTGATGCCTATACTGGCCGAAATGGTGACTGGATGCCCATCAATTAGAAACGGTTGTCGGAGTAACTGAATTAAATCACAGGCCACGCGACTGGCATCTGAAAGTTGGCGGAGGTTTTTTAAAATAATGGTAAACTCATCTCCTCCTAGTCGTGCGACTATGTCCGTGTCCCGCACACAACTTTTTAGCCGCTCGGCCACGCCTTGTAATAATTGGTCACCCACGGCATGACCCAAGGTGTCATTGACCGGTTTAAAACCGTCCAGGTCAAGAAAGAGCAGCGCAAACTGATTATTATGACGATTAGCCCAGGCTTGAGTTTGCACCAACTCATCATGAAATAATAGGCGATTAGGTAAGCGCGTTAGGGAATCGTAATTGGCTAAATAACGCACATTCTCAATATCGGCCTGTAATTGAGAAATGTCGGTTAAAATCGCCATGTATTGTACGACTTGTTGTTCTTGATTAGTGATGGCGGAAATGGAGAGCCAGGCCACATAAATTTCGCCATTTTTCTTCCGATTCCAAATTTCTCCTTGCCAATGTTTGGTTTCGGCAATTCGTTGCCACATCTCTTGATAAAACTCTTTACTGTGACGACCGGAAGATAAGAAATTGGTTTTTTGACCTAACACTTCTTGAGCGGTATAACCAGTAATTTTGGTAAAAGCTGGATTGACTCGTTGAATTCTATTCTCTAAATCGGTGACCAACACACCATCGATGGTACTTTCAAACATGGCGGCGGTTAAGCGTAAATGTTGTTCGGCTTCGATTTGTACCGTGATGTCCTCAATCATCCAAATAGAGCCTTTATCTAAATCTTTACCCTCCACGGTTTTGACCACGATTCGGGCCCAAAAGGTATTGGCACTCTTGGTTTTCAAGCGGTGGCGATTGTCATATTCTTTGCCCTCTTCTAACAAAGAATAGGCTTGTTGTTCCATTAAAATATAATCTTGAAAGGAGGGATAAATGAGGTTAAATGGTAAGCCGCAGAGTTCGTTTTTTCTAAATTCTAGTAATTTCTCTAACTTAGGATTCACTCGCACAAACACCCCGTGTTTAACGTAGGCGATGCCGATGACACTGTTATTTAAAATCGTTTCCATTTCCGCTACGGCTTCTTTCAATTTCATTTCCAAACGATGACGTTCACTAATGTCTATCGATAAACCAGTGATGCCGGTGACTTGGTGATGCTCGTCAAAGAGGGGGGTAAATTTGGTTTCTAACACCGCATTAGGTAACATGGTTAAACTGGTGACGGTTTCACCGGCGAGGGCGCGACGAATGTATTCTAATTGTTTGGGTTGATGGCCAAATAAATCAAAGGCCGAAAGGCCGACCGCTTCGTCGTCATTATAGCCAAGTAAACTTAAGGCTTTACCGCGTGAAAAGGTGAACCGGCCCTGGACATCCAAGGCAAATAAAATGACGGGGGCCGCACTGGTAACGACTCGTAATCGCGCTTCACTTTGTTGTAATGCCTCCTCGGCTTGTTTGCGGGCCGTGATGTCTCGTCCAACACCTTGATATTCGATAATGTGTCCATGTTCATCAAATAAGGCGCGATCAAACCATTGTTGCCAACGGATACTACCATCAGCTGAGAAACTGGCATGTTCAATCACGACCACTGGTTGGGTGGGAGTGATTCGGGCTAGTGATTCTTGAAATGATTGTTGCTCAGTGGCAGGTAGAAACGGTAACGAAATGCCGACTAATTCGGATTCCGTTTTACTAAAATAACGGCAATAGGCTTGGTTAACAAAGGTGAGGGTGCCGTCTGGTAAAAAGCGGCAAACTAAATCGGTTTGGTCTTGTACAATGGCGCGATAACGGGTCTCACTGCGTTTTAATTCTTCTTCTTGATGTTTGCGGTCGGTAATATCAGTTCCTACGGATAAAACTAAAACTTCGCCATCTGGTTGAACAAAGGGTTTTTTGACAATATGAAAGCAATGTAATTCGCCTTGAGCATCGTAGCATTTTTCTTCTACAGTAATTGAGTTTTGTTGCTGAATAACTTGAGATTCGGTTTGAGAAGATAATGGTTCCACTGGTGCTAACGGATGATTTAGTTCAATTCTTTCGGCGTGAATTAGGGTATCAATATTGGTGCTCAGTAGTTCTGCTACTGCTTGATTGACAAAGAAAAAATTGCCAAAACGGTCTTTAATAAAAATTAAGTTGGGGACGGCATCAACGACTAAACGGATAAATTCTTGTTGTCGTTGAATTTCTTGTTCAGCTTGTTTACGTTCAGTAATATCACGGGTCACTACATACATATTTTGTTGGTCAAGCAAAGGATGTACATTCCAAGAGAGCCATTTATAAGCACCACTTTTACATAGGTAACGATTTTCAAAATTAAAGACGGTTTTTCCTTGCATCAATTGTTGAATCGTTTGTACCGAACTATTAAGATCATCAGGATGTACTAAGTTTAAGGCCGAGTTGGCTAATAACTCAGCTTTGCTCCAACCTAAAGTCTGTTCCCAGGCGGCATTGAGGTCTTTAAATTGCATGTCAAAACCAATCACTGATTGCATGTCAACTGATAAATTAAAGAGCCGATTACGTTCTGCCGCGTCATGTTTACGCTTGGTGATATCGGTAATCGTAGTGACGCGAAATCTTTGCCCGGTGGTGTGTTGCACTAACAGGCCCATGGTGAAATTAATATCTAAATTTTGTCCTTGTCGATTTTGAATATGCCATTCGCCTTCACTTTCAACGTTAGGGTCGTTATGTAAAAAGCCATGGTGCAATTCTTGCGCACGTTGGTGATGGTCTATGGGTAATACCGTAGTAAATGCTTGACCAATAAGTTCCTCTTGAGTGTAACCAAACAGGGCGCAATAAGCGGGATTGACTCGCACGAAGTTGCCGGTTTCGTCGGTGATACAGAGACCAATTTGGGTGACTTCGAAAATGGCTGATAAGAGGGCTTCATTTTCTTGTAAGGCTTGCTCGGTGCGTTTGCGCTCGGTGATGTCAACGTAAGTGCCGACCATGCGATAAGGTTGGCCAGAGTCATCCCATAAAGCGGCGGCGCGGGCGAGAACCCAACAGTAGCCACCTTCTTTATGAGAGACGCGATAGATGCTTTCGTAGGTGGGAATGCGTTGGTCTAAATAGGCTTCAATGGTGGCCCACATTTGGGTAAAGTCTGCTGGGTGGACGAAGCGGCACCATTCATCCAGATGATTAACAATTTCCTGATCTTGATAGCCTAAAATATTTTTCCAGCGGGGCGATAGATAAATTTCATTAGTGATTAAGTTCCAGTCCCATAATCCATGGTTGGAACCCTGTACTGCGAGTTCAAAGCGTTCCTCGGTATCACATAATACTTTTTCGGCGTGTTTTTGCGCGGTAATATCGGTGGCGACGGCATACCATTTGGCCTGGTTGGGGACGAGACTGATTTCCCACTGGAGCCAGTGGTAGTGATTGGCACAGTCGCGCCAGCGATTGGCAAAGGAGACTTGTGAAGCACCTTGTTTTAATTCCGTTAATTTAGTGTGACTAAGGGCCAGATCGTCAGGATGCACCCAGGTTAAAAAGTGGCTGTGCTCTAGTTCGATATTGAGCACGTTTAGGGTGTCTTCCCAGGCTGGATTAACTTGAATAATTTTGCCGTCAGTGTTGATGACACTGAGGAGGGCCGAGGAAAACCAGAAAAAATCGTTGGGTGAAGTTGAGGATTCGTTCATTGGTTTATGATTCTTTCGTTGTCAACTTTGGGTGAGGTTTAGATTTGACAACTTTCAAAAAGTTGTCAAATCTGGGTTCAGGGTTTAGATTTGACAACTTTCAAAAAGTTGTCAAATCTGAGTTCAGGGTTTAGATTTGACAACTTTCGAAAAGTTGTCAAATCTGAGTTCGGGGTTTAGATTTGACAACTTTCGAAAAGTTGTCAAATCTGAGTTCGGGGTTTAGA
>DZAL01000079.1:11946-24988 GCA_022729575.1 Thiomargarita sp.
TTTGACAACTTTCGAAAAGTTGTCAAATCTGGGGTTCAGGGTTTAGATTTGACAACTTTTTGAAAGTTGTCAAATCTGGGTTTTAGATTTGACAACTTTTTGAAAGTTGTCAAATCTGGTTTAGATTAACCCTGCTCCGTGACTCTTAATACTTCTTCAATACTGGTAATTCCTTGATAGGCTTTAATAAAACCATCTTCGCGTAAGGTGCGAAATCCTTCTTGAGTGGCTAAACGACGCAAGTCGGCGGCCGAGGCTCGGTTGAGTATCAAGGTTTTCATTTCTGGTGTGACATAAACTAATTCATAAATACCCACCCGACCTTGATAGCCGGTGTTTTGACAGTGGGGACAACCGCTGGCTTGTAACCATTGCGGTGGCTCGTTGATATATTCTTTGGGTAAGATGCGCTGAGTTTGAGCCACCAGGTCGGTTAACACTTGGGCTGGTTTAGCACAAAGTTTACATAAACGTCGTACTAATCGTTGGGCTTGTACTGCTCTTACGGTGGTCGCAATCAAAAAGGGTTCCACACCCATGTCAATTAATCGAGTAAAGGCACTGACCGTATCATTGGTGTGTAAAGTAGAGAGGACCATGTGTCCCGTCAAGGCTGCTTGAATCGCAATTTCAGAGGTTTCACGATCTCGTATTTCTCCGATCATAATAATGTCAGGGTCTTGTCGCAGAATCGATCTCAGTGCATGTGCAAAAGTGTAGCCAATTTCACTGTGCGCTTGTACTTGAGTGACTCCTTTTAATTGATATTCTACGGGGTCTTCCACGGTAATAATTTTTTGCGAGCGGTCATTCATGGCATCCAACGTGGCGTATAACGTAGTCGATTTACCGGAGCCGGTGGGACCGGTGACTAAAATAATGCCGTGTGGTTCCGCAATCCATTGTCGAAACCATCGGTAGTGGTCTTTGGCAAAACCTAATTGCTCTAAGCGACTGGCTTGCCGCTCTTTGGGTAGTAACCGCATCACTATTGATTCACCATGGACGCCTGGCAAACAGGACACCCGAATATCTAAATCTTGGCCACTGACCCGTGTATTTAAGCGACCATCTTGAGGTAAACGACGTTCAGCAATGTCTAGGCCAGAAATCAATTTGATACGGGAGGCAATCGCATTAAATCGTTCTCTAGGTAAATTCAGATGCTCATACAAGATGCCATCAATCCGATAACGCACAAAAAAATTATGTTCTTCAGGTTCAATATGTACGTCAGAAGCTCGTTGGTCAACGGCTTGTGAGAGCATGTTGTTGACAAATTCGACAACGGGGGCGCCTTCGGCTAATTCGCGTAAAAGATGAACGTCTTCGGTATCGCCAAAAAAGCCTTTACTGGTATTGGCTTTAGTCACGGAATCCAAGATTCGTTCTAAATCTTGGTGTCGTGTTAAATACCAGATAACAGATTGTTGTGGAAACGCATTGAAAAAAACTTCATGGGCAATATCGGAGAGCGGATTACGAGCAATGCAATGGACCGTGTTATCTGGCGTTTCCCAAGCCATTAATTCTTGGTCTAGCCACCATTCCTTATCAATGCTAGTTTTGTCGATAATTTCTAAAAAATGATTGACATCTGCTGGAATAGTTTTACTATCTATGATGGGTAATTCTAGCTGTTTAGATAATATGGTTAATAAATTTTCTTCCGACAGTGCCCCCATTCGTATCAGCACCGCGCCTAATTCACCGCCAAATCGATTTTGAAATTCCAAGGCCCGTTGCACGTCTGGCTCATCGACCAGGCCGGCTTGTACTAACATTTCTCCCAAGCGAGGCTTATAGGTGTTAGAGTCTGATGAATTTAATAAAGTTTCTGCTGGCATATTGATTTTAATTGGATCTGCATTTATTTATAGAATCTAACTACTTTTTAACTAAAAAAGGTATTTATTTAAAGGTATTCACTTTGAAAAGTATAGGCATTATTGTACTCAATTGGCAAGGGTGGGAAGATACTTTAGTTTGTTTAGAATCTTTAAGGCAATTAATTTACCGGGGCCCCATTTCCTTAATTGTCTGTGACAATGCTTCAACCAATGATTCTTTCAGTCACATTTTAAACTGGGCCAAGCAATATTATCGGTCGACGCAGATGGCGATTTTTCCTCAACCTCCCCTAGAATTACTGACATCTTTCGCAACTACCTCTATTGAATCATATTTTGAACTACAAAAAGCAAAAGTGGTGCCATCATTGCCGTCGTACTCTTTTATTTTAATACAAACTGCGGCCAACCGTGGTTTTGCCGGCGGAAATAATGTCGGTATCCGCTATGCGCTGTTGACTCAAGCCTACCAATATTTGTGGATACTCAATAATGATACCAAAGTGGCGACTGAGGCACTAACGGCATTGTACGATTGTGCCACGGCTCAACCGCAAATAGCGTTATGGGGGAGCACGATATTGGATTATGTTCAAACCGACCAGGTACAATGTGCGGGCGGTTGTCATTATTTTCCAGTATTGACGATGTTTAAACCGGTGTTAGGAGGCCATTCCTGGACGGTGCTTAGGCAACAACCGCCGGCCTCGGTTAAATTGGATTACGTGGCTGGGGCGGCTATGTTTTTAAGGGTGACGGCGATGGAGCGAGTGGGGTTATTGAATGAAGAGTATTTTTTGTTTTATGAGGAGTTGGATTATACGCAACGATTAAAACGACACGGGTATCAAATTGGTTGGTGTCCACAGAGTTTAGTTTATCATAAGGGCAGTGCTAGTGTTGGTAATACCACGGCGGGTAGTCGAGAACAATTACGTCGAGCAAATTATTACGAGAATTTAAGTACCTTGAAATATACCGCCAATTTTCATCCTAAACTATTACCATTGGTCATAATATTGCGATTTATTTTAAAATCACTGGTCTTGCTGAAAAGAGGAGATTTTTATTTATTTCCACCGTTGTGGCAAGCGTATCGGGATTTTTGGCAGGATTCCAGTCCAAAACGTGTTTTGGACTCCTTAATTTAGTGGCAATTATATGAAAAGATTACTTATTTTTATTGGATTAACGGTAGGAAGTTCAGTTGGTTGGTCACTGGGTGCAGACTACGGCTTAGAAATAGCGTTTTTATTGAGTTCTATCGGCACCTTTGTGGGAGTTTATGGCGGCTGGTGGCTGTGGTGGAATCATTTTCGCTAAATGATATTGGTTTGTGGCCACGCCGAGCGTCACTGCTATTAAGGTAGGGGGTGTCCTCCACTCTGGCACCGTGTGACTGGTCATCAGGTGTTTGGGACACTCTCGACTTTAAGGGGAGTTTTGAAAGTCACCAGGTATGGTTTTCCATATTTCTATTCACTATAGATAAAAGAATATGAATCCAAATAAACGGTTGCGATTAGCTAAGGAGAAATTTCGAGCGGGAGTTGAGGCTTTCTATGCGGCTTAATACCAACAAGCGGCTTAACCACACACTATTTATAAATCTTACTGTGCCTGAGTGGTGCGTGGGACGCACCCTACCCATCGGGCTTAACTATCAAAAAAAGAGCGATCTAAATAACTTTGTTATCTCCTTTACTCGAAACCAGCAAGGAGATTTTATCTCGTTTCCACGCGCCAGCGTTGCGGGAAAGGGACGCTGGCGCGTGGAAACGAGAAGAAACCTACTTGCGTGCATAGAGTAGCCTTGTTAAGGAGGGAAGTGTTCTTGGCGACTCAGGTGGTATCTATTAACAAGGAGGGGCTAGGGGTGCAATGCCATTAAGTTAAGGAATCGGAAGCTAACGTAGGGTGCATAAGCGGTAGCATCATGCACCATTTTAGGTTCTCGGTGTATGACGCTTCGCTTATACACCCTACCTTAACTACCCTAACTTAATGGCATTGGGGCTAGGGGTGGTGGTGCGTCAGGTGAATGAATAATTCATCTATAAAACCGTGCCGGTTTAGGAAACTTTGGCTTTGGATAATCCATTGATTTTTAATACTTCCATTGACTTGTAGGGACTACCAGAAATTTAATGAAGAAATTTGATTGACAAAGTAGAATTAGCTTACAATAGCTGTCCTTAGTTTTAGGACACGGGACATCCATTGAATAATTAAAATGAAAAGTCAAGATATTTTTTTATTATTAAAACTGGTCAGTCTGCAACAAAGTGAACAGAAAATTGCTAATTTAAGGCTGGAGCATCAACAAAAACAGAAAATTGCTGAAGATAACTTGATGATTACTGAATGGCAAGACTGGCATGATACTGATGAGTTTAAGATACCACCGCAAAACGATGAAGATACCTTAAATGATGAAGATGCCTTAGTTGCTCAATACACAGTTCGCGCCCTGGCTGAAGAAACCGGCATTAGTAAATCTCAAATTAGCCTAGCATTGCAACGTTGTTATGAAGTCACTCTGGCAAAGCCGGACCGTCATACAGGTGTGCCACGCACGAACGTTAAGGCTTTGGAGGAGTTTATTATTTATGGAATACGTTATGTATTTCCAGCCAAACCGCAAGCAATCGGACGGGGTATTGCCACGGGCTTGGCCGCACCCGTGCTAAAGGGTGAACTTATGACCGCAGGCGAACTGGTTCCTGTGTGGGCCGATGCACAGGGTAAAACGATGGGACAGGTGGTAGAACCTTTATTTAAAACTGTTCCTCAAGCCATTCGTCGTGATCAACGTCTATATGCGTTGTTAGCACTGACTGATGCAATTCGTCTCGGTCAACCTCGAGAACGTGCTGTTGCGGCTGATAAATTGTCAAAGATGCTGCGAGGAATAGAATGAACGAGTTTAATTGTCACCAAAGTATGATTGCCAAAGTTGCTGAAGCACTTGGTGACGAGTTGTTACAACGAATGGCTTTCGTGGGCGGTTGTACGACAGGTTTTTTTATCACCGATGACTTTAGTCGGCAACAAATACGATATACCAATGATGTAGACATTATTGTGCATGTTTTAGGTTCTCACGACTGGGCGCAATTGCAAGAACAATTACGCAAAAAAGGCTTTATAGAGAAGATGCAAGAAGAAGTGATTTGCGCCATGTACTTGGATGGTCTTAAGGTTGATTTTATGCCAGATAACGAAGAAACCTTAGGCTTTGGCAACTGTTGGTATGCGACCGCCTTACAAAATGTGCAATGGTATCAACTAAATGAAGGTTTAAAGATACCTTTAGTGCAATCCGTTTATTTTATAGCCACCAAATTGGAGGCTTACCTTGGGCGAGGGAAGAATGATCCATTGGAAAGTCGTGATATAGAAGATATAATGAATCTGTTTGATGGTCGTGAAGAATTACTTGGTGAAATTGCCAAGGCCACGTCTGAATTGCGTCAATATATAGTAGCACAACTTAACGCCTTACTGAAGCATCCTGATTTTGAATATGTCGTGCAAAGTACCGCCAAGGATAATAGGGAACGAGAAGACTTGATTTTTGAACGCCTGGAAGCGGCTATGAGTTTGTAGGGGAGGCATTAACATCATGGAAATGACAACCTCCTTACCACCTATTTGCTCACTCTACCGGCTTGTTAATTGGGAATTTTGCTGAGAGTAGGTAGCCAGTTTCTTTATCCAACAAGAAACTATTGCAAAAATAATGTATTGTTTTCCATATTGCCATTCACTATAGATAAAAAAATTATGAATCCAAATAGACGGTTGCGGTTGGCTAGAGAGAAACCAAAAGACTATCAGGAATTATTAGAAGAAGTTGAATATCTAAAACGTCGCGAAGTTGAACAGCGCATTGCTTTAGAAGAAGCCAAGAAACTCAGTTATCTAGGCAATCTGGCCACCGGCGTTGCCCACAATATTAATAATCCAGTCGGCATTATTCGGCTGGCGGCACAACGTGGTTTGAGGAGATTAGAAAAGGGAATGAGTGTTGCCGAAGGAGAAGAGATTTTTCAACACATTTTAAGACAAGCAGACCGTTTACACACTATTATTCAAAACTTCAGAGAGTTTGCCAATGGTGACCGCAAACGGCGCGAAGTTGTTGAACTAAATGCTTTGGTAGAACAAATTAAAGACCACTTTGAAAGCCAATTGGAAGCGCATCATATTACGTTGACGCTGGAATTATCTGACGAGAATCCAGGTAGCCAAGCCAACCATTTTGTGTTACAGGAAGTTTTGATTAATTTAATTAGCAATGCCCGTGAAGCCTTAGAAAATATACCCGATGCGTTTATTTTAATCAAAACCTGGCAAACTGCCAAAAAAGTCGGTTTTCAAGTTGAAGACAACGGCGCAGGTATTCCTCAAGAACAACAACAAAATTTATTCTCCCCTTTTCACAGCACCAAAGCCCACGGCACCGGTTTAGGACTACACTTCGCCCATCAAGCCTTAGTTGACCTTGGTGGTACCATAACCTATCAAGACCGCCAACCTAATGGTGCGTGTTTTATGATTGAATTACCCCCCACAAACGGAGCCAAAATATGAGAAAGACCCCTTATCGTGTTTTAGTCGTAGATGACGAACAAGACATGCGTGATGAATTAGTCGCATTGCTGGAAGAGCATAATTTTGCCGTAGAAACCGCTAATGATGGCGAAGAAGGTTTGAAAAAACTCCTCACGGATGAGTTTGACGTGGCCATTGTTGATTTGAAGATGCCCAAAATGGATGGTTTAACCATGATTCGGCGGGCTGACGAACAAGAGATTGATGCTTACGTCATTATTTTGACGGGCAAGGGAGATAAACAAGATGCTGTCGCTGCTCTGAAATTGCAGAATACCGTCAAAGATTGGTTTGAGAAATCTTCCCTAGACAGTGCGGAGTTAGTGAAACGTGTCACTCGATTAGCCGAGGGAATGTCGTTTGAAGAGATAGACCGCATCTTTGCTAATCTTTCCGAAACGGAGAGAGAGTATGTCTATTAACAAACGTTATTACTTTGATACTAATGCTTTATTTAAACATTATGTATCTAAAGAAACGGAAATTCGACGTTTGAGTAGTAGTACAGCCGTAGTTTATGTCTCTAATTTAACCCATTTAGAAGTATTAGGCGTACTCATGCGGTATCTTCGCCAAGGCAAACTGAAAGAGAAGAAAATACACAGCATTATTGACCAACTCCAACACGATATTGGTACAACGCCTCGCCACCGCTTTCAATTGGTAAGCACTCAAGAAGGTGTGTTTCGTTACGCTAGGGCCTTGATGACTAAATATGCCAAGAATTATGAATTAGGCACCAATGACGCATTGCACATTGCCATAGCCAAAACTCTCACGCCCGTGGTCATCATGGTCACCTCTGATGGCGGTAAAAATTTGGGTAAAATGAAAGGCGTATGTGCTAAGATTGGGTTGGAGGTTTTAGATCCTGAAATTTCCTCTCGAACTTAATTCGGTAGTAATGCACAAGATAGTGGTTGAAACCTGACAGGTCTCGAAGACCTGTCAGGTTTGGTTATGCTTGGTTTAAACCTGACAGGTCTTCAAGACCTGTCAGGTTTGGTTATGGTTACCTCCACCTTTTATGATTGAACCTACAAACGGAACCACAATATGAGAAATACCCCTTATCGTGTTTTAGTCGTAGATGATGAACAAAACCTGCGTAAACAATTAGTCGAATTGCTGGAAGAGCATAATTTTGCCGTAGAAACGGCTAACGATGGCGAGGATGGTCTGAAAAAACTCCTCACAGATGAGTTTGACGTGGCCTTAGTAGATTTACAGATGCCCAAAATGGATGGCTTAACCATGATTCGGCGGGCAAAAGCCGAGAATATTCATATTCCTATGGCAATCTTAACAGCGCACGGTGACTCATTTAAAGATGCGCTTGCAGCGTCCAATATCGGCGTGAAAGAATGCTTTAGTAAATCTAGTTTAGACCGCGAAAAGTTAGTCGAACGCTTATCGACACTCATAAGTACTGAAGCAACAATTTTCTCGTATTTTCTTTCGCCCCTCGCCCTTTGGGAGAGGGGCCGGGGGTGAGGGAAAATACCGCCGAATTTATGCTTCAGAACTTACAAAATTATCGCGCTTCAGATAATTATCCTGCACTCACCCAACTCGCTTTAAAAAATCTCACTTCGTTTCCAGAAGCGACCCTGGCATTGAGTCCACAACTCAATATCTTCATTGGCGAAAATGCCACGGGCAAAACGCATTTGTTAAAAGTTGCCTATTCTATCTTAGCCGCCAATGCTGAACTCAGATTGAAAACCGAGGAGAAGCCTACTGAAACGGAATTAGCAACGGCCGTCTCTGACAAATTGGTCCGCGTCTTTCGGGCTGAACAATTGAGTCATTTAGTGCGCTACCAACAAACACACGGTGAGGCGACAGTCACTTTTGACGATTCCAGTTATGATGCCACTTTTCGTTTCTCTTCAAATAGCGACCAGTTACAAATACTACACCTGCCCGAAAAATGGTTGACCACTAAACCGGTGTTTTTACCCAGCCATGACCTGTTAATCATTGTTCCTAACTTTATTACCGTCTATGAAAATTACTACCTAGAATTTGAAGAGACCTGGCGTGATACCTGTATTGCATTAGGCGGCTTAAAACGAAGAAAAATTAGCCATCCCATGCAAACGTTATTAGCCGACTTAGAAACTGCAATGGGTGGTAAAATTGAACTGGATAAAAATGGACGCTTTTATAGTAATATTCATCCACCGTTGTACTTGAGCTCTGAGGGATAACACCCCTCGAAGGGGTATTATCCCTACTGGCCAAATTCATTGTAGAACAAATAGGTAAGGATATTACTATAACTTGAACATCGAGGACTACCCTTTTTCTGTCAACTGTACGGTGGAAGTTCGCTCTTGTACTAACACCATCGCGGCTGAATCTAATTCACCGTGACCACTGCCCATCAACGCATTTAAATTTTGGGCCGCTAAGGCCGTGCCTGGTATGGCTAGACCTAATTCGTGAGCTGTTTGCAGTGCGATTCTTATATCTTTATGGTGTAGTTTAACTTTAAAGCCTGGTTGAAAATCGTGCTCTAACATGCGTTGTCCATGCACTTCTAAAATTTTGCTGTTGGCAAAGCCACCTAGTAACGCTTGCCGAACTTTGGCTGGATTTACGCCTGCCGCTTTGGCTAATAATAGAGCTTCTCCTACCGCGACTACCGTTTGTGAAACTAAGACTTGATTACAAGTTTTAGCGATTTGTCCCGCCCCATGGTTGCCAACATGGACAATATTTTGACCTAATATTTGAAATAATGGCCAGGCTCTTTCAAATTGTTCAACTTTGCCGCCTACCATAATTGACAGTGTAGCTTCCTTGGCACCTTTTTCTCCTCCTGAAACGGGCGCATCTAGCATTTGGAGGCCGACCGTGGCCAAGGTGGTTGCCAGGGTACGAGTAGCCGAAGCCGCAATGCTGCTCATATCAATGACTAAACTACCACTGGTCGCACCATGAATGATTCCATCCGGGCCTAAAATGACTTGTTCTACATCTGCCGTATCGGAGACCATAATAAAGATAATTTCGCTCTGTTGTGCGACCGCTTGTGGAGAAGTGCAAGCTGTGGCCCCAACGGCCGTCAACGGTTGCATCATTTCCGGGCGGCGGGCATAAACCCAAAGCGGATAACCAGCTTTGCGGAGATTCAAGGCGATAGGTTGACCCATAATACCTAGGCCGATAAAACCAATTTTTGTGGATGTCATTGATTAATCCTTATATTATAACGTTTTTCACTTAGCTTAGAGCCATGGTAACCACAGGTCACCATGGTGGAGCTGACTAAGCAGCCACTGGGAAATGCTATCATAGAGTAAGTTAAATTTTTCGTCAAGTAAAATTCTTGGTAGTAACGAGCCGTTGGAGTCCGGAATTTATTCCGTCTGGCACCACAAACGGAATAAATTCCGGACTCCAACGGCTTCCCAAAACGGAATGAATTCCGGACTCCAACGGCTTCTCAAACTACATAAAACAGTACGGTGAAATAATGGCTGAGACTACCCGCCAATACGAATAGATGCCAGATACCATGAAAGTGACGCACTTTTTCGTCTAACAGGTAAAAAATTACGCCAACGCTGTAAAATACACCTCCCAACAGGAGCCAAGCGAAGCCCGCTAGAGGCAAGGCTTGTAATAAGGGTCGGAGCGCAATTAGGATCAGCCAGCCCATGAGGAGATAAATGATCACGGGCCAGATTTGAATCTCCTTGGGGTGTAGCAATTCCAGCACTATGCCTAAGATTGCCAGACTCCAGATGAGGCCAAACATTGACCAACCCCAGCCACCGCGAAGGGTGACCAGGGTGAAAGGGGTATAAGTACCGGCAATCAGAAGATAAATCGAGTAATGGTCAAATTTGCGCAAGACCTGTTTGGCTTTCCCTTGCACGCTGTGATAAAGCGTCGAAACTAGATAAAGCAAGAAGAGAGTGACCCCGTAAATGCTAAAACTGATAATTTTCCACCAATCCCCTTGACGTGTCGCCAGCACCACCAGTAACACTAGACCGACCAGCGCGGCAATCGCGCCAATGAGGTGACTGATACTATTAAATCGTTCTCCTTTATACATTGATACCTCCAACCAACTCAGTAGAATGTTAGAGTAGAGGCGACAAGCCGCAATGCCATTAAGTTAAGCCAAGGTTACGGCGTTGGAGTCCAAATCTTCAGATTTGGCAACGCCATCTCGTCCAAATCTGAAGATTTGGACTCCAAGGCGGCTTAACTTAATGGCATTGCGGCTACAGCCTCTAGTCAGGTAGGGTGGGCAACGGCTTTATCGTTGCCCACCACTATCGACCGTGGTGATAACAGGTGGGCCAACAAAAGGACGTTTGCCCACCCTACACTAACTGAGTACAACGGATGGATGAAATAAACGGATAAGGCCCGAACACCACGGCTTGGCGGAAGATACCAAGGAGTTCAAGGCGGTTTATCCGTTTATTTCATCTATCCGCTGTACTCAGTTATCCCCTAAATCCGCTGTACTCAGTAAAGGACTGCCAGTCCTTCGAGGACTGGCAGTCCTGACTTCCCCTACTCCCCTCGACTCCTCACCCACCCCCTCACTCTCTCCCACCAAGCCCGCAGACCCGTTACCCGTGGCTTCGCCTCGGCCCGCTGCTGCTTCTCGGCAATTTGCTTCAATAACTCTTGATAATGGTCTGCTGCTTTCCGCGTATAGGGATGCTGTTCTCCTAATCGCTTATTCAAGATAGCCAATGCCCGTTCATACAACGGCAAGGCTTTCTCATACTCACCTTGGGCACGATACAACTCTGCCAGGTTGTTTAGGTCGGTTGCCGTGCCAGGATGTTCCTTCCCCAACACCCGTTCATCAATCTCCAGCGCCAGTTCATACAACGGCAAAGCTTTCTCATACTCACCTTGGGCTTGATACAACTGTGCCAGGGTGCCTAGGCTGTTTGCCGTGAGAGGATGTTCTTTCCCTAACACCCGTTCTTTAATCTCTAGCGCACGTTGAGACAACGGCAAGGCTTTCTCATACTCACCTTGGGCTTGATACAACTGTGCCAGGTTGTTTAGGCTGGTTGCCGTGTCAGGATGTTCTTTCCCCAACACCCGTTCCTGAATCGCCAGCGCACGTTCATACAACGGCAAGGCTTTCTCATACTCACCTTGGGCATAATACAACACTGCCAGGTTGTTAAAACTGCTGCCCGTGTCATAGTGGTCTTTACCCAGCACCTCCTCATTAATAGCCACGGCCCGTTGGCACACTGGTAAAGCATTTTCATACTCGCCCTTGAGGTAATATGTCCATCCCAAGACACCAAGACTCTCAGCGGTTTTCGGATGCTTGTCACCTAACACCTGTTCACTCCTCGCCAGAGTCTCTTTGGCCAGAGACAAGGCGGTAGCATAATCCCCTTTATTGTCATACACCTCCACCATGCTATTACGAATAGACACCACCTCAGCCACCTCCTTATCCCCCTCCTTTTCCCAAATAGCCAACGCCTGTTTATACCACTGCAACGACTTCTCATAGTCTGCTTTTCTATTCAGATAATCCGCCACCCGACCCAACAACCGTGCCAGGGTCACGGTCTCAATGGCCAACCGCTGACTCTCCTCACCACACGCCAAGGCACTGCTTAACAAGTGTGTACACCGTTGCCAATGTTCAATCTTAGCCCAGTCTTTACTAGACTCTTGCGTTGCTGGAAACAACGTCTCCAGCACCGTCACCAGCCGTTCGACCCATTGCGCCTGCACCGCTTCCAACTCCCAGCGCAACACCGCCTGCACTAAGCGATGAATACTCACCTCCTGACGCTGAGAGTCACGAGTCAATAATGAATAACTTAAAATCGGCTTTAACAGCTTATCCAATTGCCATGGATTCACTGCCAACGCAGTCCTTAACACCTCCTCTGGAATCCCCTCGGGCGGCAAGAAGGCACACCCTTGTAACAACGCCAACGCCTGCGGTTCGCGGGCTTGTACCTGTTGCAACGATGCCCGTAACGTCACATCCACCGCCTCGGGATGGTCCTCCTTAAACCACTTCTCGCCCCGTTCCGCTAACAACTCCTTCTGATAGACGTGATACAAGGCCAAATAGTCGGCACACCCCCGCCCCTGGACCCGCATATACGCTGCCGCTTGCGTTAACGCCAAGGGCAACCCGCCCAATTGCTGACTCAACGCCTGCGCTGGCCCATATTCACCATGCCCACTTGCCTCCGCCGCCGTCACCCCATACACCAATTGCACGAGAAACTTCGCCCCCTCCTCGGTAGTCAACATCTTGAGAACCACGGGCTGAATCGGCAACGGTGGCCCGGCTTGCCGCGTGGTCAACAACACCCGCCCGGTTAAGGTATCCGGCCCGCCGCAACTGTTCGGTTATCGGCTTGGGCTTCTCGTCCTCTTCCGTCTCCTTCTTCTCCTCAATATTATCTATCAACAATAACCAGCCAGAGTGACTAGCTAACCACTGCTTGACTTGGGCTGCCAAGTTCTCCACGGTCTGCTGAATGATAGGAATGCCCAAGGTCTCGGCTAAACTCGCAAACTGACTCTGAATCTCCAAAGGCGGCGCC
>DZAL01000280.1 GCA_022729575.1 Thiomargarita sp.
TAATCTACTTTGACTTAGCTTGTCCCCAAGCACAAATCAGTTTGTATTATCATGCCGTGAGTACGGTGAAACGTAATTTTATCTTCCGCAAATTTGGGCCGCTGGTACCAGGGAATGAATCAACGGCTGGTTGGTATCTTCTTCCCAATGTTGCTTTTGAAGCCGTGATGATAGGTGGGAAGTCAGTGGTGAAAGCAACTTATATCTTGAAAGATGGTGAATTGGGAGATAGTACGGGGGTGGATGAACGGATTGTGGATCCGGGTGGAATCGTGATAAAATAAATCGTCCCAGCAAAAAAGATTTGACAACTTTCAAAAAGTTGTCAAATCTGGTTCCTTGTATATGACTAGCAAATTTTGGTATAATCCAAAACCAACAGTAACTAACCAAACAATTTTTCGCTGACAGCAATAAAATTACCTTTTTATTTATAATAACTTATTATGATTAGTCGTTTACGCGGTCTTCTTATAGAAAAACAAGCCCCTTTGATCGTGATTGAAGTTCAAGGTGTAGGATATGAAATTTTTGTTCCCATGTCAACTTTTTACCAGTTACCAGAGTTAAATCAATCTGTGACCTTGTTAACTCATTTGATAGTGCGGGAAGACGCACATACTTTATATGGCTTCTCTACTGAAGCGGAAAGACAATTGTTTCGAGATTTGATTCGAGTTAATGGAGTAGGTCCCAAATTAGCACTGAGTATTCTTTCCACTATGGAATTGACGACTTTTGTGCAAGCCGTGAAAAGTAATGACACTAAACATTTACTTCGCATTCCTGGCGTAGGTAAGAAAACCGCCGAACGATTAGTGATCGAAATGCGAGACCGTTTGGAGCACTTTGCGATTAACCCGGCTACTTCCTCCACTACCACGCCACGCGGCACGGTGATTAGCCCCTTAGATGACGCTATCAGTGTCCTAATCGCGCTGGGTTATAAACCTCAAGAAGCTAGTAGCTTAGTTTATTCAGTCAAACAAGATGGCTTGACCAGTGAAGAGCTGATACGACGAGCACTTCAAGCCGCTCTTTAATTTCAACTATTTCACACCAGTAAAAACCATGAAATTGTTCAACCGAACTTTCTTTCACTTATCTTCTGCCAAATCCTCGATTTGGTATCACTCTCGCACTCGTGCTTGGGTATTTCAAGTGCTGATCGCCGGTGTAGTCATTTGGGGTTTGAGTTATCTCATTCATAATACTTTGCACAATTTGGAACAACGAGGTATTACCACGGGATTTGATTTTTTAGCCACGGAAGCTGGTTTTGGGATTATTCAAACGTTAATCCAATATGATGAAACTTCCTCTTATAGTCGCACTTTTGTAGTCGGACTCCTGAATACCTTGTTAGTATCTGGCTTAGGGATAGTCTTGGCCACGATTCTTGGCTTTATGATTGGTATTGCGCGTCTTTCTCGCAATTGGTTAGTCGCTAAATTAGCCGCCGTGTATATCGAAATTTTTCGTAACCTCCCGCTATTGTTGCAAATCTTTTTTTGGTATTTTGTAGTATTACGTGGTTTGCCCTCACCGCGACAAAGTTGGCAATGGCAAGAGATGATATTTTTAAATATTCGGGGGTTATATTTACCGAAACTCATTCTGGAAGATGGCTTCATTTGGGTAGTAGTCAGTTTATTAGTGGCTATCATTTTCGTGAAAGGAGGATTTCGCCTGCTTCAAGGATGGAAGCAATCGCAAACTCTGGTGAGACCAATTTTTTCGATATTTTACCCAGCCGCATTGCTATTAATGGGATGGCCATTACTCACGTTCTTTTTAGTAGGTAGCCCTTTATCTATGGAAATTCCCAAATTAGCTGGTTTCAATTTTCGTGGTGGCTTCGTGGTGATTCCAGAATTAATGGCGTTATTGATGGCTTTGAGTATTTACACGGCGGCATTTATTGCAGAAATAGTCCGGGCCGGCATTCAAGCAGTACCGTCTGGTCAAACGGAAGCCGCTTATGCCTTGGGTTTATCGCGAGGTGCCACCTTACGTTTGGTCATTATTCCTCAAGCGATGCGAATCATCATTCCGCCATTGACTAGCCAATATCTTAATTTAACTAAAAATTCGTCTTTAGCCACGGCCATTGGCTATCCGGATTTGGTTTCTATTTTTGCTGGTACTGCGCTTAATCAAACGGGACAAGCCATTGAAATCATTAGCATGACGATGGCGGTTTATCTGGTAATTAGTCTCTTCATTTCGGCGGCGATGAATTGGTATAATTATAAAATGAGATTGATCGAAAAATAAACCACTCCCTACTCCTCCTTGAGTAAGGAAGGGAGTTTATCTCGTTCCCACGCGCCAGTGTTGCGGAAAAGGAATGCTGGCGCGTGGGAACGAGATAAATGGAGGTACTAACCGCAGTGGTGTATGACGCTTCGCTTATACACCCTACCGCCGGGATCGCAGATTCCTAAACCTGGTAGGTGCTAAGTTTCCTAAACCTTTGAGGTTTAGGAAACTTTGAACCTTGGTAACTCATTGAATTTTAAGACCTTCATTAACTTGGAGGGACCACCTGGATTTCACCCACTTAGGAGAAGTTAGAAAATGAAACCGATAATGAAACCGATAACGCCACTCCGTTGGCTACAGCGAAATTTATTTTCCTCTTGGTTCAATACGTTACTCACTTTATTCAGTGTTTACCTACTTTATTTGATTCTGCCGCCCATTCTGCGCTGGGCGATTTTAGAAGCCAATTGGGTCGGTACTACTCGTGAAGATTGCACCGCCAATGGTGCCTGTTGGGTATTTATTAAAGTTCGCTTTTGGCAGTTTATTTATGGTTTCTATCCGACCACCGATTATTGGCGAGTTAACTTGGCATTTTCACTGTTAGCGGTACTCATGGTTGCGCTCATGGTTGCCAAAGTACCGAAAAAATCTTGGATTTTAGCTTTCACTGTGGTCGGTTATCCGATTCTGGCGTTTTACCTATTTTATGGCGGTATGTTTGGTTTACCCCTCGTCGAAACTTCGCAATGGGGAGGACTCATGTTGACCTTAATTTTGGCAATAATGGGAATCGTACTGTCTTTACCGCTTGGAATTTTATTAGCCTTGGGACGACGCGCGAATAACTTACCTCTGGTAAAAGCGTTAAGCATTATTTTTATTGAATTTATCCGTGGCGTACCGTTAATTACCGTCTTATTTATGGCTTCGGTGATGCTACCGTTATTTTTACCAGAAGGGGTCCAGTTTGATAAACTGTTACGGGCGTTAGTAGGAATTGTGCTGTTTCAAGCGGCTTATTTGGCAGAAGTTATCAGAGGTGGGTTACAAGCGATTCCCCAAGGACAATTTGAAGCCGCCGACTCATTGGGATTAGGCTTTTGGCAACAGACGGGATTGATTATTTTACCCCAGGCTTTAAAATTAGTAATCCCTGGAATTGTCAATACCTTTATTTCTTTATTTAAAGACACCACGCTGGTTTTAATCATTGGTCTCTTTGATTTACTAGGAATTATTCAAACGGCATTTATGGATCCCCATTGGCTAGGTTATTCCAAAGAAGGTTATATTTTCGCCGGCCTAATTTTCTGGTTATTTTGTTTTAGCATGTCTCGTTACAGTCAATACCTAGAACAGAAATTTCAGACGGGTCATCAGTTACTAAAATAAGCCCCGCCCGCGGCCCTTCTCTCAGAGGGAGAGCGGGAAACGCGGCGGTTATAGCAAATCTCACTGGAGTGAGTATCGCCTCAAGTACCGCGGATTTGGGGGATAGACGGATAAAGCAGAGCTATGGGTTTATCCGCTGATCCCCCAAATCCGCGGTACTTGACTTAATGATATTCAATCAAGTGGAATTTGCTATAAGTACTGAAGCAGAAATTTTCTCCTATTTTCTTTCGCCCCTCGCCCTTTGGGAGAGGGGTCGGGGGTGAGGGAAAATACCGCATAATTTCTGCTTCAGTACATATCACTACCCAAGGCACCACTACCTTAATATCTACGGAGAATCAAACTTTCAGTTTGACCAAAAATTATGATAGTTATTCAAATGCGCGAAGTCAATAAATGGTACGGTCCATTTCAAGTCCTAAAAAATATCAATCTCACGGTCAATCAAGGTGAACATATTGTCATCTGTGGCCCCTCCGGTTCCGGTAAATCCACCTTAATTCGTTGCCTCAATCGCTTGGAGCCTTATGAACAAGGTCAAATTATCGTAGTAGGTACCGAGTTAACCGACAATTTAAAAAATATCGAACACATTCGCCACCAAGTGGGCATGGTGTTTCAGCAATTTAATCTGTTTCCTCATCTGACGGTGTTGGAAAATTGTTGTTTAGCACCGATTTGGGTGCGCCAACTCCCGCGCCAAGAGGCTGAACCATTGGCGATGAAATATTTAGAGCGGGTTCATATTCCTGAGCAAGCTCATAAATATCCGGGGCAGTTATCTGGAGGACAACAGCAACGGGTGGCCATTGCGCGAAGTCTGTGTATGAATCCGCAAGTGATGTTGTTTGACGAGCCTACTTCGGCATTAGATCCAGAGATGATTAAGGAAGTGTTGGACGTTATGGTCGAGTTAGCCCAGGAAGGTATGACGATGATTTGTGTAACCCATGAGATGGGATTTGCTCGAATGGTAGCGAATCGAATTATTTTTATGGATGGAGGAGAGATTGTCGAAGAAAATACGCCAGAGGAGTTTTTTACTCAACCTCAGACTGAGCGGGCGCGTTTATTTTTAAAGCAGATTTTATAATTTCATAAATTTAGTAGCGAAGAAGATTTGACCATTTTTTGACCATTTTTTGAATAGTGGTCAAGTCTCAATATTAGTGTTTAATACTGCAAATAAAATTTTCAATTTTCAATAAAACATACTATAATGGAAAACCTTAATCCAATTTCACGAGATTTGTTTACCACTTTCGCTTAAAATTTTTTAAACTAAAAAAGCTGACACGAAGTGCCACTTTTTTTGGTAACCCATTAATTTTAATAAGCTATGCTTGGCACGCCAACATCCCCATAGTTCAAAACTAAAGGTAAGTTACCATCGACGAATGCAACACAGCGTAAAAATGATCATGAGTAGCCTAGTATTTGAAAGTGTAAAATGACGGTTGCGAGTATATCTTCCTTGATTTATAAAATTTTTTTAATTAAAAATAACTAAATCATAAAATTTGGTATATAAATTGCTGATACTATGTTTTGATTAAAAATTACCTTAGACCATCCCAAAATTTCATTGATTGAGTGAATTATGTCCCTGATATATCAATTGTTTCGCATCATTAATTGGTTTGTTGCGATCCTACTCGTTTTTTCAGGTATCGTTGCTACAGTGGCCATTTTAAATACAGCGATAGCATTATCTATCGTAGGTGTAATAATTTCTCCGCTGATAAGCGATTTAATGGCGACGAAATTTCATATCCCTATTTCTTTTCACACCAAAGTTATTATGATCTTAGCTGCTTTAGTGATAATTACCATGTCTATTAATCAAAGCAGTAACCAACAATTGGATACCATAATGGTCAAAATAGCCAGTCACTTCTTATCTCACGAAGATAAGGATAAATTGACTAGATTTTCGGCCACGCAAAAACAAATACAACAACAACAAGATTTTCTGCGGTCGAGCGAAACTTTGATTCAGCAGCTACGAAATTTGTATAACCTTGGTAATTATCAAGAAGTTATCCAGATGGGAGAAAAATATACAGAATTTGATGCCACTGTAAAACAATTAGTGAAGGATGCTAAGGACAATCACAAACGACAAAAAATTGAAGCGGCCTTGCAACAGGGTCCGCAATTGCTGAGAGAAGGCAAGTATTATGAAGCCTATGAGTTGGCCAATGAATTAAGTGACACTCCAGAATTAAAACAGATAGCGGAAGAAGCTAAAACTAAACGCGAGGAGATTTTCGAAAAAATCAAATTATTGTACGAAACAGGTAAGTATGATAACGCGCAGATTCAAGGCATTCCTTTTGCTCATTATGATTGCCGGATTAAACAACTGCTCCATGCCGCCGACCAAGCTAAAACTAGAAAAAAAGAATTGGCAGAGATCAATGCGGTGTCGAAACAGTTAGCTCGTTTGATGCTGGCACGTCAGTATGAGAAAGCCTATGAAATGGCTAAAAACCATAAAGACCAGTCGTTACAAGAAGTGGCTAATCGCGCTAAACTCGAATTGGATGAAGCCGCCGAAAAGAGAATTTTAGCTCGTCTAAAAACGATATCCTCTTCCAATCCTCAAGCCTCGGTAGAAGAATATGCCAAGTTAGTTAAGCTATTTCCAGATAACCAAGAATATCATGATAAATCGACTTATTATCGGGCTCAACTGGAGAAGAGTAGAAAAGATGCTAACCGCATTAGTCGAAAAGATTATGGAGAGAAATGGCCATTTACCATAGATTCCGCTGAATTGTCTTGTACCCCGCCAGGCATTGTCACTTTATGGGCGAATGATAAAACTTATGCGTTAAATGACGTAGCAGGCTCTCGTGGTTATGCTAAAATTGATGAAATTTCGAAAGGTCCGCAGGCCGATACTATTTCTTTCATCACTAAAGGGTTAGCGTTGTGTGAGTAACTCCTCTTACGCAAGTTAACTCAACCACCCCTTAGCAAGGAGCTACTCTATGCACACCAGTAGGTTTTTTCTCGTTCCCACGCGCCAGCGTGGGAA
>DZAL01000402.1 GCA_022729575.1 Thiomargarita sp.
GCCCACCCCCCTTATAATCAGGCTTTTTATTGAAAACATCATTACCGGCAATACGGATAAAAGTCCTTTTATGCCCGTTGACATTAAATAGCATTTCCCGTTCTGTAATACCCTTAGCAATATCCGAATCAGGATAACGCAGGCCAACATCCGGAGTACCATTCCAGCCATACCATTCGTCAAAACGAATAATGCGGCCATCATTATCTACATACCACCAGCCAATGCTAAATGGTTTGCCGAACCCCCAATCCATAGTCATATAGCAGGGGGCGGAAGCAGGAGGAGTACAATCTGGTATTACATGTATTTTGGCATTAAACTCAGTGAATGCTTGACCAACAAATACATTCCAATCACCATCCCTAAATGCCTTCCGCAGGGCTTCCGGCAGGGTATCCAACATTGAGTAATAATCTTGGTCAAGATGCGGGTTATCGGTTGCTTTGGACGGCACATATGCAAACCTATGTTCAAACCCTTTCCAATCATCTGAAAATATCCCATCCAACCAAAAAGCTTTGCACCAACCATGGCCGGGACCGCCCGGATTGGTAGCACCCATAAACTTTAATTCCCAATCGGGGATACCGGGGCAACGCAAACGAGACCGCAGAAATGTGAAAACCTCATATGCATTTTTCGTTAATTCATCAACGAATATAAAAACAAACTCAGCAGATTGGTATTTACTGGTATCATCCAGATTACGAAATGCTATCACGCCTCCGCCGAATTTAGCACTGAGAATATAGCACCTACCATAGTCCTTATGATCGTTATGGGATTTACCAAGCCACGAAGGAAATTCAGTTGCGATTTTTTGCAACTGTCTGTCCTTTAAAGCGGGATAATCTTCAGCAGCAATCATCCCCACAAGATTACGTTTGCCATACTTACTATATAGTTTTATTAATTGCCTGACTGCAGCCCACCGCAGTAAATAAGACTTGCCACCACCAAGACAGCCCCCAAACAGGACATACTTCGAAAATTCATCATCAAGATGATCTATAGCACTCATCTGCCTTGGGGAGAAACCCGCAATATCAGTTTCAAAATTTAAACTATTTGCCATTTATTATCAAGTAACCTTTCATTTACTCCTCATTGAAAGTATTATACTGTCTGGCGTGTCGTCCACTTCACCATCTAAACCAAACACTTTGCGTTCCAAAGGAATAATTACCGCATAAATTTTGGCGAGACGCTCGGCGGCCTTTAAAATTTCTATATGGTTGATTTCACCAGCTATTTTTTCAATGACACAAGCAGCCATAAGCCGCAGTTTACCCAAATCGGTCTTGTGAGCCAACTGCACCTGAACAGCGTTAAGCACAACAGAATCGTTGAACCCAAAGCCCCTTTTGCTATTCTTAATGCCCCAAGCTTCTTGCGTCGACTTAAGAGATATAGACACCATCGGCACATTATAGGCATTTGCTACTACCTCTAACTTGTCGGCGTCATACTCCCAAACGTTCCTTATTTCTTCCCAAATTGCCGCAGTTGCCAATTTAATCCACCCCCTTTAGAAGCACACTTTACTCTTTGTTTCATTTTACCACGTACAACTGGCACTTGTCAAGAGTTTTTGTTTAAATGTTT
>DZAL01000005.1 GCA_022729575.1 Thiomargarita sp.
AGTCTACCACGAAAGTTTCCTTTTGTCATCTACAAAATTGCTTAAGTTGATAGATCTGGGGCAACAGGTTTATCGTTGCCCACCAAATTGAAATTTTAAAGTGGGCAAAAAACTCTTGCCCACCCTACCTGGCTATCTCGCCTTATATTGTTCTCCAGTGAAAGAGAATCGTTGCGGTTTCTTCTTCTTGCCACCCGGCAGAGAACCCTTGGTAACGGCGTTGATGTCAAAGTAATCTGGGTTACGGCCTGGAACAAATTCCAATTTGGTTTCGTAATCGTAACAATCCGCAGATTCACAAACACCACCGTTATTTTCGCTGGTCTCTAACGAAAACACTTCCTTGAGTTTAGTTCCCACCGCAGTAACTAAGGAGGTGTTTTCTGTGGAAACTCCTTGGCCAGTACCATTGCTTTTGAAGAAAACCCCATATTAGTCTGGGCCAATTTTAATTAACTGCGCTTCGGGTGGTTGACCCCAACTGCCTAACTCTCCAAGGTCCGCCGTGGCACTTTCCACTTGCCAGGTCATCCCCTGTTTGACTAACACTGCACCTCGAAGGGTAGCCCCCGAGACATGACCGTCACCAGTGGATTTGGCGTGGATGACCATCCGTTTGTTCTGTTGATTCTGCTTAAAGTCTTTTTGCAATAGCACGGTAAATCCTTCTTGTTGTGCAGTAGCCAGCCAGTCATTCGCTGAGGATAAGGTCACCATGGGCATATCTGAAGTCTCGGAGTTTGAGTAGATACGGACAAAATCCTTACGGACGTATCCCATCTTACCATTGCTAATTTGAACTCTGACCCACTCTCCTTCTTCGCCTTCTTTATCCCACAAACGAAGCATCGCACCTTCACCGATTTTGCCAATTACCTTGGTATTTGCCCCCATCCCTTCACGAACATTCAAGGTTGTGTCATTGACCTTATTGATTTGCACTTTAACACATCTAATGTCTCCAATGGGATCGATGATGAACTCGTTACGAGTATAGCCGGTTTTGCCATCGTCGAGTGTAACTTTGTACCAGCCGGCTTGCGCCTCGCTATATGCCAGGGCCGAACCTTTACTGGCAGTAGCAATCACTTTGGCATCCAGACTCATGCCGGTACGGATATTCAATGGGGTCTGTTCGGTGTTGACAATACCACAGTTGAGGTTTCCCTCTGCTGGCACCGCAGTTAAACTGACAGTTCCTAATAGCAGTGAGGTCGATAAACCTTTGATAAGTTGCTTCACGTTTGGTTCCTCCTGTTAGTTTTGGTTCCCCTTGATAATAAGGAGAACACTCGTTGTTAAAATGCCCTGCTTCTATTCAAATAGAACGCAGGACCTCTCTATTTTAGCTTTGTAGAGTGCGTCCCCCGCCCCTTTCTCAATGCCGCACGTTTCACCAGTTCTGGGGAACTTGACCGGCGTTTGAGAATGGTGCGTGGGACGCACCCTACACTGTCTACATGTCTGAAGTCTCGTAGTTTGGGTAGATATGGATAAAGTCCTTATGAACGTATCCCATCTTACCATTGTTCAGTTGCACTCGAAGCCATTCTCCTTCTTCTCCTTCCTTGTCCAACAGGCGAAGTTTCGCACCTTTACGGACTTTGCCAATCACCTTGGTGTCTTTACCCATCCCTTCACGAACATTCAAGGTCGTGTCTTTGGTTTCCACAAGACCACAGCCAGCTTCAACATCAATATGGTTTGTGACGAACTGTTTACTAGCATAGCCGGTTTTGCCATCGTCGAGGATGACTTTGTACCAACTGGTTTGCGCCTCGGAGTTGACATGATAGACTACTTCAAATGCCAGGGCCGAACCTTTGCTGGCGGTAGCAATCACCTTGGCATCTTGACTCATGCTTGCACGAATACTCAACGGAGTCTTTTCTGTGGTGACAATACCACAGTATGTGTCTTCCTCCGCTTGCACGGTGGTCAAACTGACGGTCACTAATAGCAGTGAAGTAGATAAACCTTTGATAAGCGATTTCATTATTAGATACTCCTGTTAGTTTTGGTTCCCCTTGATAACAAGGAGAACACGCTTGGTTAAAATGCTCTGTTCTATAAAAATAGAATACAGAACTTTTTTCTTATTAGTTCCCCTCCAAATTTGGCAGAGGAACTAATAAAGACGGTTAAATGGAATCAATTGCAGGTTCCAATACTCTTCGAGAAAAGGTTACTCATTTTTCTCTAAAATCACGAAATATCCATTGGCAGGAGACCATAGTAAGACGGTGATAATGAGGAAAAATAATCTCACGATGGTCGTGATTAGATTTCCAGAGGAATCATCCATCACCTGCACGACATGCCAGCCTTGAGAGTTGAACTCTTGAAGTTTGTTCTCCAAAGCTCTTCTGGGGTTACTGGAGAGGAATCCGATTAGACCACCAGATAAGGTAATTCTTTCAACTCGGTTTTGTTTCATGGTTTGTCCTCATAATGGGTTGATTGAAAAAAATTATCAGCCATGTGCTAAAATTTAAAAGTCATGGTTGACGGTTTAAGTCTGTGTAGGGTGGACAACAGGTTTATCGTGGCCCACCCAATTGAATGTTTAAGGTGGGCAACAAACACTTGCCCACCCTACCTGGCTGTGTAGAAGGTTGGTAATGAATAATAACAAGGTTGCCTAACTACATTGGTTACAATTTCTAATGACCAATTAGAATGGTTCTTCTTCGTTATTTTCTTCCTCACTCTCAACATTAATACAACATGTTTCCTCGTCTGGCAGAAGTTTTATCCCCTGCGTATTCGGGTCATCTTCAACTTCAATCACACCTTGTGGATATTCCCAACAACTGAACTCTATAGTCATGTTGTTTCCACAATTGTCGCAAAAACTTTCCCATGAAGCGGTATAATGAGATTCAGGTCCCATTTCCCGGTCAGGGTCAGCATCATCTACGAGTTCCCAATCTAGTTCAGCACAGGACATCTCATGTTCTTTTCTACACTTTTTACATTCAAATTTCATTGTCATTATTAAATCCTTTAAGTAGTAATGTAGGTTGGACTGGATATAGTGAAGTCCAACCTCCCCAGGTTCTTATTAGTCCCCCTCCAAACCCAGCAGAGGAACTAACAAAGATGAAATATTGGCCAGTCCAGTCGGCTGGTCAACCCAAGGTATAATGCACCAAGGCTTTGTGAATCTCAAAAATACTTTTGTCGTTTTTAAACTCCTTGTGTACTGAGGGTGTGGGACTACCAGAGATATAAATATTTAACTCTGAGTCGAGGTCAAAATGACCAGCCGTCTCTACAGAAAAATGAGAGATGCTTTTATAGGGAATTGAGTGATATTCAACTTTTTTCCCCGTGATACCTTGCTTATCTACCAAGATAAGTCTCTTATTGGTAAAGACAATTAAGTCTCTCACCAGTTTGAACGCTAATTCCACAGGCTCCTCTGTTCCTAGCAAAGGAACAATCTCTGCCTCAATTGTTTTAACATCCACCGTTGAAGCATGTCCTAACATGCCACTTATTAATCCCATTGGGGTCTCCTTTAAAATAAATCAATCACTGGTGGCAATCTTTACAAATTGCTGTTTCTTCTCATTCCAATACACCATGGAAGAGGCCGATTCAAATCGGAAGTAGTCAATCGCATCGAATTTCAAATTCAATAACGGTGGTTCGCCAGGTTCACAATCCCAATAGCCCTTACCACAGGCGGTCTCGTACTTGCCAGGTTCAATCAACTCAATCCCCATAGACTGGGGACTGAGGTCCATGTCGTTTTCCTCCACTTTGATGACTTGATGAGGTCCACCTGACTGGGCCAGAAAGACAAACAGTCCCCAACCGCGATTATCTTTCCGTAGCAACATCCACGCATCATCCGTTGTTTGGTCACCATTGAAGTCACCACGAACATGAAAAGGTTCTGGTAACTTGTCTCGGAATGTGACCCAGTCATCTTTGTAATCCGCTTGGGTGGGAAAACGCCAGCCCTTGGGAGGAGTGACTTTATTAGTCGAAGCCGCCTGCTGGGTCGAGGGAGTAGCCAGGGCTTTAACCAGTAAATTAGCCCCTTGACTGAGGTCTTGGCAAGCCGTTAAGGTTAAGGTGGTCACTGGAATGACCAGTAAAGCAATTGATTTAGATAGTTTCATGGTTAGTCTCCTTTAAAGTGATATGGAACGGAATACATTCCGTACTCCGCCCGAATCGTCGTGCTTATCTGCCGTCCAATTTAATATAAACATCAGGTATCACGGCAGACATCTCTTCCTTGACTGATTCTGCTTGGTTTTTGGAAAAAGGTCCTCTCACTACGATAAACAATCCTTTTTTTAAATTTGGATAATTATCGCTTTCCTCAATGGAAGCATCATGGTATCCTGAATTTTCTAATAAATTTAGTCGTTGCTGGGCCTTTCCAGATTGATTGTTAGGATATGTGCCTAAAATCACTAACCATTTTTCTGTAGAAGCAGGTTGAACCGAATCCGATGCGTCACTCTTTGAATCATCCTCACTCTCTGAAGACATTGACAATCTGGTTTTAGAAGATTGGCCACCTTGAATCTCTGTGATTCGTTCTTCATAAACGGCTACGGCACAGTCTATATCGTCACCACAGTTTGAGAAACGTTGGTTACGCACCTTTAACCATTGTCGTTGCGCTTGTTGCAACTGCTTGGCGTCGGCTTCTGGTAAGGCTTGACGTTGTTCCGAAAAAACCTCATGGAGTCGCCCATCCGCATCACTTAAACGCGGATTATCGCAAATGAACTTTTCTACCTTGGTACTGGCCTTGGCACAGTTAAAACCGGCAGGTTTCAAAGACGAGGCTGAATGAGTTGGGGCGGGAGAATCTGCTGAGTCATCTTCACTTACGGAAGACAACGACAATCTAGTTTTAGAAGATTGGCCACCTTGAATCTCTGTGATTCGTTCTTCATAAACGGCTACGGCACAGTCTATATCGTCACCACAGCTTGAAAAACGTTGGTTACGCACCTTTAACCATTGTCGTTGCGCTTGTTGTAACTGCTTGGCATCGGCTTCTGATAAGGCTTGGCGTTGTTGCGCGAAAACCTCATGGAGTCGTCCATCCGCATCACTCAAACGCGGGTCACCACAAATGAGCTTTTCCACTTTGGTACTGGCTTTGGCACAATTAAAACCAGCAGGTCTTAAAGAAGCAGAACGTGTAGGCGCGGGAGAGTTTTCCGAATCATCCTCACTCTCTGAAGACATTGACAATCTAGTTTTAGGAGACTCACTTCGGGCAACTTTGCCGTTATGTTCTGCCAACCAGTGTTTGGTTAACCGATTCGCTTCATTGACCTCCTGTAAAGATAATTGTTGCCGTAAACTGGCTTGTTCTTGTTTAGCATTTTGATGACCTTGGTTCGCGGCCAGGGAAAACCATTGATAGGCGAGAATGGGATTTCGGTCAACCCCTAAACCGGAACTGTACATCGTCCCCAGATTGAATTGTGCCTCCGCAAAACCTTGGTCAGCCGCTTTCATGTACCATTCCACGGCTTGTTCATTATCGATGTTGACACCAATACCACTTTCGTACATGAGACCTAATCCAAATTGTGCTTTGGCAAAACCTTGACTAGCCGATTTAGTCATCCACGAAACGGCTTGTTCCTCATTTTTCGACACGCCCAACCCTTCATAAAAGATAATCGCCATCGCAAATTGTGCTTTGGCATCGCCTTGTTTGGCGGCTTTCAACACCAGTTTAGCTTGTTGGGCCGCATCTATTTGGTCGGGATTCGCTTGAATTTCAAGACCTTCCGTGTCTTTACCCGGTTCTTCTTGAAGCATGTCCAGAACGACTTCGGTCAAAACGCCTTTGCCGATTTCTACTAAAATGCCGATTAAGGGACCAACTGCTGGTGTTGGTGGGGAGGTAAGTGTCAAAATGGCTAACAGTATTCCCATTAGCCAGGTGTGTTTATAACGGGGTTTAGTCATTATAGTTCTCCTTTGATAAGTAATGTAGGTTGGACTTAGTGAAGCGAAGTCCAACATTTTTGAATTTTGGTTTTGAATTTTGGTAATGATGGACTTGAGTGATTGGACTTCACGAAGCGATGTCCAACCTACGCGGACTCCATCATCATACTCTCCGCTACTTCTTTTCCTCCGCCGGTTTCGATTCCGTCCACCCAAACACATCCAACCGTTTGAGTAACCCCTTCTGTTGGTCGCCGCAATTGGCACCTTGGTTACTGGCATCACAAGTCACTTTTTCCAAAATGGCCAACTCCTCTTTAACCACCTCGGCAGGCAAGGGTAGCAGTTCAGAGGCGGTTAGAAGTGCTTGACCTTTGTCGGACCAAATAAACTTGATGAACTCGTTTTGGACCGGCGGCAACAATTTATGTGGCGGTTTGTTCACATACAACCATAGCAGACGTGCCAGTGGATATTGGCCCGCCATGGCATTTTTCAGGGTTGGTTTGACCAAATCAGACAGGTAGCCACTGCCTTTGTTTTCAATGGGAAGGGCCTTCACATCTGGAATGGTTTCCTCCGTCAAACTCGCAAAACTGATGTTGTTCACGGCTTGACCCGCTGTCGTTATGGCCGCTTTAGCATCAGTCGTGGCGCTGATCTTTTGATGCCACTCGCCGTTACACAACGCTTTCTCTTGGAAAAGTTCTGCTAGGGATGTTGCAGGCGGACGACCAAACGGTTGAATAGTCAATTTATCCCACGCCACCGCTTCTTCTCCCCCTCCGCCTAACCCTAGCCATTTACCTTTGTTTTTCAGCCAAGCCTCGGTCACCCCCAGGTCGCCCCAGAATACCATCTCTTTGGCCTCTCCACATTTTCTGTCGGTGGAAAAAATGGCATCCAATTTGGCTAGGGTTAAGCCCTTAATAGGATTATCGTGATGAACATAAACCGCCACCGCTTCTAACCCCACCCGTAACCCGGTCGGTGCGTAACCGAATTTCTCGGTAAACGTTTGAACCTCCTCGGCAGTTAAGGGACGCGGTGAAAAAACCAAATTACTGGTACCCTCCAGCAAGCCCGATAACGCAGTGGCAACTTCTGATTTAGGATAAGGTTGAGATTGTAGCTTAACCTGGGGATAAAGCGTTTTATATTCGTTGTGCCAGGCGTCTATCAGGATGGCGAATGACTTAGGCATCTGACTGGACAAGAGACCCACAATATCTTGAATTGCCCATTCCTTATTGATGCCAGTCAACACTATCTGTTTAATCGCCACCTTGTCCTTATTCAAGGCTAAGTAAACAAACAAAGGTCTTTGGGGACCTTCTTGCCACAAGGCTTTGGCATCCTCTCGTAAAGCGGCAATATTGCTGAGGGTGGGTGGGTTCAAGGCTTGTGCCCAACTGTTGGATTCAAGGCGTACTGGAAAAGTACCACTGGCCAGGTCATAGTCCTCCTGTAGCAAATGGGCAGCCCCCGCTTGATAACGCGGGTCATGGCGTTGTACGGCTTGATTGAAGCCTTCTATCAATTGTTGCCAACGCTTTTCAAACTCTTGAACCGTCTCAAACGCCTCCCGTTTGGGCGTTAACACTGAAGACAAGTCCATCTTGTCTTCCTTGAGTAGCGGTGGTTGTTTAAAATCCGGTGGGAGGTCGATTAAGAGAATTTTCTTGGCCACTACCGCCCCATCACCAATGACGATCTCAACATGTTGGCTTTGTTTGCCCGGTTTACTCACTTCCACCTGATGTTTGCCATCCGGCAATTTAAGTACAATCGGGGAGGAGTTGGCTTTGAGGATGCCATCGACATAAATATCGGCATCGTTAGGGTCCGTCGTTAGGGCCAGCGCACCTTCGCCAGCTTGGGTGGTCCAAGAAAGGACGGTTAAAGTAACAGCAATGATAATTCGTGTTAAGTAATTCATAGTGAAATTTTCCTTATCAAGTTTTGGGTAGTGATGACTTGTGGGGATGACCGAGGACTGGCAGTCCTTTGAGGACTGCCAGTCCTAATGCTGTGGTCACCTACATTTCATCACTACCAAGTTTTGGATTAGGGCACGCTTGACATACGGTGCCATCATTCAGACCTGGGTAGTGATGCACAAGGTAGTGGTTTAAACCTGCTAGGTCTCGAAGACCTAGCAGGTTTGAGGCCCGTTACCACTACCTTGTGCATCACCACCCAGACCTGACAGGTTTTCAAAACCTGTCAGGTCTTGTACTTCAAGTCTTTGCAAACAATACCGCCTGTTGAGGACTCGGACGGCTAAAAGCGTTTATAATCGATGGTAACACTCGTTTGACGAGACTGGCTATCGCAATTCCTTGTCCTACCAGCGGTACTAAATCAGCTACATCATCAATCACATCACGTTCTCCAGAGTTGTTCATACGTTGGTTGAGTTGTTCCAATTGTTTAGACAGGGCTTGATTGTGAGAAGCAATCGCGGCCTCTAAACGTTGAGAGTGGGCCTGTAATTCAGTTTTCACCGTTTTTTCCAGATGTTGCGTTTGCACTTGGATAGTTTCTACCACGGCCTGGTGCATTTCTTGAATACTCTTGATAGTTTCGGCCTGTTGTGCCTCCATCAATTTCTGATAAGCAGAACGTTCCTCGCGGTCTAGCATTTCAGTAAACACTTTGGTGTCTCTGAAAATATCCAAACTAAGCAGGCGATATTGACGGGAAGACAACAAAGTATTATTCTCCTTTTCAGCGACCCGGGCTTCGTTAAACACACGACGCGCCAGGTACTCATGTTGGTCATGATTACCCTTCTCTTTTTCAATCGCCTGCTGTTCTGTTTGAAAAGCTAACTCAATGGCTTGGGGAACTTGTTTAGCCCCTGGAAAGGTGATGACGAAAGCATCAAATACCAAAGGGTCCTTGGCTTGTTTAGCATGTTCAAAAGCCAACTCCTGAAGTTTCAACAAAGCCTCAATGGACTCGACCGCGTCTGGAAATTCTTCCATGAACTTTTGATATTTTTCCATATCGCCAGTGGTTTGTACCACTTTAAACAACGCATTGATGGCTTGCACTCTCAATGGCGAGTCGGGTTTGAGTTTAAGAAAATCCCGATAGGAGTCCTCCTGATTCAGGGTGTAGGCATGTTGCCAGGCCTTTAAATAGGCTTGGTTATGTTTATCAAACTTGGCGTATTTGACGGCTAAATCGCGCCAGGCTTGGTAAGTATCTTGTTTTTGTGCTTGTTGGTAGGCTAAAGGATAAGCGGTCTCCCATTCGCCCATGGCTTCCAAGCCGCTGATAATTTCGGCATCAGTGATGCCCCATACCAAGGGCTGAGTGGTGAAGGTCAAAATGGCTAACAGCATTCCCATTAGCCAGGTACGTTTATAACGAAGTTTCGTCATTATAGTTCTCCTTTGATAAGTGGATGATTGAAAGTAAGGGACCAAGCGACGCCTTGGATTCCTGGGGAGACGCTAGGTTTTGTGGCAGAATTGGAAACCCGTTGACGTGGGATATAGCAACGGTTTTAAAGGCAATGCGAGTCGGGCCCGCTTGACTCAAGTGGGAGGTTAACTCGTTTTGGAAAGGAGTTGGTTCAGAAGGAGGTAAAAGTGTATTTTTTGGTTGATAGTTGTTTGTTGCTATGCTATACTGTTGTGTTGTGTTGTGTTGTGTTGTGTTGTGTTGTGTTGTGTTGTGTTGTGTGTGGGATTATTAATTTCAAAAATCCCTGTTTCGTTCGCTATAAAAATTATCACTGCAATGACTGCAACAATCAGAATAAATTTTGGCGTTGGCATAATTATTAACCTGTGAATGAGTTCAGAAAGCCAGGACCGAGACTTTTAACACTCTACTAGGATTAAAATGAGTAGTCAAGTGGAAGCGAAAATTTTTTATCGATGGTTAAATTGGAAATTCATAATATTCTAATATAATAAGTTAATTTCTTGCTCAAGTAGTTTTGTAGGATGCGTCCCACGCACCTTTCTCAACTCCGCCGCTTCACCAGTTCTGGGGAAACTTGACCCACGTTTGAGAAGGGGGCGTGGGATGCCCCCCTACCTGGCTAACTAGCCATCAACCAAGTATAAGCTGGAATATTTTCCAAGGTTTTTGCCTCAGCTTGTTGGGCATAGTATAAATCCCAACGCATTTGCAGATTTAGCCAAAAATCCGCAGACCTCCCTAAAAATTTGGCCAGGCGTAATGCCAACTGAGGAGTCATTCTCGTCTGCCCGTGGATAAGAGCATTCATTTTCGGGTAGGGCACTTGAAGAGTTTTCGCCAAAGCCCGTTGACTCAACTGCATCGGAATTAAAAATTCTTCTAACAACATTTCGCCGGGGTGGGTAGGAGGCCGGTGAGTAGGTACGCGAATCATAAGAGGTTCTCCTGTTGGAATCCAATCACAGAGGTTTAATGATAGTCAGTAATTTCGACTTGTACTGGGCCGCTTTGGGTCCAGATAAAACCGAGACGATATTGGTCATTGAGACGAATGCTATATTGTCCTTGCCGTGACCCGGTTAACGCTTCCAGCCGATTGCTTGGAGGGATTTTCAACTGTTCCAGTGAAATCACTGAGTCTAGTTGGTCAAGTTTTCGTGCCGCAATTTTCCACAATGAGGTTGGACAAAGGCGACGTGCAACTTTGGTATGGTTGCCGTTGAACAGGTCTTCGGTGCCGGTATTGTTGAAGGTTTGAATCATAATTCAAATCGTGTAGAGTGGTCAATGATAAATTGCTTGGCCACTCTACTTAGCTGGGGAACTTGACCGACGTTTGAGAATGATGCGGGGGACGCTACACGGGCTGACTATTCTATCGTCTCACTTTGAAAGACTTCATCAAAAAATTTATCCTTATCCAACTGGGCTTGCCAGCGTCGGTGTCTTTCCACCGAATCAAGTCGTCCTTGAGTTTTTAAAGCTAAAAAACGAGTGGCTTCCAGCAAACCTAATTTTTCAATGAGGGCCGTTACTAATTGTTCTTCGGACATCAAGGTACTGGGGGTCATTGTAAATCCTCCTTTAGTAACCATTCCAAGGGATTCATGGTTGAGATAGATCAGGGTGTGTTCTGGCATTTCTTCAAAAGTTTATCATCACAGGTTAGAAACACGTCGGCTAACTGTTCGGCAAAGGCGACATGAGCGGCATCGGCACTGCCAAAGTTTAGCGCGTAAAGTTCTTCCGCACGTTGGCGAATTTTGGCCAACTCGTTTGGAGTTAATTGCGGTTTCTCACTTGGTGTTAACCAGGATTGCACTTTGGTACGTTCTTCTAGTGAAGTAATCGCACGGATTTCTTTGAAATGAACTGGTGAGACTACGGACCGATACCTACCATTCAACAGGTGTCGCATAATCAAATAATAGGCATCAGTTTCTAATCGTACTCTCAGGGCCGTTTGGTCGTCAACAGGACGGCAATAAACACAGACATCTAAATACAACCGGTGTATCATGTTTCTCTACCTTAAATTACGTGGGCTAAACTCTGCCACCTCTTAAACTAATCACCAGACCTACGCGGTTAGAAAACCTCCGTAGGTCTCAACGGAAAACTCCTAGTGAACTGTTAAACTCACTCCATAATCTCCACCGCAATCGGCTCCCCATTCACCACCAGCGTCCCATCTGATAAACGATAACCAAAATACACTTTGAGATAACCAGGGGCTATGAAGTGGCCTTGGTACATGGTCAATGGTAGTTCTGAGCCAGTGTAGGTTGGAGTGAGCGAAGCGAACACCAACATTGAGGCCAGAGGTTGTTAGACTTCGCTACGCTCAGTCCAACCCATGTGGGCTACGTGGGCTGAAATAGTCAAGTGGGGCGGGCCACGCGGTTTATCGTAACCCACCAAATCTTAACTATCTGGCCTGCCAGTCTTCCAAAGATAACTTCGGGACTCGTGAAAATCCCTTGAGATTGTGAGTAACTAAGGTCACGTTATGCGCCCGTGCAATCGCGGCTATCAACAAGTCATTAGCACCTATTGGGGTCCCTTGTTTAGTCAGTAACGCACGGATTTCACCGTATTCTTCAATCACCGTATCATCAAATGCTAAACTGGGCAATTGTGCAAAAAAATCCCGTAATACGGCCTGGTTAGCCGCCACTCGTTGGCTGTTACAAGCACCATACCATAATTCGGCTTTGACCGGGGTACAAAGTAATAAACGTTCAAACCCTTTCTCTTGAATCTGGGCGACCACGGTGACCTGTTGTTTGAAAAAGGCAATACAAGTATTAGTATCTAAGAGATAATGTGTCATTCCCAACCTTCTCGTTCTTGTGAGTAGCCCAGGGGGTCTATCTCTGGAAACTCTGGCAATGCGCCGGCAAAGCGTTGAATAAACAATTCCGTCGTCATTGCCGCGGTATTGACTGCTTCTCCTACTGGTAACACAATAATTTCCGCTTGTGGATACCTCAGAAACGCCGGTGGTAACGGAATGGTGAGAGAATGACCTTGTATAGGTTGAATCTGTCGTAATGCCATCATGAATGTATTTTCTCCTTTGATTATACTGCATGGCCAAATAGGGGTAGGCCACAGGTTTATCGTTGCCCACCACCTTGAGAATTTGGGTCAATTAGGTAGGCAGATGAACACTTGCCCACTCTACCCTTACTCACTCCGTAACCTTCACTTCAATCGGTTCCCCATTCACCACTACCGTCCCGTCGGGCGACCGATAGCCAAAGTAAATTTTCAGAAAGCCCGCGGCGGGGAAGGGGCCTTGATACATTTTTATCTCAGCCACGTCTTCTAAGGCGGCTACTGATTGAAAGGCTACCAACGTCTTGACGTTCTCATCCCACAGTTGAATCCAGGAATGGCTATCCAGCATAAAATACAACGGTGGACTGTCAGGGGCCGAGAGGGGTGTGTAAGCCGCATAGACGACAATTTCTGCGGGCTAGATAAAGAAGACTCCATTATAGATTATCGGTGGCAATTCTGAAACCATGACAAGTAGGCTACGTCCCCCGCCCCTTTCTCAACTCCGCCCGTTTCACCATTTCTGGGGAACTTGACCGGCGTTTGAGAATGGTGCGTGGGACGCACCCTACGCTGGCTATGTTGATCCAAGAAATGGAGATTTTGGTAAGGGTGGATAAAAACACACTTGCGTACCCTACTTGGCTACTCGTTCTCTTATTTTCTGCCCATCTTTATAGGAGAACAGTGATGAAAACTCCGCTGGTTTAGATTCGCCAATCTGTACAGCTACTTTATAATCCGTTATGCCTGCTTCCTTGGCAGCACTTCGCACTGACCGTTCTACCTCCTCTACAGCCTGCTCTACAGCCGGTGTATGGGAGGTTACAGTTTCTTCAAACTTTCTCCACCAAGTAGTGTCAACATGTAGCTTTTCCCAAACCTTCTGGTTTTCCTTCTGGTTTTCCAAAGCTTCACCAAATGCCTTTCTCTTGTTCCGTTTCTCTGTCTCTGTTTCAGAAAACATCAAGTCAAAACTAATCATGGCTGTTAAGCCCATTTTTTATACCTCCTTCATTAGTGTTTAGTTCTCAACATACTCTGAGAACACCCTTAACGCCCCGTTTCTACCAAAACTACAATAGAACCCAGAGCCTCTTTCTTATTAGTTCCTCGCCAAACCCAGCAGAGGAACTAACAAATCTTAGTCAAAAATAGGCTACCTTCCATGGCCCTAGTCTCTCCTAACTTACTGTAGTTTCTGGTGGTACGGGGCTATCAGCCACATTGCATCACTACCTAGTTTCTTACACTCCTCATCCGTAAAAACCGTTTCTGCAACGTCTACTGCTACAGTAGCAAGTGCCCCTACTGCGCATCCCACAGGACCTGTAATTCATGAAAATACTCCTCCGCCCGCTGCCATGCTTACAGCGCAAACAGCAATAACAATATTAACAATAGTATGCGCCGAATGTTTAGCACTACTAATGCTATAACAAGCCTCTTTCTTAGCCTCTTGCAGACTACTCAGTTTCAGGTCAGCATCTTGTTGAAAACTATCGGCGACAGAGATTTGACCCAACTCTACCAGCACTTGTTTTTTCAAGGTGGCGAGTTGCCCATAAATGGAAATCAAAGGAGTGGCGGCTGTTACTTTACGGTCTTCCAGTAACATCTCTGCCAGTGAATATGACTTCTCTAGGGATTGGTTAAGAGGGATTAACGAATTTTCATAGATTCTCTCTTGACGAGAAGTTTCCGTGAAATTAGAGGTTTCGGAAAGCGTGGTTATCACGCCTCTCATATCGCCCATTAGGTCAATCAATTGACGTTTTTTAATATCGTCAAGGTCTCCTTTAATCTGGAGATTGTCCAAAGTAGCCAAAGATTGTTTAACCGCTTGAACAAACAGCGTGAGGTTGGCAAATGCCAACGGGGTAAGGGTTAGTAATATTAACCCTATTAGGTACAACCGACTGCGTTTCATAATGTTTTCTCCTTCAGTAATGTAGTAATAACGACGGTTTAAACGGAATCCATTCCGTATTCCCACTTCTCCTCCTGAAATCAATCACTGGTAGCAATCCTCACAAACTGCTGTTTCTTCTCATTCCAATACACAATGGAAGAGCCTTTTTCAAAAGCCCGCGTAGGTTGGAGTGAGCATAGCGAACTCCAACATTTATGCCAGGGGGTGTTGGACTTCGCTACACTCAGTCCAACCTACGCGGGCTAAAACTATTCATCGTTATGAAATTAACCTATCATAATCCGCATGAGAACCTATCCAAAACCAAGTAATTGAATCCCCGTCTAACCATCCCAAGGCACGCCATCCTTTGGCCACACGTACTGAATAAACCGAATCTCTCACCTGGACCCGCTTGAAGTGTAAACTGGGATGATAAGGATTTTGTTTCCACAAACGGTAATTTTTGCGGGCTTGCCGTTGAATGGAGGATGGTAACTCAATAAAACAGGAAATAAAGTCCTCATTTAGGTAAGAATTCATAACTCATCCATGCCCATTTTTCTCACACGACCCGCCTGATAGTCCTCTCTAGCCTTCTTGGCTAACTTAGCCAACTGGTTTTGAGACTCAGCAAAACGGTTATCCCATTCCAATTCATCAAGGAGTTCTTCGAATATCAAACTGGCAATGGCATCTTGTTGAAGGGATGGCAATTGCGTGACTTTAACAATAGCTTGTTCAAGCAGTGGAGTCATGGTTAAATTTCCTTGGTTACGGTTAATAAATAATGTAGTAATGTCATGTAAGTCGGACTGGGCGTAGCGAAGTCCAACAAACTACGGCTATGTTTAGAGTACAGAATCAATTCCGCCAATCCTAAAACCACGGAATCCCTTCCGTACTCCCACTTCTCCTCCTAAATCAATCACTGGTAGCAATCTTCACAAACTGCTGTTTCTTCTCATTCCAATACACAATGTCAGAACCTTTTTCAAAAGCAAAGTATTCAATAGCATCGAATTTCAGTTTCAATGCCGGTGGTTCGCCAGGTCCACAGTCTGAGTAGCCCTTACCAGTAAGTTAGCCCCTTGACTCAGGTCTTTGGACTTGGTGCATGGATAATTGGCCTCAAGTGGAAAATAGTGTAGCACTAAAAATCTAAAGTAGTCAACCAGAATTTGAAGTACGGAATTGATTTCGTTAGTAGCTAAAACGGAATCAATTACGGACTCCATCAGCACCTCCTTTACGGGTCAGTTTTGCTGACCTCAGTCTCTTCACTCTTATCCAGCGGCCACGAGACGATTTGGTAACCTTGTTGACGATATTTTTCTTCCGAACGTTTGAAATCGTCAAAAATCGCTTTCAAGTCGTAATTAAACTTGGCCGCATGGGCTTGGCGGATTTGATGGAGTTCCTCAATAATTGGATCATTCCACATCGGTTAGTCCTCCTAAAAGTTCGTAAGGGGTACAAATTTTTGGCAATTCATACCCAAGTTGATGACTCACTTGTGCAATTCCCTTTTGTATCTCAGCGTTAGCGATATGCCGACAGTTCCAGGTCAACAAATAGTTTAATTCATAAACTGTCGCTACCGCAATATGAACCGCGTCTTGTTCCGCCTTGGGCGACAGCACTTTTTGAACCATGAAAGTATCGGCCAAGTTCAAAACTTCAGGCGTTAACAGCAATATAGAAATATTTTGTAGTGCCTGTATCCGTTTGGCGACGGCTTTAATATCCCCTACTGCGGCCTCGTCTAAAACCACTGGCGAAAGGTATAACTCAAAACGATGACATTGCCGTTCCCACCAGTCCTGCGTAGTTTGTTGTGCGGCTACCGCAATCAAGTCACGACTCGGGCCGGCCGTTAAATATAGTAATATCCTTATCTAGTTGTCCCATAATGAGTTTGGCCAGTAGGGATAACACCCCTTCGAGGGGGGTTATCCCTCAGAGCTCAAGTACAACAGTGGATGAATATTACTATAACTGACAATACTGGTTTCAATATAAACTTTTTTTGGCATTATTTCTCACCTCTTAAAAATCTCATAATTGACTCTGGATTTGAACCTGCTACAATCAAATCTCTACTGGGTCGGGCCGGGAGATAGCTAATGAAACTGGTTTCTAAATAGACTGAGGCGTTGGTCATGGCGTAGTTTAACTCCGGTTTGGGTGGTTAGTTATCTTTAAAGTTTAGTGACTGGGACTTAACTTTGTCAAGAGAGGGTAGAATGGGCAAGTGTTTATTTGCCCACCAATCCGCCCCGAAAAGCCCGCATAGTAAGCGGAGCCCGCGTAGGTTGGAGTGAGCGTTAGCGAACTCCAACCTTAGTCCACCCAAGCTCCTCAGTGAAAACCTCTCGAAATGTTGGAGTTCGTTAGCGCTTCGGAAGGTTGGAGTTCGCTAGCGCTCACTCCAACCTACGTGGGCTATAGTAATGACAATTGCCCACAACCATTGCTATACCCTGGTTCTTCCGCGCCCTGGTGAAACCGATTAGCTACCGGCATAACTTCATAACCTCCTGTTTTTATACGTTCTACTCGGTTCAAAATAGTACGGTGATAATCCGGGTTGATTTCAAAAGCGACATAGTGACGTTGATTCAATAAACACGCTGCTACCGTGGTACCTGAACCTGCAAATGGGTCTAACACTACTCCTTGTTTTGGACAACTGGCTTTAACCATTCGTTCGACTATCGCTAACGGTTTTTGCGTGGGATGATTTTCTCTCTCCGGGTGTTGACGATGCAACCGCGAAACGGTCCACACATCTTTAGGGTTATATCCTACTTCCAGCCATTTTTTGCCCACGAAAATTGACCTAGTTCGGGCCTTTTTCGTGGCTTCATCATAAGGAATGCGTACCGCATCTAGGTCAAAATAATATTCTTTCGTCTTTGCAAAAAAGCCTATAGTATCGTGAACGGAACTATATTTACGTGTGCTACCGCCCATACTGGGAACTCTCCGATCCCAGATAATTTCATTGATCATCGACATCTGAGATTTCAGAAACACAAAGATTTCAGGACTGTACCGCCAGGTCGTAAAGAGATATAAACTCCCCGTGACTTTTATTTTAGGTAACACTAAAGACAGCCAGGTTTCGGTCCAGTTGAGAAACTCGGTGGGACTCTGTTTATCAGAATCATTGCCATAATCTTTGCCTAAACCATAGGGTGGGTCGGCCACCACTAGGTCAATACTTTGATCGGGAATCAAATTCATCCCGGCCAAGGCATCCATCTGTAAAACTTGGTCAAGCCATGGTAATTGGTTCATTCTAGCACGATACTCTTGGAATGGTCACGTAATAATTGAAGAAATTCTGGTCTAGTTCTCAAAATGGGTTCGTGATGATAAAACGCCTGAATTTTATCATTTCTGGGGTTGTATAAACCGGCAAGAACTGAGGTGAGAAAACGTGAACGTAATCTTTCACGAAGCCATTGCCATTTCATTGTTTTATCAATTCAACTTCTTCTTGTTTGATAGACATAGAGATTTTTCCTAATTTCAAAGGGAAGTAATCTATGCTTAGAAACATGGTGGTGATTTAGATATTAGTCATGGTTTAACTAAATCATTTACTTGAAGCGCGAGTTGATGGGCATTAAGTAGCAAGTAGTGTAAACCAAAAATTTAAAATGGTCAAGATAATTTGGAGTCCAAAACCGGTTTTGGACTCCGCCTTATGTTAAGTTCTGAAGCATGAATTCGGCGGTATTTTCCCTCACCCCCGGCCCCTCTCCCAGAGGGAGAGGGGCGAAAGAAAATAGGAGAAAATTTCTGCTTCAGTACTTAAGTCATTGTTTCTGATTCAGGTATTGGTGAATTTGAGGTTGGCAAGGGCTTGCCATACCGTGGTGGTCGTGAAACCAATGGGCGATTTGGTAATTGCTGTCGTGCTACCTCCCTTTCAGCTAATCCGCTACCGCAAAATAAATACATCCTACCCGTTCATAATTGGGGTTCATGGCAAACCAGAGCCGTTCTAAAAAACCATGAAATCCTAACACGGTAGGCCCAGTCCGGTAGTTCCTACCAACTAATGGAGGTATTATAAAGACAGGGATAACACCCTTCGAGGGGGGTTATCCCTTCTTGACAAGTTGAGGAAACTTTGACCGTTTCTAGGTTTCCTAAACCTTCGAGGTTTAGGAAACCTTAACCTTGGATTTTGATAACCCTTGATTTTTAACACCTCCATTGGTTTGGAGGAACTACCTATTCTCTCACTCTTCATTCCCCATTCTCAAATTTCAAATTGATAAAGACCGTTGACTTTGGTGTGTCTGAGAATTTCAGAGTGTTGTGTAATTCCACCATGCTTTCATGCGCACCCATTAACACACCTTCATTGAGGGCGACCCCAACGCATTTGCAGATTCCGCCAGAAATCTGCTGACCTTCCCAAGAATTTGGCCAAGCGTAAGGCCAATGGCGGAATCATTCTCGTTTGACCGTTGATGAGCGCATTCATTTTGGAGTAAGACACCTGAAGAGTTTTAGCCAAAGCCCGTTGACTCAATGGCATGGGGATGAGAAATTCTTCTAACAACATTTCGCCGGGGTGGGTGGGTGGCCGATGAGTAGGTACGCGAATCATAGAGGTTCTCCTGTTGGAATTCAATCGTACCGTTTGCCATCATTTTGAGGGCGTTCCAGTTAGTGAAATACTTCACCCTCAAACGGATTTATCACCTGCAACCCAAAAATACCTTTAAAGTCGCTAACATTTGCGGTCATCAGAGGTAATCCCAGATACCAAGCGGTTGCCGCAATGACTGCCTCGGGCAATTTAAGACGTTGGGTAGCCCGTAGTCTGATACATAAGTTAGCAATGGCTTCGTTGAGAGGGATTTCGGTAAAATAGCTTAATAACTCTTTAGTTTGGTCACGAGAGTGCGGTGTGTGTCCCTGCCAGCCCAAGATTTCAATCCGGGTAATGATAGAAACATAACTGCCTTGCACCATCGCGGACACCAATTGGCGTTTGGCCACTGCGTCTAAACTATCTCCAAGATGGTAAATGAGAATATTTGAATCAAAGACGTAACTTTGTGACATTCACTTTACCCTCGGTCCCATTCAGTGCGCATCTGTCGTAATTGTCGGTCAATGTCGGCACGTTCTAATTTGCCTAATGCGCCAACCGTGCGTTGTAACATCGTTTCCACGGCCTGGGGAGTAAATTGGTTCGGTTCTTTAAAGTGAGTCACTACCTTCACGGGCATGTCGTCTAATAGTGGAGGTGTGTCAGTTAACCAAATCAATTGCCCTTGTTTGTAAATCGCTTCGTAACTTTTTAACATAAAGAAAGTCCCTTGGGAGAAAAAAAGAGTTTATAGATTATCAGCAGAAATTTCAAAGCTAAGTAGGGTGCATCCCACGCACCTTTCTCAACTCCGCCCACTTTACCTGTTCTGAGGAACTTAACCAGCGTTTAAGAATGGTGCGTAGGACGCACCCTACCACTCTACAAATGCCGTTCCTGATACCTCACCAACGCCAGCAACTGGTCCACCGTTTTCAACCCCTTTAAGGTCCCTGCTAAACTGGTATTGACGAGTTTCGTTCCCCGCAGGCCACCATTGTCCAGACCGGCTAGATAACAGACGTTACCCTTTTCACCCGTATCAATACTCATCGCAATTTGCTGGCCTGCCGCGTTGCTGATGGTTAAACGCACGTCGCCGTCTTTAAACCTGGCACTTTGGCCAGTTTGTACCATCCCGTAATCCCAGCAAAATAGCCAGACCGCTTTCATCTCGTCTAATTGGCTAATCTGCAAATTTCTTCCTTCTCACCGCCGTCCTCACCGACTCCTTCATCCTTATTGAGGCACCAGTAAGGAAAGTTTTCTAATTGTCCTAATTGGGCAAAATAAACTAGACCCCGTTGACCGGTTTTGGTTTCATAAGATGACCTCACTATTAACTCGCACCAACGTGGGAGTACAGCAGACTAGATAAACTCTTCTTCCACCGCCCCCACAAAATAGAATCCATCTTGTTGACAAGCCTCTTCTAAACGTTGCGGCTGTAACACTTCTAAACGCCAAAAAGGTTGATGAAGTTGTAATTGGTTACGATTACCCACATACGGTTCTTTGGTGCGGCGGGCCCGGAAATAGAAAAAATTTTCCCGTTGGTGAACGAGTCACAAAAATCTGACGTTCCTTCTTTTGCAATGTCAAAGTCACGAGTTTCTCCTGACTAATCGCTTCCAATAAATATGAATCCTGCAATTTCCCAGCCTGTTCTTCGATAAAAAAACCGCCTGGAAAATCGCAATCCTCTTCTTCGTCAGGAAAGACCCAACCCGGTTTGGCTTTGGCACTGCGACAGAGATAGAGAACTTTATTGGTCATACGGACCTCCTGATAACAGCGTGGCTATTGAGTAATCGTTCGACCATGTTGGATTCCCATTTGAATTGTTCTTCACCTTTGCCCATGCGGTCATGATCGACAGTCAATTGAGAAGATAGCATACATAGGACGAACCCCACGCGGGCTAAATTGATTTTAGCCAATTTTCTACCTTCAAATTAGGAACGCGGGAAAATTCTCGTTCATTGGCAGTGACTACAATTAAATTAAGCGTTAGGACATGAGCCGCGATAAGTAAATCATTTGGCCCGATGGGTGTGCCAACTTGTTCCAAATGAATACGGATTTTCGCATAGTAGATTTCACAGGGTGTTTCCAATGGTAATATCTCCATGGCCCCTAAGATTTTTTCCAAGGAGTCTGCCAATCGTTTGGAACCGCTTTTTTCCACACCAAAACGTAGTTCACAAGCTACGATAATGCTGGTACATATCTGTTCTTCTCCAACCTCAGCAATTCGTTTTGCGACGACACCAGACGGATATTTAACCAAATCAGAAAGGATGTTAGTATCCAATAAATATTGATGGTTCATAATCTGAAGTCATCCAGCGGCAGTAAATTCTCATCGACTTCGGGAAATTCTTCATCAATCTCTTCAAGGGTGGCTAACACACTCAATAAAGACGGTTTTTGGCTACCTAACTGTATCGTGTTTAGTGAGGGTAGAAATTGGCGCAGGAAGTTATAAACCAGTTCTAAGTATTGTTCATCTAAGAGGTCTATTTCTCGTTTAAGTTGCATTCTAGCTATCATGGTGAGTTCTCCAGGGTGATTGGGGATGAAGTAAGTATAACAGAATAAGTAGGGTGCGTCCCACGCACCTTTCTCCACTCCGCCCGCTTCACTATTTCTGGGAAACTTGACCGGCGTTTGAAAATGGTGCGTGGGACGCACCCTACGCTGGCTGGTTATGCTACCCAATTTTCAATCACCAACTCCGGAATCCGTTCAAAATGTTTAACATTATTGGTGACTAACACCAATTGATTAGTTAACGCAATCGCCGCAATCATCAAATCCGCGTCTAGCAAAATTTTACCTTGTCGTTTCAAATCGGCCTTCAGTTGTCCAAATCGATTCGCCGCCGCCTCGTCAAACGGCAGAATTTTGAGCATGTTATCAGACGTTGAATATTAGCCAGATTGCGTTCCAGATGACTTGAGTTATACGCACCAAAATATAATTCCGCTGGCGTGATAATCGAGTAACTCAAGGTTTCCAAACCCATTGTCATGGCCTTGGCTTCGACGTTTTTATCCCCTTTCAACCAGTAAATGAGGGTGTCTGTGTCTAGTAAAAACTCTGGTTTCATCATAATTCAGGAAGATGTCGTCCAGAGGTTCTAGTCAAATAAATTTCTTCAATAATCTCGTTGGCCTCACGAACATCTTGCCAAATACCACATAAACCGGAAGTCGGTGGCGAGACTTGAAGAGGGAAGAGAATTATTTTCACTTGGAGACCCTCTGGAAGTTGTACTGGGTCATCTAAGCAAATGGTATTATTTTTAACATGACCTTGAAGAATTTGTTGGTACATAGCTTAATTCCTATCGTTTTTAAAACCAGTGAACCGAGGTGTAGGGTTAGTCCTAACCGGTCCATTCATTATCTTGTTCAGGTTACTCAGTCAATCACTGTGCTAGTCTGCGTAAGGTGGGCAACAGGCTTATCGTTGCCCACCAAATTGAATTTTTAAGATGGGCAAAAAACACTTGCCCACCCTACCTGGCTGGCTACCCCAACTGAACCAGGCACCTTAGCTAAATGTCAAGGTCATTTTCTTCAAATCAATGACCGCACCAGTACGATAAAGAAAGTCCATGCCTAATACCCCATTAATCCCAAAACCGTAATCAACTTCACCAATTTTAATTTCAAAGTCAAGCAAACTGCGTTCACCCACCGAGAATCGGTCCACCTGACGCGCAAATACAAATTCAGTTCCACCAACGCCACGGATGGTGTAAAGATTGTCGTGAGGTGCGGGCCACAGGTTCATTTCTGCCACCCTATCCGCGGCCAGAAGGGTAGTGGCGGAACCAGTATCGACTAAGAGGTCAGCCACTTCCAGAGTGGTACCTTGATATGTCAGAGTCACTGGGGTGAATAATAAATTATCTCGCCGAGTTTAACTGCATCGTGACCCCCTCGAATGCCATACCACGGAATCTCACGAATATTCAGTTCCTCACGACTGGTATGTACGAAATAAAATTCCCTGGCAGGATACTGGTGATGTAAACGCTGATAAGTTTGTCTAGCTTCGTTGCCACTATGACAAGTTTCGATAACGGCTAACCGGTCGGCTTGACGTAGATGGGTGGACCTCGTATGAGCTTCGAGAGCTTCTACCACTAGCCATTGATGTGGATAAGTTTGACGAATTTCCAACCAAGTCATAGTTGATTTCTCCTCTTGATAAATGAATTGATTTGCGTATCATGTAGGGTGCGTCCCACGCACCTTTCTCAATTTTATGTAGTGGAAATTCTAAAGCTAGTCGTTCTGGGAAATTTGACCAGCGTTTGAGAATGGTGCGTGGGACGCACCCTACGCTGGCTTCGCTACGCTCAGTCCAACCTACGCGGGCTCTGGGTTAAAATGTCCTGCTTCTATTCAAATAGAACGCAGGACCTCTCTTTATTAGCTTCATAGGGTACATCCCCCGCACCTTTCTCAACTCCGCCCGCTTCGCCATTTCTGGGGAACTTGACCAGCGTTTGAGAAGGGTGCGTGGGACGCACCCTACGCTGGCTAAAATTTGAAACCCGCGTTCATTAGAAATGCTCTCCCTTCCCCAATCGTCCCTTTAGTCGCCCAAGAATTATTGGTAAAAGTCGGATAACGAATTTCCTCGTCCAACAAGTTAGTCGCTCGAATACTCCAGAACGTACCCTTGGCAAATAAGTCCTCCACTCGAAAGTTAGCACCCAACGTAAAGTAACCATCCACTTCGTCACCAATGCGTTTCCCTGTCTGAGGACTGATTAAACTGTCCATCCCATCCACATAATTGCCCGTGAGTGCCAATATCATATCAGGCCTGAGGCGATAACTAGCTTTCATCTATCCCAACCACTGCGGCGAATAAGCGGCAGCAGTACTGAATTTCTTATCCTTAGTGTGTTGATAAGACCCGCTGACTTCAATCTCCCAGGCGTTAGTCGGATGCCATTGCAACGTCGTCTCGATACCGTTGGTTTCCAGTGACCCAGAATTGTTCTGAATGGATACAAACTTTTCCTGAATCAGTTTGGTATCTCGAACAATCAGTTTCTCCAAGGCGTTGTGAAAAACACTGGCCTGTAGCCCCCAAGTGGTTGACGGCGTAAACGTGTGAACCAGTTCAAAGGTTCTGATTCTTTCAGGTTCTAAACTGTCAGTTGGATATATTTTGAAGTTGGAACTACTTATGGAATTTTGTTCAAAGGCGGGCCAATTGATGGCCTCACCATACAAAAATTTGAAACTCTGTTGTTTATTCCGACGGTAAATCAGGGCTAAACGTGGCACCGCTTCGATATGGCCTTTATCATAATGACGGTAAAGTTCGTAAAAGTTAGAACCACTGCCGATAGTCTGAAGAATATTATAGTTATTCAGCGAGTCCAGCCGGACACCAGCGATCACATCGAGTTGGTCAGACCACTTATAATTAGCTTGGCTAAATAGACCCACGTTGACAATATCGTTCTCTACCGTAGCTGTCAGATGGTCTATGCCGACCTTGGGTATATTGATTCGTCTGGACAGACTTGGAAAAGTATGATAACTCAAGCCGGAGACTATTTTTAAGCGTGGCGAAGGCGTATAAACGGTATTGAGTTCCGCCTCATAATAGTCGGCCTGGTTATCTTCGGTCGCTATCGTACCAACCAGACTAGCTACTCCGTCAGCATTGCTGGAGTGTTGATAGGAAAGATAAGAGAAGTGAGCTTGCATGGTAAGACGGTCCGACCATTCGTGGTCATAATTGACCGTCAGCGTGGTGACTTTCGATAAATTCGACACGCCTTTCACCGGCGAGGGGAGTAGAAATAAAGAGTCTTGTGAGTCGTCGACGTAGCTGATAATGGTCGAAAGGTCCTTATACTTGCCAAGGAAACTGAAGTAGTTTTCCTCACTGCTCATTTGATTAGCCGTAGTCGTCTCTTCAGGGACACCAATATCGTTCAAAAAATTGGGGGGGACCATTTTACTATAGGGCGCATCAATGCCCTTGGTCTGGTAACGAGAGGCGTTCAGAGTGTAGTGAAAATCGTCATCGTCACTTTGCCCTGCCAGTTTGGCTACTACTTTGTTCGTCTCTAGTGAACCTCCCGCAACCGAGACCAAACTAGTCGTCTTCTCCGAATGACTGGAATCCGTGATAATGTTAATCGCACCAAAAAAAGCCCCATCACCATAAATCACCGATATGGGACCTCTAATAATTTCAATACGTTCAATGGCTTCCACGGGCACTGCGATAGTCGTCAAAGGATAATTACTGCGCGATGGATAGACTTGGCGGACTCCATCTACTAATACGACAATTTGTTTATTTGTCCAACCACTCCAAAAGCCACGTATGCCAAAGGCCGTACCTTCAGGGTAACATTGGTTGATACCATAGAGACCTGGCACATTCTCCAAAATTTCTATCAGGGTACGATAGCCGTATTTTTCGATGTCCCGGCGGGTAATGACGACCACACTGGCGGGCACCTCGGACACTGTCTCCGTAGTTTTGTTGGCGGTGATGACTTTCACCTGGAGTAGTTCTTCCAGGGACATTTCCAACAGGTCTGACATTTCTACTTCCTTGCCAAAGGCGTTGTGGATGGGTAGGAATAGCGTCAGCCATAGAAATAAGCCTAAGACAACCAAAGTGAAACTTTGGAGGTGGCGTAAACTTTGCTTAATAGAGATCATAAAATATATTCTTGTAAATAAAATTGTTGTCGTGGTTCAACCGCCAGCGGTGGTTCGGTAATTAGGGTCATAATAGTCAAGGTAGGGTGGGCAACGCGCCTTACCGTGGCCCACCAAATGGCCTGAATGGTGGATAAATAAAAAGACATTTGCCTACTCCTACCTAACCGTTCACATCATAATTCAGGTTAAAACGAAGAGTCAAGTAGAAAGTGAAAAAAATTTTTCCATAGCCTAATAGGGTGGACCAGGTGCCTTACCGTTGCTCACCAAATAGCCTGAACACGGTGTGGAAATAAAAAGACATTTGCCCACCCTATCTAACTGGAAGGTGGCGGGGTTACGAAATGGATTCTGTCAACTATCAAAACGGAATAAATCCCGTACTCCAACTTCTCGTCCTAAATCAATCACTGATAGCAATCTTCACAAATTGCTGTTTCTTCTCATTCCAATATACAATGGAAGAGGCCGATTCAAAAACAAAGATGCCAATGGTTGTTGGACTTCGCTACGCTCAGTCCAACCTACGCAGGCTCTACCTAGCTGGAGAACTTGACCCGCGTTTGAGAATGGTGCGTGGAACGCACCCTACGCTACGCGGGCTAGTCCGATGTACTACCCTATCCACTCCACCCCCACCTACCCCCTCCCCCACCTGTTGCCAGCGGGGGTTAGGGGGTGGTCGGGTGGCGCGACTCACGCCCCCTGCGCTCACTAACAAACAATTAAGAATTAAAAGCTAAGTAGGGTGGGCAACGCGCCTTACCGTTGCCCACCAAATGGCTTGACAGGTGGGCAAACAAAAAGACGTTTGATGGTGATAGAGACAGACATCCTCTCATTAGAGATTAGGTCTCCCCCCCACCCCAAACCGTGCGGGAAACTTTCGCTTCACACGGCTTTCAAAGATTTTGGTCGGGGCTTGCTGACCCAATGACCACCAGCCGTTTTAAAAAAGAACGGCTGGCCTTAACTCACGGTCTTGGTAGATGAGTAACCCGTTTTAGTAGCGATAAGCTAATCCTCAAGTTGATTCTCCTACGATGACATGTAGGCTCTCAATCTACTACCTTGAAGCTGGTTAAAAATCCAAAGAACTCTCATGAATTAAGAAACCTCCTAGCGTACTTTTGTTCCATTCTACCATGGGATTCGTGTGTTTCTATCAACCACGATAAATTAATCATTCCATGACTTACATATTATTACGCCTCTGTAAGGTGATTAAGAATTAGCTAACACCTAGTTCCACTCGGAACACTTAATCACCTCATCCCTAGTTTCAGTTGTTAAGAATTTATTGACCATTTTAGGTTGTCTCTCTACCCCAGATACCTTTAGAGTGTTACAATGATGGTGGGACGTCATGGTATAGGTATCTTTGACCCTGTGTGTTTTTTGAGGCTTCAACCAAGACTTGGCTTTCGCTAACCATAACGGTCTCTCCAAGCGGTGGTGACTTTAAACAGAGCCTCCTAATTTCACCCTTCCGCAGTTTTCCTCTCGCTATACACCCGAATGACTTGTTAGAGTCTCCGAGGTCTGAGAGTAAGGAACTCATAAACTACCCAGATTACTGCTTAATTCTGGTTTTCACTCAATGAGTGGGGAATCTCACCCCATTTCTTCACGCCTAACTAGGCACACCCCACCCTACACTGGCTGTTTCAGTAAATTGTTCACTGCGATGAAATTCCGCAAAAAACTGAAGTGTTTCAGGACTTTCTCCTGAGAAATTAGATAATGCTATTTCGTCTGTACCAGCAAACTGAGTGTCTTTGGTATTCTGGGATGGACGTATTAATAACTTTGGGGTAGTGGCAGTTTGTACGGTTAACATGGTGTACCTCTGAATTTTCAAATGTCTGGTGGTTTCAATCTTAAATTCATTTTAAATCTAATTGGCTTAAAATAGCAAAATTATCGAGGGTGAGTTAAGTAGGATGAGCAACAGGTTTATCGTGGTCCACCAAATTGAAATTTTAAGGTGGGCAAAACACACTTGCCCACCCTACCTGGCTATTTATGGTAGAGTGGGCAACCTGCCTTCTCGTTGCCCACCAAATTCGTTCTTGGAGGAGGTGAAGGGTGGGCAAATAAAAGGACGTTTGCCTACCCTACCAGGTTGATGGGTGGTCAATTGCGTATCCACCCCATCCCCCGGCGGCCCATCATTAATCGTGACCTTGGCCATGACCCAACGGTTATGGATTTAATGAGGAAGACTCTATTCTTTGCAATTTTGATTGCCCATCTCCAAGCGGCACCAGTTTCAAACCGTAACTTCGCAAAGTGTTTTCGGCTTCCTGATGTAGGTAAGTCAGTTCTTCTGCTACAGACATCCCTTCACAGTCTAAACGTAATTTTTCATGCCATTCCCAAACTTCTGATAAAGACGCATCTATCAAGGAATTATCGATCATAAATTAATCACCTCCATTGGAGTTATCATGTGTAATGGCTTCGTATAGCCATTTTGTAAATTGACGGTTTGGACTTTTTGCTGACGATTCAGATTGGCAAGGTGCCGCAAATTCCAACTGACAATCACCTCCAATTCATAAACGGTAACCATCGCAATGTGTCGTGCATCGTAAAGAGATTTAGCTGGCAGGACTTGATGTGCTAAATAAGAATTGACTAACTCGTCAGCCGCTGGGTTCATTATCAGCATGGTGGGTTGATAAATGTCTATGAGTTGAAGCAATTGATTTCTTTTATCGAGTGCGGCACGGTTGATTTCGTCAATCACTACGTCAGAAGCATAAATTCTAAACGGGCTGGTTGGTAATGAGTGAAAAAATTGGCGAGTGATGGCCGGTTTTTCGGGCGCCTCCTCGGCATAATAGAAATTCCAAACCGAAGTTTCTAGGTAAAGTTTCAGTTTTTTCATAGTAAAGTGACAGTGGTCGTGACAACTATCAAGTATAACACCACAATTTGAGAAATGCAACGGAGGGTAACTGGCAAAATAATGGGGACTATTTGGCGGAGGTAGGGTCGGTAACACGCATAACAAGTAGGATGCGTCCCACGCACCTTTTTCAATTCTGCCCGTTTCACCAATTCTGGAGAATTTGACCGGCGGTTGAGAATGGTGCGTGGGACGCACCCTACGCTGGCTAAATCATCAGTCAACAAGGTTGAAACTTTTAACCAGGAACAGAGGTAGAAACATTCAGTTTCGCCTGTATGTAAGTTGGTCAAAGAATGTCGTTGGCAAAATTGAGTCACTTCGGCCTGAAGTAAGATATGTGTTTGAAGATTGCCCAATCTTGACAGGTCGTCAGCAGACACACGTTGTTTAACCACGGTTTCTAGCCACACCGCCTTGGGTAAGTGCAACGTTTCAAAAATAGTCAGCAGGCTTAATCCATCAATCTCAGCTAGATGAATTAACGGACCTGCATCAGTCACTACGGTTAGTTTTCCAAGGCTCAGGTCAAATCTTCCTGCATGGCTTCTTGTTGACGTTCAGCTAATTCCACCCAATCCATTCCAACCAGTTCAATGGTTTCTTGGCGTGACAGCGTTTGGTGAAGGTAGCGACTCAGTATATGTTCTCGCCAGAGGGCACGAACACCTGCTTGAAACGCGAGGGTCATCACTTCAGCTTCGGGCCGGTGAGTTTCACGGACGAGTTTTTCTAAGTAAGAGACGGTGCTTTCCATAAAAGTAGTTCGGTTTAATCAGTAGATAAGAAATATTCAGGTATGCGGTTTTTTAAAGTCGGCGTAGAGTACATCCTGAGTACTGAAGCAGAAATTTTCTCGTATTTTCTTTCGCCCCTCTCCCTCTGGGAGAGGGGTCGGGGGTGAGGGAAAATACCGCAGAATTTCTGCTTCAGTACTTATATACTATAGTTGCTTAAATTTTAAACCTATTTCAAATCCAATAGGTTAGTGAATGTTAGCAAAGTTTTTGAAGGTGAGTCAAGTGGAGTGGGCCATGCAGTTTATTGTGGCCCACCCAATTCCACCTCTCACATAGTCCAATCTTTTTTCCCAAATACCCAAGTATAGGCCAATTTCAACATTCTAACTATCTTAGTTGGATTTAACGGGCTGGTCCAAAGCATTAGTTTACTTCATGCGATTAAAACGCAATACCCTCTTGACTACCACCACAATAGGAAATAACCATAAGTGATAAATAGTTGGGATTAATAGCTTTGTAGGGTGCGTCCCACGCACCTTTCTCAACTCTGCCCGTTTCACCAATTCTGGAGAATTTGACTGGCGCCTGATAATAGTGCCTGGGACGCTACGCAGGCTAAAGGATTCTTATCTGAGAACAATTTCTTAAATGTTCATTCATCGTTATTAAAGTCATCAGATAATAACCTGGCCCGTTTCCAAAAATTTTGCGGCAACTGAGGCGAAACTTTCCATAATTTGTCGATGTGCCGGTGTTGGCAGGTTAGCAATTTCGTGGGCCCTCGGTTCAGGTAAGATAAAAATTCACAAATAGTCATCTCGCCCATTCTCCACATAAACCAAAACTCTATCACTCGTTTTCCTACCTCGTCGTTGCCATTGTTTATTCCAGACCTCAAGTTGTCCTGGGATACTTAAAGGCGGAAGATGAACGTGTCTCAAACGATATGATTTGCCATCTATTTTAGGCATCATATAGGCACCATCTTTACCAAATAGATAACTTCCATCTTCATCTCGATTCTTTTTCCAGTGTTGGAAACTTTCCAGAAGAATTTTCTCGTCCAAATTATCTGCTTGTAGGGTTGCTCTTAAGGCTTTGGTTATGTTAACGGTCATTGACGAGGATAAAAAAAGAAGTGAGAAACACGCCGATTATTTATGTTGGGTCATTCCCGCAAAGTGTTTCAGCACCGCTGTTTCAGTAAATTGTTCACTGCGATGAAGTTCCGCAAAAAACTGAAGTGTTTCAGGACTTTCTCCTGAGAAATTAGATAATGCGATTTCGTCTGCACAAGCAAGCTGAGTGTCTTTGATATTCTGGGATGGACGTATTAATAACTTTGGGGTAGTGGCAGTTTGCACGGTTAACATGGTGTACCTCTGAATTTTCAAATGTCTGGTGGTTTCAATCTTAAATCCATTTTAAATCTAATTGGCTTAAATTAGCAAAATTATCGAGGGTGAGTCAAGTAGGATGAGCAACAGGTTTATCGTGGCCCAGCAGATTGAAATGTTCAGGTAGGCAAAAACACACTTACCCACCCTACTTGACTAGATGACACCTCTCGAGTTCCCAGGGGGAGTTTCCAACGTGAAGGGCTGTATTATGGGTGGTACGAAACCTTCTGGAACAGCATAATTGAAGGATAAGCCGGATTGTTTTTGAATCGCCAGGGCCCGGTGATGAATATATTCCAGATATTGCTTTATATCCTCTCCACCCTCACAGGCCAGTTCTTGTTGAACGCGATACTTTTCGGCCAACAACAAATCAAATATCATGAGTTTCTCTCCTTAAACAATTGTAACGGGGTGACGATTTCAGGAACGAATAACCCCAACCGGGAATTGTTGAGTCCGAGTAGAGTTTCTTCCGAAACGTACACTTCAAACTGTTGTCGTTCTTCTTCCCACCATTGCTTTGTAATCTGAACCAACGTTTTTAGTTCCTCACGCTCGTCAAACCGATAACTGGGGATGGTGGTGTCAAGATAGACGGTGGGTAGTTTCATCTTCTTAGTTTCTCTAGTTCGCAGGATTGGAGTTGAAATGGCCATGGCTAACCCAGTGGTCAAACCTGACAGGTCTAATAGACCTGTCAGGTTTAAGTGAGGGGGAGTACCGTTAAACTCACTCCATAATCTCCACCTCAATCGGCTCCCCATTGACCACCACCGTCCCGTCTGGGGAACGATAGCCAAAGCCCGCGTAGGTTGGAGTGAGCGAAGCGAACTCCAACATTGAGGCCAGGGGTTATTGGACGCAGCATAGCTCGGTCCAACCTATGCGGGCTATCTCAGCCGGGACGTAACAAAAATTATCACACCTCATTTCAACAACCGAATAAAACCAGCTTGTTCAAAGTGATGGTCAGTAGTCAAGGATTCGGTCAAACTATGGTGACGCATCACTACAAAACTTGCACAATCCACCAGACTCCAATTTTTATCTGCGCGTTTGGTCAGTAATTGCCAGGCTTGGTCATCCAGAGTCGCATCTATATACACAATTTTCACTAACATGGAAGTTTTCAAACCTTCAACAAATTGGATAATTCGCGGTCTGGGGAAACGCAGAGGACTGGTTAACAGTGCCACCACTTCCGTAATGACATAGTTGGTGGTGACGATTTTCTTTTTACGTTGTCGAGTTTGATAGTAAATTTTGGCAGCCAGGGAATGATAAGGTAATTTCGGATCAACTAACTCCACCAGCCTGAAGTGTCTATGAAAAGGTCGGCCATTTAGTTCAGTTCTCTCTTCACGGGCAAATTTTTCATCTGCGCTAACCCAAGATACTTATCATGTTCCTCGGCCCAATCGGAAACGGTCCCCGGAAAGGCGCCAATAAATTCTTCCAAGGGATCCGGTTGGGCGAGTATATTCATCAAACATTCCACCGCCACCGCTTCCGTCGTTTGTTCGGTATGGGTGGCCATTTTATGGAGAGATTGATAGAGGTGGTCAGGTACTTCTAATTGTAGTAAATGAGTCATATTATTTTGCCTTGTCATAACCGGTAGAAATTTGAAAAGGTAGTCTATCACAACGAATGGTAGAAGACCATGAATCAACCAAGGTCTATCCAATCATTACACTCTTCTGAGCCCGCGTAGGTTGGAGTGAGCGAAGCGAACTCCAACATTGATGCCAATGGTTGTTGGACTTCGCTACGCTCAGTCCAACCTACGCAGGCTCTACCTAGCTGGAGAACTTGACCCGCGTTTGAGAATGGTGCGTGGGACGCACCCTACGCTGGCTTTGTAATCTGAACCAACGTTTTTAGTTCCTCACGCTCGTCAAACCGATAACTGGGGATGGTGGTGTCAAGATAGACGGTGGGTAGTTTCATCTTCTTAGTTTCTCTAGTTCGCAGGATTGGAGTTGAAATGGCCATGGCTAACCCAGTGGTCAAACCTGACAGGTCTAATAGACCTGTCAGGTTTAAGTGAGAGGGAGTACCGTTAAACTCACTCCATAATCTCCACCTCAATCGCCTCCCCATTGACCACCACCGTCCCGTCTGGGGAACGATAGCCAAAGCCCGTGTAGCCCGTCGTGTAGGTTGGAGTGAGCGAAGCGAACTCCAACATTGATGCCAATGGTTGTTGGACTTCGCTACGCTCAGTCCAACCTACGCAGGCTCTACCTAGCTGGAGAACTTGACCCGCGTTTGAGAATGGTGCGTGGGACGCACCCTACGCGAGCTACGCAGGGATATAAGAACAGGTCACTCATTTCCAAAATGACTCAGCGTATTCATTAATCTTATAGTAGTTTCACGAAGTTCTTTTCCTTCGCGCTCACTTCTTGTCTTAGCAAACTCTAAGCGTTGGTTGTAAACGTTCAGTGCCCGTTGTATATCAGTACTATACTGCTGACAGTTTGGATGACCAAGAATATTCTCTGCTTGTGTTCTTGATTCAAACCCTGCCATATAAACAGAACCATAGTGTGAAAAGACACTAACGCTGTCACTTGCCTGGTCGATGGCCTTTATTATATCTCGCACAGTTTCTGTCGAGAACGGACATGCTGGTGGTTGAGGCATTTCCACTGGTTGCGCTGAACTTACCTTATCAGTTGGGACAACGCTAGTGTTATTTGTATTCACTGGTACTGCACGTTGATTGGTAGCCCCTTTCTGTGCCGTTGTTTCCTTTGTCATTGTGCTGGCATCTGGCGTATCAAAGTAGCTATGCCACCAGTAGATGGCCACAAATAGCATAATCATGGTGAGGACAAAACCACGTAACAACTTCATAAATACCTCCGAATTAGAATGATACCACGTTATCAATAGTTCGACAAAAGCAAAGCAATAGGCTAATTAAAGTTACGGGCTAACTTCAAATAAATACCTATCTACTATATTTTGCCATGATACATGTATAAGGCTAGTACACTTACCTAATGCTGTCAAGCCCTTTTTTTAGCACGTCGCAGGTAAGGTGCATAAAAGATTCAGCAATGGCAAAAGCTAACGTAACCATCGTATTTCAACTTCAATACCGGTGGTTCGCCAGGTCCACCGCCCGAGTGGCCCTTACCAGTAAGTTAGCCTCTTGACTCAGGTCCTTGCAACTCCTGTCATTGACCGTTTAATCACGGAAAATGTCATCAAAAATCTTCCGCTTAACTCTAAAATTCACTTGAAGCAACTGTTGATACAATGTCTCTTTATTGACCAACGCTAGGTTAGCCATCGTTTTTAAAATAGCCAAGGTACCTTTGACAGTTAAACCCAAATGTAATGCTTCCCTTCGGGCGGCTGCATCATCTAGGATAAGGTAATCAGTTTGTAATTCTATTCCTAACACCATCGCTTCGGCTTCTCCTTTGCCTAGACGTTGGTTTAAGTAGTTGGCCAAACCCCTCAAACTGATACCTTTGACTTGTAATAAACGAGAGTCTATTAGCTGAGTTATTTCAAAACTAGCTTGGTCTGACTTAGCTTGAATTTCAGTTGCCACCGCTTCAGGAAGATACAAATGAGAGTCTTGAGACTGCACAAAGTTCTTTAAGCATCCCAGGCGTGATAGGAAAATCAGGGGAGACGTATTGAAAACGATAGTCTGCATAGCTACCAATGTCTCTCCAATTCAATATCTTCTTCTGCTAAATAAGAAAACTCGATGCCCATTAAGTCTAGCAGACTAAGCAAGAAGTCAGGGTCCAGTTCCATCATTTCAGCAGCTTTGTGCAAACTGATTAATCTAGCGACCAAGGCGCCGAGGATAAATAAAAATTGTTCTTTTCGTTCAATCTCCTTGAAGACTTGGAGTTGAGCCGCCACTTGTTGAAAGGCAGCGGTATGTGTCATCATAGGTGTTCTCCTCTAGTTAGGTGGTAGTTTGTTGGACAAAGCATAGTAAAGTCCAACAAACCAATTACAGCCAGGTAGGGTGGACCAGGCAGCTTACCGTTGCCCACCAAATGGCTTGAACGGTGGGCAAACCAAAAGACGTTTGCTACCCCTACCTAACCGTTCACATCATAATTTAGGTTAAAATGAAGAGTCAAGTAGAAAGTGAAAAAAATTTTCCATAGCCTAATAGGGTGGACCAGGCACCTTACCGTTGCTCACCAAATAGCCTGAACACGGTGTGGAAATAAAAAGACATTTGCCCACTCTACCTAACTCTCCCAATCTTCCCATAAAAGCCCGCGTAGGTTGGAGTGAGCTATGCTGCGTCCAACAACCTCTGGCCTCAATGTTGGAGTTCGCTATGTTCACTCCAACCTACGCGGGCTACGTGCGGTCTTGACCGGCGTTTGAGAACGATGCGTAAGACGTACCTACGCTGACTATAAGGTGTCAACTGGAACGAGGCGCAAAAATAATCATCAGTTGCCTTTCACTTAAAGTTAGATTCTCAACTTTGGCCATTAATTCAATGAGTCCTCTAACTTGCGATGCGGAAATAATCTGTCGTGTCCATAACAGACGAAGCCAAATTTCCAAGCTGATAGCTTGAATCCCATTCGCCTGACAATAGCGTATTGCCCGTCTATCGTTACTCAAAAATAAATATTGGCGAACTTGACAAAGTATAATGCCCTCTCGTTCGCCCGCATGTAATGTGGCAGGCAAAGTAGCCACCCAGACACGTTCCATTTCGGTTAACTCTAACACTTGAAAAGAATTGGTCGGCACCGCCTGAAAAACCCGTTCAATATGCTTCTTCCCGTAAACTAATCCTGGTCTCAATTCTTGTTCAACCGCGGGTGGTAGGTAGAAAGTCTCTCCTTGAAAAAGTTTGGGCAACTCGGCTAAAGCCTCAGCAGCAGCTAGGAAACTAAGTATGTTAGTATCCGTCACGAGGGCCATAACGTTTCTCCATCACCTGCAACATAGTTTCTATTTCTGGTGCAGCAAATTCATGCCCACCATTGGTGGGTACTCCTCGCGCCGATAATTCTTCCATTATCTCCCATCGCGTAACCCCCGCTAACTCTGCGGCACGTCCCAAACTACACTTATCCTCCAGGTATAATTCGATGGCTTCTTCTATGATTTTTGAGGTAGCACAAGGGGGTAAAATATCCTCGCGAAGCAGGCCACTGAGTTGTTCTTTCAACCACTGCTGGTCCGTTCGCGGCCACCCCTTGATTAAGTCGAAAATGCCTTGCGGCGTAATTGTTGGCATCATGATTCATTTTTATCACCATTGAGGTTTTTTCAGATTGAAAACTAAAATCAGCCCGTGTAGCCCGTGTAGGTTGGCATGAGCGAAGCGAACTCCAGTATTGAGGCCAGGGGTAGTTGGACGCAACATAGCTCGGTCCAACCTACACCAGTTCCACATCGGCTCCGGGTTAAGTCTCTTTTACTAATTCTGGTATTGGAGAGTTTGACGTTGGCAACGGATTACGATACCGGGGTGGTCGAGAGACCACGGGGCGATTTTGTAATTGTTGTTGTTCCTGATAATATTTACCCAAAGCATAGACATCATTGTTAAATTGGGCCGCCAGTTTGGCACTGTGTATACGAATTTCTTCGACAATCGGGTCAATCCACATAATTAATCTCCTAAAAGTTCTTCTGGTGTACATAAGACGGGGGACAAGTAACCCTGTGCGACCGCCAGTTGTTGAATTTCCTCACGACGTTGTGCATTGGCTAGATGCTTACAATTCCAAGTTAACAAATAGTTCATCCCATGAATACAGGCACAGGAAACATGATAAGCATCTCGTAGTTCAGTTTCTGGAATTGCCTTCTCGTTGATTAACCTAGCGGCAAACTGAATGACTTCATTAGTTACCGTCAACGTGTTCAATCCTTCCAGCACGGCTAATCTCTTCGCGGCCGCTTGTGGGTCACCTAATTTAGCTTCATCAACTACCACAGGAGAGATAAATAGTTCAAACTCGTGACGACGGTTTCCCCACCATTCGGTCGTAATCATTTGATGTCCTGCCACAATCAAGTCTCTACTGGGTCTGGCCGTCAGATAACTTGAAACTGGTTTCTAAATAGACCGAGGGTTTGGTCATAGCGTAGTTTAACTCCTTTTTGGGTGGTTAGTCATCTTTACAGTTTAGCGATTGGGACCTAACTTTGTCAAGATGTGTCAGCAGGTTTCAACTGTTTGTCATCAAACCTGACAGGTCTTCGAGACCTGTCAGGTTTAGCATCACCACTACCTAGTCCATTTTACTCCATCCCACTGGCATTCATCAACCACCACGCCGATACATTTTTTTGCCAAGCCGTTTGGTCTGGTGGTCTGAATCCTGTAACGACCATAGATTCCGCCTCCTCTCCTAACTGTTCTAACTTCGCCCCCGTTGCTTGATTAGCACTGTTGGCAAAAAACTGATTGACTAACTGGAGAGAGTCTTTCAGATGACTTCGTTGAAAACGAATGACCACGGTGGCATCGCGACGTATAAACAATCGTGGTTCTAATCCCACGGCTTTGAAACTTTGTCGATTCAAAACGGGATTCGCTTTTTTAAACAAAAATTGCGTGACCGGGGTGATGTTAAAGTTTTGTGGTTCAACGATGTGTGCTTTAGCCAATTATTGCAATTTGGTAAATAAGTCGCACTCTACGCTGGCTGGTTAACCAGTTACCACCAGTTCTTTTCAGTAGCCAGAAATTGGAGATAAGGGGTTCTCGGTGACTAATCCTTCTTGCTGTGCCGCTTGTAGCAATTCAAGGTCTGCCGTCACCAAGACTAACGGTAACAAATTATGTTGCAACAACAAACGATTGGCCCACCAAGTACAGGCTAAATGCACGGCATCATAACCACGCAAACGTCGACGAGAGGTTAATTCTATCGCTTCCTCTATACGCCCTGGTTCTATCGGAATCAACAAATATTGTTGTGTACAATCCGCCAGTAAATTAACGCGGGCTTGTTGATATTCGCGTTCCGTAATAAAATGGCCACGTCATTTACTAGCAAAAGCCGCGGCAACTTCCACGCGACTCAAGTCAGCAGTGATAATCACACGAGTGGGGTTAGCACCTCGTTGTTGTACCCACACCGAACCATTTTCCAGAAAGTAGCGTTTGACTAGCGCACTGCTATCAAAATAGTCAACCGATATTAAGGTTGGTTCCATAAACGGCTGTTCCTCTCCTCAATAATTAGGTCACTGGCCGCTGGACCACCTGCCAATAATGGTTGCCGCTGTTTCACTTCAAGGGTGGCTAAGTAGCGGGCGATACTCTCTAAATCAGGTCCGCGCACCCCTGCCTGGTGCAAAACTTCCATAGCGGCGTTTGAATCAGAATATTTGTCCTCTGTCGGTGCAGGGACTAAGTGAGTCTGGGTTTCAAATAACCGCAATCCCAGTTCGAAAATCTGGGGAAGTTCCTGTTGATAGAAACGTAAAGTTTGGACTAGAGAGGAGGGTAGTTGAATTTGGATAGTTTCCATAAAGATTCTCCTGATAGTTTTGGTGAACGTTGAAAGTGGCAAAGGTTTTGGTTACCTTCATTGATTAAAACGAAGTCACTTAGATAGTTTAGCACCACGCTACTCAACGGTCAAGTGTTTCAGATTAATGAATGGAATTAGGTAGGGTACATCCCCCGCCCCTTTCTCAATTCCACCCGCTTCGCCATTTCTGGAGAAGCTGACCGGCGTTTGAGAATGGTGCGTAGGACGCACCCTACCACTCTACGAATGCCGTTCCTGATACCTCACCAACGCCAGCAACTGGTCAACCGTTTTCAAGCCCTTTAAGATCCCTGCTAAATAGGTATTGACGAGTTTCGTTCCCCAGGCACCACTATTGTCCAGACAAGCTAGATAACAGACGTTACCCTTTTCACCCGTATCAATGCTCATCGCAATTTGCTGGCCCGCCGCGTTGCTGAGGGTTAAACGCACATCGCGGTCTTTAAATCGGGCACTTTGGCCAGTTTGTACCTTCCCGTAATCCCAGCAAAATAGCCAGACGGCTTTCATCTCGTTTAACTCGACTCCCAAGTTTTTTGGTTTTCCTCTCCCAGCGGGGGGACTGAGGGGGGAGAATGATAGGCAACTCTTTGATTCGTAAAATTTCTCCCCCCTCCCGCTGGGAGGGAGGGAGAACTCCGCCACTTAGTGGTCCGGCTGAGGTAATCTTTTCAATGAGTTACCAAAAACTTGAGAGTCGAGTTTAATTGGCTAAACTTTCGTCCAAATCTTCAGATTTGGACCTTCAAAGTATAAGAGGGAATACTCTCCAAGGTTTTCGCCTCGGCTTGTTGGGCATAGTATAAATCCCAACGCCTTTGCAGAGTCAGCCAGAAATTCGCTGACATTTCCAAGAATTTGGCCAAGCGTAAGGCCAATTGAGGAGTCATTCGCGTTTGACCGTTGATAAGGGCATTCATTTTGGGGTAAGGCACCTGAAGAGTTTTAGCTAAAGCCCGTTGACTCAATTGCATGGGGATGAGAAATTCTTCTAACAACATTTCGCCGGGATGGGTGGGTGGCCGGTGAGTAGGTACGCGAATCATAGAGGTTCTCCTGTTGGAATCCAATTACAAAAGTTTAATGGTAGTCGGTTATTTCCACTGGTGCGGGCTGACCACGCTTTCGTCCAAATCGTAAGAATTTGGATATTGCCAAAGTCTATGAAACGCACCTTACTCTCGCTGCAATCTCTTACAGGCGGTTACTTTATAATACCAGCAAACTCACAAGAAATAGTTTCTCCTCAAAACAACGGCTTTTGCGTCATCGGCATTGTCCTACCACTGGGCACGATTTCAAGATAATTGATCATAGTGAACCTAAAATGTGGATGACAACTCTTGCCCAGACCGTTGCCATCCCCTTGAGGAATGGCATCTGTGAGTTTCCCCCTATACCAGAACTACCAGATACTTATACCAACCAAGTTGTTTAAGTTGTGCTACTCGTTGCTGATGACTTTTTCTAAAAGCCTCTGCCAATGACAAACTTGATTTAGGAGTTAACCTTGTTCTGCTACCGACACCGCCATTGACTCGACGACTGATTTTATAAATTCTCGCTTCGGGAACCGCTTCTTGAACTTTATCAAAATATTCGGGCAACTTATGAGTGTAACTGAATAGCATGGCGGACGCGGCTTTCTCAAAATTCCAGTGATTAACTCCCAGTATATCTATCAGTACAGCAAAATCTGCTGGCCGAATCTTAGTTTGTTTCCCGTTAATTGGCAAATGCGTTTCATACCCACAAACATTTTGATAAATGGCGGTGGTGGCAATATCATATAAAGGCGCCATTCTCAGTTGTTTCTCTTCGGTCAGCACCGATAGATTTTTAGTATGCAGGTCCTCATGAACAATCAGCATGGAGTAAAAATAATATTGCAGTAACCGCAACCGTTCTGTAGGCTCCGGCAACCAATTTTTCATTCTCCGAAAGAGTTTTTCCGAAGTGGTTTGATACTTCGATTCACTATCCTGACCCATCAACGTAGCAAATTCGGCATGGGCAAATTTGTGTCCTTGATACCTATCGAAACGTTTAACCACATAGTGATATTCTTTATCGGCGGGCCTCTTCACGATTCCATTATAGGGCACTGCCAAACCCAATTCATTTTTAGCAAAAGTCATAAACAGATGTTCATTAATCGCCAAATGAGGGAAATAATAATCGCTCTGGTAGTCAGCTTTTTGAGGATGATAGGGTTTGATAAAATAATAGGCAACGTCTTGGTCTTGAGGAGTACAAAGGTTTTGCTGATTCCAATCGACTACGACTGATAACTTATGTTGAAAACCAGATAATCCAGAAGGCGTAAACCGGGACGCTACAGTTTCTAAGGTTGACATTGTAGGGAACAGTAAACTCTCCTCAATTGACAACGAGAGAGGCAAAATATTTGGAAAAACATGTTGACCAAGAATCTCCTCTTTGACTTTGGTATAGCGGACAGTTGGAACCTGGTTAATGGGGGAGGCATTAAGAGGTATTCTGGATAGTTGCAAATCACCGTAGGGGTGTTGTAACCAGGGCAATAAATCAAAGTCATTAGCTGAACCGGCGAGGATTTCCAGTAATTTTCTATCTTGGCCCTCGGGCAACAGTTGTTCAAATGTAGGGAACAGTTTGACACTTTGAAAAGGCTTTTCAGTCAAGTCGAGGTCTGGTGAAATCGGCATCGTGTCAGTTTGCACCAGATAATGGTTATCGTAAGCAAACTCAAGTTGTCCCGCTTCAAAATTAAGATAACCGACTAATTGATGTTTCTTATAAACGAACAAAAAATTATTGAAATACAACTTTGGATTCATCAATCGATAAGAACCCGAATCTGGCCCAAATTGGGCCACTCTGCCAGTTTGTTGTAACTGACGAAAATATTTTTGCACGGTCGCAGAACTGATTTGTAAATCTTCAGCTATCCGTTGGACTGTAATCTCTCGTGGTTGTTCCAAACAGCATTTGAGAATATTTTTAAGAGTTTGGTTCATAATTAGTTATTCATTCCTCTTCCTATTTCGAGCACTCTTCCTGTTTCAATTTGCATTCATCAAGCATTACGCCGACACCCTCCTTTACCAAGCAGTCTGGTTCTTGCCAGCGGTCTGAATTTCTCTGAGTAGGGTGCGTCCCACGCACCTTTCTCAACTCCGCCCGTTTCACCAATTCTGGGGAAGTTGATTGGCGTTTGAGAAGGGTGCGTGGGACGCACCCTACGAATGCCGTTCCTGATACCTCACCAACGCCAGCAACTGGTCCACCGTTTTCAAGCCCTTCAAAGTCCCTGCCAAACTGATATTAATGAGTTTCGTTCCCCCCGGGCCACTATTGTCCAGACAAGCTAGATAACAGACGTTACCCGTTTCACCCGTATCAATACTCATCGCAATTTGCTGGCCTGCTGCGTTACTAAGGGTTAAACGCACATCGCTGTCTTTAAACCGGGCACTTTGGCCAGTTTGTACTTTCCCATAATCCCAGCAAAATAGCCAGACCGCTTTCATCTCGTCGAACTGGCTAATCTGCAAAATTTCTTCATTCTCACCGCCTTCCTCACCGATTCCTTCATCTTTATTGAGGCACAAGTAAGGGAAGTTATCTAAGTGGCCTAAGTCGGCAAAATAGACTAGGCCCCGTTGACCGGTTTTGGTCTGATAAGCGGCAGCTAAATCAAAGTCAACGGCGGTGGTCCATTTCATAGAAATGGTGAGTTGTTTAGCGTCTATGAAGGTATCTTGACCTTTTTGTTTGAGTTGTTCCATTTTAAATGACCTCGTTATTCGTTACTGGAGTCCAAATCTTCAGATTTGGATCCCAGCGTTTAGAGAATTGAGAGTTGTTTCTCAAGGGCACTTGGCGATGGTCTTGACTTCGCCCACAAACTTCAGGACTGCTTCGGTCATCTTTTTAACATCAGCATCATCTACTTTGTCTTCCTTTTTGTCTTCCTTCATTTCATAGTCGATGCCTGCTTGAATGACTTCTTGTTCTTTAGTCAACAGACACAGCTTCTCTAACACCGTGGCCTCTAACTTAGACTCTATCACCTTGAGTTCCTTGGCTACATCGACCACCTTTGACAAGGACTTGACCCGTAGCACATCATTCTTGCTAAAAAAGGGTAGAGTCTTCCATTCTGGTTCTTGCAGGGGTAGAGTCGTTGTTTTTTTTTGCTTCTTCTGCTACTCGACAGGCCAGTCTCAAGTAGGGACGCTTGCCACTCTCAAAACTACATGGAGTATCCAGCGCATTGGAACTGTTGGCCACGAAAGCGTCAAACAGTTTTCTTAGGGTGTCTCGTTTAGCCACGATGTCACTCAAACCACTGACACCCGCAAAGTCGGTAAAACCCTTTTCCAACCAACAACGGTCTGAAGAAGACTCACGACAGTCTGAAGAAGACACAAACATGAGTGACACCGAGAGATTTCCTTTTTGTTTGGTACTCCGTAAATCAGCTACAGCCTGCTTTATATCATCCTTGGGCTGTAGTACACGCAATTCACTACACTCTGCAGTTAAAGGTGGCGAAGGTTTGTCAGTAGAGAGACTCGGTTCTGGACAATCCTCCTCCGTCTCCGTTTTGTTGGGACCCAGACCGGGAACTTCCATTCCCTTTAAGTTTAAGAGAGTCAAAAACTTCGCATAGTGATTAGGTGGTAGTTCTTTTTTAAACGGCCACCAGTCCATTTGCGACGACAATTGCGCCACTAAAATAATTGCTACGATACTCATGGAAAACCCCCATATTACTTTGTGTTTTTTAGACATGATGTCTCCTTGTTAAGTTGTTGAATGAAATCTAGGAGAAGTTTTACCACTTCCTCTGCTTTATTCTTTTTAAAAACAGCAGAAAAATTTGTTCTCTTATTCTCAAATTGTTGGCACCAATCTGAGGGTACTGAAATTTTTTGGACATCAACGATGAAATCGTTCACTTTCTCGAACTGGTTTAACTTTTTCAGCATCTCACATACAAGTGACATTTCACCTGTGGTTATGGGTGACCTAGCAATGTCAGATTTGCACCACTCTACACCTGAAATTTTTTGTCGGAGGTTGGTGAACATTTCTTGCAGATGTTTTCCTTCTGCCCCTTCTGTGTCACTTGACGGTCTTGATGTTGGTAAGCTCTTTTTGCTTGGATTAGGAGACTCCCCCTTACCCGAATTTATTGGGGTGATAGTCCTTGGCGGTTGTTCATTGTCATTTTGACAGATTACATGAGTTTGCGAACACTGAGAATAACAACAAAGTTCTAGGATAGAGTCTCTCGAACTTCCGATTGCCATCTGAGTGTCTGGTGTGGTTGTCTGACAATCAGAACTCTTCGAACCCAGCCCGCTACCTATCCAAATACCCAGTCCCAACACCAGCAAAATCCCAATAACCCCTCCAGCCAACTTTAATTGACTGGGATGCCACTTCCGGGCGGGCGGTTTCTTAACTGGCGGTATAGCCTTTTTGACTCTTAGCAAGTCGCTAATAGCTTTTTCCCATTCCACCAATTCCGCACGTTCTACCAAAAGCGATTGCCCCGCCCGTTCCCAATCAATCTTCTCTGTCACTAGCACCGCCAACTCAGCCAACCGTTGTTCCAGTTGCGCCATAATTTGTTGACGTTGAGTGCCAGAGAGTTTGTTAACCTCAATTCCCGTTAACACCAAAATTTCATCGCCCGTGCGCCCGGAGACCGATTGTGCAGTTTTCACACTGACAGCCAGATAGTCTTCTCCTTGCAGGTTACGACGGGCCGCTGCCACCACTTTAGCAACCTCACTCTCTGAGAGGTCGCCCGTGGAGGAGACGATAAAACGATGGTTCCACTTGTCTGCGCGTGGAGTTTCGGCAACTAATTGGATTCTACTCATTTATCTGACCTCATGCCATTCAGGTAACTCTGGTGGACTGGGATAGCCGTCAAGCCCTAGATAGACTGTACCTGCTTTTTTAGCATTGTCACTCTTTAGAAGAGGCACAGAGTATCCAGAGATCAATTCAGAAACCCCTTTGGTTACAGAAGCCTCGTAAACGTCATTGGAAAACCAGCCAACATCAACGATAATAAAACTAATAAGTACCTTATCAGAAGGTTTTGCGGACCGAGAATCACTGGACAGCTTTCCCGTGTGCGAGTTGCGATCAGCCCTAATTTTTTCATCCTTAAAGACTAAATCATCATTCCAACCAGCGTAAACACGAACTTCAGAACCATTTATATCCCAGTCAATGTTAAATACCAATTGGATGTTAACCGTAGCATTTGGGTCTATCTCACCCAAATACTTCTTGTAAGCCGCCACTTGACTTTCCATGGTTTTCAGTGGCGCATATTGCAAATACTTATCAAAATGTTCCACATCGAGGTATTTTTTGGCCGCCTCATACAAGTCTTGGTCTTGTCTGCCAAGGATTTGCTGTTGCAACTCCGCCATTTTGGCTTGACCTTCGCCAGATTGTAAATCGGGCGGAAACTGCGCATAACTCTTGAGGAGTTGATTGGCTTCATCCAAACGGTTATCTTTCAAATTTTGCGTCACTTTCTCCGCGATTCCCTGAACCACCGTTGTTCTGAAGGTCTCCTTTAACGGAGTCACCTGGTCATCCGCTGGACGATTATTCAGCGATTGGGCCGCTTCCAAGAAATTCCCAGACTGCATATTGTTCTGGTAACCTGTAACAAACTGTTGCCAATCCCGTTGCTTGGCCACTTGTACCACTTGGGTTGACAATTGCTGTTCCAAAGCAATTCTTTGGCTACGCAATTCCTCCGTTTCAGCATGAAAATGCTTAGGTAACTTGCGTAATTCAGTTAGAAGTTGGTTGAGTTTCTCAGGGTCTTGCATGTTCTCTTGCACACGACTAGCCACCTCATGGAAAGCCGCTTCATTTTCCTGTTGCTTCTGCTGAAAATCGCCACGTAACTTGAGGTCCCGTGCCTCTAAAGCGTGCGGTCCATAAGGATAGTATTGCAAGTATTCCGTAGCGGGGGCAATAGCAGTCTGTAAGCTGATGGCCTGTGCTTTAGTGATTATTTCCCACAAGACCTTTTCGCGACGAAGTTGTAATTCGGTCAACATCTGTTGAGACTGGTCCCGACTTAAAAAGGTTCGATACGACACCACATGCCGAAAATAAGGGGCTTTGACATAACTAAGTAACCAGTCCTCGGCGCGTTTCAGTGATTCATCGTTTGCCTGTGGATTGGTTGAGGTCACCGAGTGCTGGCGATATTGAATAAAATCCATAGTCGCTTCCACTCCCAACCACATCACCCCGATGAAAACACCAGTCCCAATCCAACGGAAAGTTTCCGTCCGTTGACATTGCCATAGGACCGCTTTAACCTGCTTAGTTTCCTCGGAACCGACAGGGAAGCGGTTTAATAATTCTGCACCCTCTTGTTTACAGCGTCTCAAATTCTTCAGGGCGAGGTTCTGATAGCGTTGCAAATCAATGGCATCGCGCCGTTGGGCTATCCAAATAAACGCATCTTCTAATCCAAAAGACTGTAGAGGCACTGTTTGCAGAGGACGTTCCACCACCTCGCCATTCTCCAGTCGCAAAAATTGACTGGGGCCTAACGCACTGACCGGAAATTCCTTAAAATTGCCCTCGGTCACGGAAGAATGCAACACATCACGGAGTCCCCGATGCGGGGGCGAAGGACTAGAATTGAGAAAATCTTCCAACTTGTGGTGTTCGTCAGCAGGACTGTGGAAATCTATCTGACTGTATCTATCCCACTTATTGACCAGCAACGCCACGGGCACATCCAAGGCCGCGCCTTCTTGTTTTTCGCCGCGTAACAAGGTGAAGGACTGACGTAAATCATACAAGTCCTTATGCGCTTGTCTATCCCGAGTCTTTTGCGACCCTTGGTGATGACCTAACATATCCCGATAAGGTGCTTCTGCAAGCACTAAAATGCCATCCATTTCCGCAAAGCGGTGCCGCAGATTTTGGGCAATTTCAGAACTACTGAGGGTTGGATTAATCAATTCACCTGAATAGTCCACCAATTCAATCCAGAAGGACTGATGAGTGGCGATGGTGAAATCATAATCAAACATGAAATGTTCCTCGCCCGTTGGATTCGGAGGCGGAACATCTCCTTGAGACAGATTCCGAGTGGCTTGTTCCATCCACTCTTTATTGCGCTGTAAAGTTACCGCATGTTCATCGGGCTGGTTTTTCTTACCTTTGGTAACGGGCACCTCAATGGGCCGCCAAGTACAGGTATGTCCCAATGGATGCGAGTGACGCGGCATAGCCAAGGCGGCCAGCACACAAGTTTTACCAGAGGCCGACAGTCCATAGACCGCTAGACGATAGACCTTTTTAGGTTTTTTGGATTTGTTATGGTTCATTGTTTTTCCGTTATGTTGTTAGTTTGGGAAGGTGGGCAACGTGGTTTCTCGTTGGTCCACCAAGTCCCACTGCTTACAAGATAAATGGTGGGCAACAAAAAGAGGTTGTCCACTCTACACTTACTACTAAATACTATTCCAGTTTTCGCCACACGCCCTGAACTACATCCCTCATTACCACTAATAAACCAGTCCACTCATCAACCGTAAACTGAGTCATACCGTGCATGACCTTTTGATGAATTTGATGCCGATTAGGTCGTTTCAAACGTACAATCAGAATCCCGTAATGTGACTCTTCACGGTGGTGAGTAAAGCCCTTATCCGTGGTAATTAGCAATCGTTTCTCACGTTGTGCAATTTGCCAAAGCGTTTCATCTTCCGAACCTTCTATTGCCGTACCACGAATATCTAGCACCTCATGTCCTAACTGACGCAATGCCTTAACGGTCATCAAAGGAATATTTTCGTCCACTAAAATTTTCATGCGGGAACACTCATCGGTTCAAGAAACACGATTTGTTCTTCAGCCAGGGAAGCCGCATAGTCAAGTGCTGCCAAAATATCAGCACGTTCTAAGGACGGATATTCTTCCAATAAGTCTTCCAGACGGTCACCATTGGCCAGCATTCTGACGATTTGATGAACCGGCAGGCGAGTGCCTTTAATGCAAGCCTGGCCATGACATACCTTGGGATTAATAGAAATACGTGAGTGCATAAATGAATTTCTCCTAAAAGTAATTTTCTGGTGATGGAGTATCGAATTGATTCCGTACCTCCGCCTGGTTGGTAGTGAAGCAAGTCGGTTATGATTTCTCAAACCTGACAGGTCGTAAAGCACCTGTCAGGTTTAGCCCCCACTACCGCCTAGTCCATGTTACTCCATCCCACTCGCATTCATCAACCACCATGTCGATACATTTTTTTCTGGTGGGCAACGAAAAACCTGTTGCACACTTTACATAGACTCATTCTCCTCCCAATTCTGGCATTGGAGAATTTAACGTTGGCAACGGCTTACGATACCGGGGTGGTCGAGAGATCACGGGGCGATTTTGTAATTGCTGTCGTGCCTTGCAATATTCCCCCAACGCCCGCACATCATAGTTGAATTGAGTAGCCAGTTCTTGGCGAATCGCATACAGTTCTTCCAAAATAGGGTCTTTCCACATAATTATTCACCTCCGAGTAATTCTTCTGGGGTACAGATAATTGGAGAAACATAATTGTGGTCAGTACAGACCCTCTCTATGTCTCCACGTTTTTTGGCATGTGCCAAATGTTTACAGTTCCAAGTAAATAAGTAGTTGATACCATTCACACCCGCAATAGCAACATGTAAGGCATCTGAAAAGGCTTCCTTTGGAATAGCCGCCGTATGGATTAATCGATTTGCCAAATGATATGCCTCTGCGGATATATCAAGCGACACCATTTCTGATAAAACGGCTATTCTTCGTGCGGCTGCCAGTGAGTCGCCGCGGCCAACTTCTTCAAGGACAATCGGAGAAATGAATAGTTCAAATTCGTGACGACGGTTCTCCCACCATTCCGCTGTAATGGCTTGATGTCCTGCCACAATCAAATCTCGACTGGGTCTGGCGGTCAAATAACTAATAAAACTGGTTTCCAAATAAATCGAGGGTTTGGTCATAGTGTCATTTAACTCCTGTTTGGGTGGTTGGTCATCTTTACAGTTTAGCAATTGGGACTTAACTTTGTCAAGCTGTGTCAACAGGTTTCAACTGTTCATCATCAAACCTGACAGGTCTTGAAGACCTGTCAGGTTTAGCCCCCACTACCTAGTCCATGTTACTCCATCCCACTGGCATTCAGCAACCACCATGCCGATACATTTTTTTCTGGTGGGCAACGAGAAACCTATTGCCCTCCCTATATAGACTCATTCTCCTCCCAATTCTGGCACTGAAGAATTTAACGTTGGCAACGGCTTACGATACCGGGGTGGTCGAGAGACCACGGGGCGATTTTGTAATCGCTGTTGTTCACGATAGTATTCCCACAAAGCTCGTAAATCGTAATTAAACTGGGCTGCCAGCTTATCACTGGCTTGACGAATTTCTTCGACAATCGGGTCATTCCACATAGTTAACCTCCTAAAAGTTCAGTTTCTTAGGACTGGCAGTTCTTTAAGGACTGCTAGTCCTAACGTCCCCCGTCCATTCAGTCAAGGTAAGGGGTGCAAATGTTTCTTGGCCCCCCGACCTCTCACTCAATTCTTCTGTCAAGACACCACGACAAACTCCTGGTCCGCGACTTCTAAAGTGGGTGGCAGATACGGTTTAGGTGGCAACGACACCAATTTACGTCCATGCCGTTGTTCTTTTTCTCTCAAATCACGACATATTGCTGCCAGGTCATAATTAAACTTAGCCGCATACTCTTCTCGGAACTTTCTCAATTCTGCTATGATGGGGTCATCTATCATAATTATTTTTCTCCTCGTAAAAGTACTTCAGGGGTACAGATAGTTGGCATGTTATAGCCATTCGCTTCGATAATTCGGCGTAGCGATTTTTGTATGACAGGATTGACCATTATGTTTCAGATTCCAGGTCATTAAGTAATCCATGCCATGCACTGTTGCGATTGCTATATGAAGCGCATCCGTGATAGCTTTGGTCGGCAAGGCATGTTTTTGAATGAAGGTTTGGCCCAGCGTTTCGGCCACTTCATTGAGTGGTAACACGGTGAATGGACTAATCAAATCCAGGCGTTTTCTAGCCTCCTTGGCGTCACCTTCTTGAACTTCATCCCAAACCAATTCTGACACATAAAGTTCATAACTGCCAGACTCCGTCATCCACCATTCTTGGGTTATTTGTTGATGGGCCGCAATGATTAAGTCTCGACTTAGATGTGCCGTTAGGTAGCTGATAATGCTGGTGTCCAGGTAAATAAGTGGTTTCATTTTTGAACTTTTCTGAGTCAATTAAAGTTAGCTGAGTATATCACAATGATAGTTAAGGTAGGGTGATTTGCACACCGACCTCTAATTCAATTCTTCAAAGTGGTGGGCAACGATAAACCTGTTGTCCACCCTACATAGACTTGATGTCCTGCCACAATCAAATCTCGACTGGGTCTGGCGGTCAAATAACTAATAAAACTGGTTTCCAAATAAATCGAGGGTTTGGTCATAGTGTCATTTAACTCCTGTTTGGGTGGTTGGTCATCTTTACAGTTTAGCAATTGGGACTTAACTTTGTCAAGCTGTGTCAACAGGTTTCAACTGTTCATCATCAAACCTGACAGGTCTTGAAGACCTGTCAGGTTTAGCCCCCACTACCTAGTCCATGTTACTCCATCCCACTCGCATTCATCAACCACCACGCCGATATATTTTTTTGCCAGGCGGTCTGGTCTGGTGGTTTGAATCCTGTAACGACTATAGATTCCGCCTCTTCTCCCAACTGTTCCAACTTCGCGCCCGTGGCTTGATTAGCACTGTTGGCAAAAAACTGACTGACTAACTGGAGAGAGTCTTTCAGATGACTTTGCTGAAAACGAATGACCACGGTGGCATCACGACGCATAAATAATCGTGGTTCTAATCCCACGGCTTTGAAACTTTGTCGATTCAAAATGGGACTGGCTTTTTTAAACAAAAATTGCGTGACCGGGGTGATGTTAAAGTTTTGTGGTTCAACGATGTGTGCTTTAGCAAATTGTTGCAATTTGGTAAATAAGTCGTGTTTGACCCAGGAGTTAAGCGATTGTTCCGAGGCTTTTTCGACCACCTTCTCTCCTAGTTGTTTCTCCATTAACTGTCGGGCCGTCTTTTTTACCGCCGCTTTGGCCGCTGATTTAGCGACAGTTTTGGCACTACTGGTCAAGGCAGTGGCAGCACCAAAGGTGAAAATCGTCACCGCTAAATCTCCCATATCAGCCGTCGCAAAGGCTAAATCTCCTCCTGTCACTCGACGACCCTGGGCGAATTTGCCAATGACACTGAGTGTGTCATAGCCAGGCACGTTGCTGAGAAGACCGCCAGACTTAGGATTTAATTCGTCGTTTAAGGCTGAATCACTGAGAGAATCGTAATATTCCAACTCACTCGGATAATTAGCCCCTGCGTTGGCTAATCCTTCATAGAGTTTTGGGGTTAAGTCGGCTGGTAAGCGGAAGAATAACTGTTGAAACAAGGGTTCACGTCCCCATTCCAATAAGGCTACTAGCGTGTTGTCATCGTCATTTAACACGGCTTCAATGAAAGCTGGATGCAAGGATTTTGGATAAGCCTCGTTCCCAAATAGCACATCCGCCGGTGAATAACCTAAGCCACTTTTTACGCCCCATTGGTTTAGCAATGCTTCGCCCTGGGGTAACGCTAATAAATCCCACAAGTGTGAGTCATTGACATAAAATTCAAACGGTTGCTGACCGTGATTGACTACGCGCATGAATTTGGGCCATAATTCTTGACGAAAGGTGTAGCGAAACGATTCCTTCTCAATCATTTGACCACGAAGGTTGGCCCCTTGTTCAAATAAGAAATTGAGGAGGGAACTTAATTGTTCCTCAGATTGACCCAGAGTGTCATTTAACACTTCGGCTAACCAACGTTCATATTCTGCGGCGCCGGGATTATTGTGTGGAAATAGAAACAAGGCTTGACTGCCAATGAGGCCGCGTCGGGCGAGTCGGCAAATCAAGTGTTTATTCGTGTCAAGGGCTTGGGCCAGGGCAATGGCTTCGTCGCGGGCCGCATGTTGCACAAACAGGCCCGTGATAACGTTGTAACAGTCGTCATTAGTAAGAGATTTGGTCAACTGGGCAGGAGTGTCTGCCAAAACCAGAAGAGCGGCAGTTTCAGGATGTTTTTCAATCCAGGGCATCCATTGCGGATGTTTTCCTAAATTTTGTAACAAATAGCGTTGCTTTTCTAGGAGTTGTGGAGAGTTTTGTTGCAGAATTTGAAACCAGTCGGCATTGAGTACAACAACGGTTTCAGCGGCAGTAGGAGTCCAGCCCGCTTGACTCAAGTGGGAGGTTAACTCGTTTTGGAGAGGAATAGATTCAGAAGGAGGTAAAAGTGTATTTTTTGGTTGATAGTCGTTTGTTTCTATGCTATACTGTTGTATTGTATTTTCTGCGGGATTATTACCCTCAAATATTCCCGTTTCGTTAGCGACAAAAATGACTATGGCAATAACTGCAATAATTAGAGTGAATTTTGGAGTTAGCATAATTTTTATGGATAAGTTTAGATGCCAAAATTAATACTTCGGACATGATATTAGGGTGAAAATGAATAGTCAAGTGGTGGGTGAAAAAAATTTGGGTCGAGGTTTAATGGGGTGAGTCATAAGATTTTGAGATAATCTGAGTATAACGGCTTTAACAACGAGGTCACTCATTATGAAATATGTTGCTTCCTTGTGCTACGGGGTGATTTTTAAAAAGGCTTTTGGTGATGTCGAAATTTTCACCCAATTTGTGAAAGATTTCACCGGGATTCAATTAGACATTGACCAAGTGGAAACCGAGAAATCCTTTGACCCACCGATTGGCAATGTCAACTCTCGATTTGATTTGTATGCGGAGGATAAGAAAAATCGGGTGATAGTCGATATTCAACATCAGAATTTGGCCGACCATTATCACCGTTTTATGCACTATCATTGTGCCGCGATTTTGGAGCAGGTCAGTAGTACCAAAGATTATGGTCCCGCTTTACGAGTGTTCACGATGGTGGTGCTAACTTCTGGCAATTCGCATGAGTCAGCCGTCGCCACCATCAATTTTGACCCGATTGATTTGGTGACCCAGAAGCCCTTGGGAGAAATTGAACACCGAGTGCTGTATTTAACCCCCAAACATTGGAGTGCCGACCTGCCGGCCGCCTATCAAGAATGGTTACGGGCCATTCAGGATAGTTTAGATGAACAAGTGGAGGAGTCGGAATATCACCAGCCACAGGTGTTAAAAGTCTTTGACTTGATTCAACGAGACGGCCTGACACCCACCGACCGCGCTCGGATGAAAGATGAATATGCCTTAGAGGAATTGACACGAAAGGAGTATAAGGAGGCCCTGGCACTGGGAGAAGCACAAGGAATCGTTAAGGGAATTGCACAGGGCGAAAGAAACATGCAGTTATCGCTGGCTAAAAATTTGTTGCAACTGGGACAATTAGAGATAGCCACGATTGCACAACTCACAGGGTTAACAGTGGCGGACATCCAGTCGTTGTAAACACCTGGCATAAGTAGGGTGCGTCCCACGCACCATTCTCAACGAGGCCCGCTTCGCTATTTTTGAGGAACTTGACCAGCGTTTGAGAATGGTGCGTAGGACGCATCCTACCTGGCTGGTATAAGCGAATTTATAATTACGCAATCACCTGGCCCGTTTCTAAAAACTTGGTTGCAACCGAGGCAAAACTTTCCATGATTTGCCGATGAGCCGGCGTTTGCATTTTGGCAATTTCATGAGCCATAGGTTCAGGTAAGATAAAGATTAATAAGTAGTTACCTTGCTCATCCTCCACATAAACTAAAACTCTATCACTCGTTTTCCGGCCTCGTCGTTGCCATTGCTTATTCCAGACCTCAAGTTGTTCTAGGGTACTTAAAGGTGGGAGATGGACGTGTCTCAAGCGATATGATTTGCCGTCTATTTTAGGTATTGTATAGGCACTATCTTTACCAAACAGATAACTTCCATATTCATCTCGGCTTTCTTTCCACTGCTGGAAACTTTCCAAGAGAATCTGCTCGTCCAAGTTATCTGCTTGTAGAGCCGCCTTTAAGGCTTTGGTTATGTTAACGGTCATTGCGGAGAAAAACAGAAGTGAGAGACACGCCGATTATTTATCTTGGGTTATTCCCGTAAAGTGTTTAAGCACCGTGGCTTCGGTAAATTGTTCACTACGGTGAAGTTCCGCAAAAAACTGGAGTATTTCAGGACTTTCTCCGGAAAGATTAGATAATGCCATTTCATCCACGTAAGTAAGATGATGGTCTGTAATATTCTGGGACGGACGTGTTAATAACTTTGGGGTAGTGGCAGTTGGCACGATTAACATGGTGTACCTCTGAATTTTCAAATATTTGGTGGTTTCAATCTTCAATCTATTTTAAATCCAATTTGCCTATGTTAGCAAAGTTCTCGATGGTGAGTCAAGTAGAGTGGGCAATAGGTTTATCGTTGCCCACCACCTTGAGAATTTGGATCAGTTAGGTGGGTAGATAAACACTTGCACACCCTACACTTACTATTTTCCTGAAGAGGAATGTTGGTTTTTCAGTGGCTTTTTAGGAATGAGAAAAAACGTTTGATTCTCTTTCGCCTTGAATGATATTCGCATAGCAATATCTCTGGATATGTCACTGGCAGTTATTTCTGGATGACTGACTTCATTTTCTTGAATCTCCTCAATTTCTCCTGCTAGATAAGGAAGAAATTCATTAGCCGTTTGGGCAACCAGCAAGTCTCCTACTTTAACTTGGATATTCTTGATTGAGATACCAACAACCTTAAGCTGTGGATAAACTTTAATGGGCTTTCCCAGTTCAATACCGCCTTGATACTTCACTACATAGCCTAATTCTTCACTATAAACCACTTCGTACAAAGCCTTACCATATTCTTCAAACCAAGAGAGATAATTTAATAACTCGTCTCTCGAAAGGAGGTCAGAAGATACGCCACCATGTGCCACTTGGTTTCTGCGGGTCACTAACTCATTAAGAATAGACCAGGCGGCTCCTACTTTTAAGGGAAGCTGTTCATTTTGCAAACATTTGACGAAATCAGGACATTCTAACATTCTGTTTGGAATCTTCTCTACTCCAACGCGATTGAATAATTTTTCAACTTCGTTATGCCGAAGATTAGCTAAGTGATAACTGTATGCCTCCTTATTAACCTGATAATTGCGTGTCACAGTAATACAAGAATGGAGATTGGTGATGATTTGTGCTTCGGTAACAATATCTTGATACTTTGGCATCTTCTCAAGATTTTTAAGCAGTTCAATTGACAACTCTATATGGTTTTTAGTGATAGACTTTGGCAATTCATCATAGTTAGGAACTATCTTATTGAGATCGCTTATATAAAATTCGATTAAGGTCTCAACAAATTGTTCAAAACAACCATACAGGGAGACAATCACACTGTTGTATTCAAAGCGACTTTTGTTGAGGCGATGTTGTAAGGTATGTTGTTGGTATTTCAACAAAGGTTCACAACCGGCAAGTTCTGCGGTCCCCACTTCTAAGAGTTTCGAGGCCAGCTTAATTCCTTCCAGGTAATACCGCAACTCAGCCAGCCGTTCTTGAAAAGTTTCTAAACACGACTTTATCATCATTGTTTACTACCTATAATGTCGGTTACCAACTTCTCAAAAAGTGCGTTCATAGCCTGCATATCTTCCGCAGTACGACGTTTTTTCCACTGCAATATTTCCTGATTCTCCGCATCCTTATAAAGTTTTTCAAGACCGGCTTTAAATTGTCGCCGGTGTTGACGAATCTCCTTGGCTTTCCCCAGGTGTTGACTAAACACATACATCAGCGGGTCATACACCGCCTTGGCAGGGTGGTGGTGCCACACCCACTTGCCATTCTTAGTCTGGCGTCGTGGATGAAATGCCTTCTCTCCAAAAGTCTGATAGACCAATTCTATCGTTTGCTTAAACAACCCCTCGAATTGCTTCAATACTTCTGGCGGCAAGCGATTACCATGATTGAGAAAATCATCCAGATAGTCTTTTAAAGAGTTCCAAGGATGATTTAGTCTTTGTCGGTAAGCAAAAAAACGCAATACCAACTCCACGTCTTCCATTCTCTGATAAAGCTTGTTTTTCTGCAACCGCGGCCTTTTCTTTGGTGGATGCTTAGTTTCATCCTCTGTAGGTTCTGGAATGTGCCACAGGCGACATAAATAGCGGTTACGAGACAATTGATGACACAGTTGGTTTAATGGACCGTTATAAAGGGCATGACGGCTTTCCTGAGGAGTTAACTCCACACCACCACTATTAATTCTTTTAAAAACTAAACGCTTTAGTTTTTTGGCTTCTGCTTCATTTTTACTGGTTTCGTACAGCAAAATGATAGATGACAGATAACGCCGGTCAATACCGTATTTTATTTGTTCGGGAAGTTCAGAATATTGGCAACCATTGAGTTCCGGCCACTCTTGCAAACCTTCCAATTTTAGCTGATTGGTGTAAAAATCGTAAATAGCCGTCAAGCGTTGCAGACCATCCATCACTTCATAGTGTGCATAACTGTCTTCATAAAGAAAGATGGGTGGAATGGGCACATTCATAATAAACGACTCAATCAACTGTGATTTCTTCTTATTATACCACCGGTGCCGTCTCTGAAATTCAGGATTCAAATTATACTGGCCACTTTTAATCATTCCTTCAATCGACGGCAGCGGATAGCGGGCTTGTTCAGTCACGATTCTGACTTCACCTTTGCGATATTTACGGTTGATCTCATCGTCAGATGATAATCTTGGGTCTTTCTCATGATTATCATGAAACTTAATTTTTTCGTTGGGAAACAATTTCATATATTATCCTTTTGAACATCAATATAAGTGAGTGAATATTAGGCGTAACGCAAGACACACCATGGAACATTTGCATTACAGTCATGTAGTCGTGTAGGTTGGACTGAACGTAGCGAACTTCAACCTACACCAGTTCTGTTCCGCCTTACTCCAAACCCAGCGGATATTTTCCCAAGTTTTGTAGTAAATAACGTTGCTTTTCTGCTACAAAAATGACAACATTGTTAACTGGTTAATAAGTTCAGAAGGCCAGGACGGACACTTTTAATTATTATATTAGGGTTAAAATGAGTAGTCAAGTAGAAAGTGAAAAATTTTTTATAGCCTCTCAATTCCGCCCGCTTCGCCAGTTCTGTGGAACTTGACCAGCGTTTGAGAAAGGTGGATGCCCCCTACGCTAGCTAAAGGATTCTTATCTGAGAACAATTTCTCAAAGGTTCATCCATCGTTATTAAAGTCATCTCATATTCCCAGGCCGTGGCCGCAATAAAACGGTCGGCCGGGTCTTGATGAGGTAACTCAATGACACGGTTTTTCAAAGCAATCAGATGAGACAGTGGCACTTCTTGTACAGGACTTCGTTGTAGTGCTTCGGTTATCCATTCGGAGGCCGAAGGGTTCAGTTGAATCTTTCGCTTCTCGGACAAAATCAACGTCTCCCATATCGTTATCGGTGATATAAAGAGTTCATGGTGAAGATTTTGGAAAACTTCAAGGATTCGCCGTGGAAGTTTCTGGGGTTCTAATAAACTCCATAGCCAAATATGAGTATCTAGCAGATATTTCATTTGGTCAACACCTCCCATCTCAGGTCATCTTCTTCGAGTGGCGAAACAATGTCACCCAGAATTGTTCCGGTCTTAGACATACATCCTAACCACTCAGGACGTTCTAAGGAGGAGAGAGGGGTCATTTTGACGGTCCATTGACCAGGCTGGTTTATCAAAATAGATTGATTAGAGTGGCTTAACGATTCCAGAATGGTAGCACAGTTGGTTTGAAATTCCGAAAAGGGGATGATTTGCATTAGAGGTCTCCTAAAGGTTTTAGTAAATTTCAGAAGAGGTTTGGAAATAGTTAATAATTGGTAGAACGGTTTAAGTCAGTCGGTGTCGGGTGGACAACCGGTTTATCGTTGCCCCTACCCCCACTAAATAGTCTAGCACCACGCTACTCAGCGGTCAAGTGTTTCAGATTAATGAATGGAATTAGGTAGGCTGCGTCCCCCGCACCTTTCTCAATTCCGCCCGCTTCACCAAGTTTGGGGAATTTAACCGGCGTTTGAGAAAGGTGCGTGGGACGCACCCTATGCCCGCTATCTATAGTAATATCCTTATCCAGTTGTCCCATAATGAGTTTGGCCAGCCAGCAGGGATAACACCCCTCGAAGGGGTGTTATCCCTCGAAAAGTACAACAGTAGGTGAGTATTACTATAACACTCCAATTCTCAGTACATAACCTCGTATTAAGTCGTTGCAAATCGGCAAACCACCGGTCGGCACTGACGAGGACCGCCGGCGTGGCGATAGCATTAGCGGCCAGCATCAAGTCAATGGTATGTTTTTTGAGATTTTCGGATTTCATACCACGTACCGTTTGCAAATGGTTCTTCAACTCTCCAAATATTTCGGCCCCCCGTTTCAGATAGGGGCAAGAGTGCAAGGTCTTGACGTATAGCGGTAATTTGTTCACGGATTCGCGGTTTCAGAGTCGTCGGGGCCTTGGCGAAACGATATTCAAACTCGTATACCGTTAAGATGGAAACATATACCTCGTCCGTGTCTGACAATGGTTCTAAGCGGGATACGATAGCATGAGATGCCACGGTGGCATCCTCGTATAAATCTGAGACCGTGTTTGAATCTAATAGATACTTCATGTTTACTCTGGTCCGAACTGAAAATTTTCCCGAAATTCCTGACCGTCCTGTTTAGCTTGCCCGGCGTATTCGCCTAGCGAGATAGGATGGTCGCGGAGACGACACGCTAGTTTGCGCCAACGGGAGAGAGGTACTGGCGTGGCGACTGGTTTTTGCCGCTGTATGGCAGTAGCAATGGCTTCCCGCGCAAAGGTTTCTGGGTCAGGGGATTGTTGTAACAATTGCCCAATTAAGTCATCTGGAAGTGTCAAAGTGATTTGCATAGTTCCTCCCTGGTGAATTGGATTATGCCGGCGGCCTTGCCGCGGGCAAGGAGAATTTTAGGTATTTTGAATAAAGTGCATTAGCGAGAATGTTGTAATCTACTCTTTGGAAAGTGTCAAGTCAAGTAGTCAAGTGGGGTGGACAACAGGTTTATCGTTGCCCACCATCTTGAGAATTTGGGTCAGCAGATAAACATTTGCCCACTCTACACTTACTAAATGAGTGTTAGGGTGTTATTCGTAGGGTGCGTCCCACACACATTTCTCAATTCCGCCCACTTCGCCAGTTCTGGAGAAGTTGACCGGCGTTTGAGAATGGTGCGTAGGACGGCCCCCTTAATCCATCAATCTCAGCTAGATGAATCAACGGGCCTGCATCAATCACGGCGATTAGTTTTCCAAGGCCCATTTTAAATCTTCCTGCATGGCTTCTTGTTGACGTTCAGCTAATTCTACCCAATCCATGCCAACCAGTTCAATGGTTTCTTGGCGTGACAGCGTTTGGTGAAGGTAGCGACTCAGTATATGTTCGCGCCAGAGGGTACGAATGCCGGTTTGAAATGCGAGGGTCATTACTTCGGCTTCGGGCCGGTGAGTTTCGCGGACGAGTGTTTCTAAGTAAGAGATGGTGCTTTCCATAACGATGATTCAGTTTAATGAATAGAGTGACGATATTTTGGAAGATTATGAATCATAATTTAAATCGTGTAGGGTAAACCACGATAAATTGCGTGGTCCACTCTACCTGGCTAAGGAACTTGACCAGCGTTTGAAAATGGTGCGTAGGACGCACCCTACGCGGGCTTCCAATTCATAGACGGTTGCCACCGCCGCGTGTGTAGCATCGGCTTCGGCGGTAGCAGGAAGTACACCTTGTGCCAGATATTGGTTAACCAACTGTAGTGCCGCTGCATTAATTTCTAGTTTTTAGGTTGGCATTCAGAAATCAGACCCAAGAGCAATTCTCTTTTTTCTGAGAAGCTCTAGCTATTTCTTTAAACACCATATCTGAGACAAAGATGTCATAGACACTTTGCCTAACTTGTTCAAAAAATTGCCAAGTAGCAACCTGTTTATCCGCCGCATCGTCGGCAAAATAAAAGTTCCAAACGGAGGTTTCTAAATAGAGTTTGAGTGTGTTCATGGTTGGTTAGAGTGGTGGTGACTGATAATATAAGTATAGCACCACGACTTGGCAAATACAACGACCCACAACGGGCAAGACGTTTGGCATTATTCCAGCCGTTGATTTCGTTAAGCTGTTGTATTCATTCTTGGGTAGCAAAGTCAAGTGGGCGAGGGCGAAAACCCGGAAACCAGACCTGATAATTTTTCAAAACCTGTCAGGCCTCTCTACTGAGAGGGCAAATAACCAACAGGCGTTCACACCCCCGATACTGACCTTCTCTATTATTTTAACCGAAAATGGAGAGTTTTACCAGTCAGCCGCAGTTTACAGATGCCACTTCTCGAAGGGATGGCATCTGTGGTCGAGGGTGCCATTTCCAGAGAATGAGAAACTACCGAGGACTATATCTAGGAGAGAGAGAAATAGGGGACTAGACCTGACAGGTCTGGAAGACCTGTCAGGTCTGTTGAGAGGGCGGGCAATCAAAAGGTGTTGCACATCCTACACCATACCTTATTTACTATTTTAACAGAAAATAGAAAATATTACCAAGTGAAAACCCGTCATTGGCATCCGCATGGGTCAATTTTTAGGATTGAGTCATATAAGGAATGATGGGGAGTTTGGGGGAGAGGGTGGGGAGATTAGACCTGACAGGTCTTTAAGACCTGTCAGGTCTGTTGAGGGGAGAAGCCTAAGAATGTACACAGACTTAAAGAGCCTGACTTGTTCAAGGTCCAAACCAAAACCAAAAATGAAAACCGAGAAAAACTATTGCTGTTCCAATGGCTACCTGAACCCACCTTTCAACCTCTTCCTCAAATTTCTTTAGTTGTGCGTCTTTTACAGTAAAGTTGCTAAAATCTTTCGTTCCTACCATACCAAAATCTTTGAGGTGTGTCATTTCAAGTATCCATTGGATAGGCCGTTTAACAAGGATGGAGGTCACCCATGCCCAAACCATATACAACACCGCTACAAAACTCATGGTAAGATTGGGACCAATCACGATTGCCCAATAGGAGAGTTGTTTGTCTTCTGGGAGTTTATATTCTATGGCATGAACCAATGCCACAATAAAGAATGAGGCAAGTATGGTCCAGGTTACTACCAATAGGGATTTAGCATATCTGAGTACCAACCTTCTTAAACTAGAGGCGTGTCTAGCCAGCATAACCTCCGTAAATGCAACTTCTTCCACCAAGTTACGGTCATAAGCACCACCAAAGCCAAATATGGCGCTGAAACGTTTCTTTTCTTGTAGTGAATTTTCTTGTTCTGGTTCGGCAGATGAAGAAATAACGCCTTTTTTTCCTAGAGACTGCATTGTTCTCGTCTCAGGAATAATTTCCGTTGAATATTTTTTTATTACGGTATCGTAATATTCTATTGCTTCTTCATCAAATGGCAGTACAAATCGACGCAAACCGGGGCCATGACCATCATCTGAATACTGAATTTTTAAAACTTCATCCTTGAATGAGGGTGCTTCATCGGGAGGAAATACGCTGGCTGGTACTACAAAGCGCGGAGTAGGACTGTTATATCCTGGAAAATTTCCAGCAAAATAAAAGTCAACCAGGTCTTTAAGAAGCAGATATAAAGAACGCAATGGTACAGCGAGGGATATTACAAAGGGAACTACTAAAAACACGTAGTAGGCACTCGCCATGGTGAAGGTGGTTTTAGTTGCCAGGATAATCATAATATTCTGGACCACATCTTTAAACAACAGTGGGAAGAGAATCAATAACCCGGCACCATTTAAAAATATTCCAGCTACTCGGTGCATGGTAGATAACCGAACTTCCGCACGTTGTAAATAAACCCTCATGGCGTTGCGTTCATCAGGGGTGGGTACTTTAGGCTGGTCAGTCGTTGGTATCTCAGACGGGTCTGAGTTTGATACGCCGGGATTGCGCGTTTTTGGTGTTTTTTCAGGCATACAATATCTCCTATGTTTTTGAAAAAAAAGTCAATGTTGAAATTTTGGAGGGTAGTAAATCGGAGGGACGGGCAAGGACTGGCAGTCCTCGAAGGACTGCCAGTCCTGATACTTTCATCACTCACATTTTAGGGCTACCATCACCTAAATCCTCTCCGAAGAGAACCTCTCATTAGGGTCCTGTTGATGAGGACAAATCAGGGGCCAACGGCGGGGGCGAACTGGGACACTCCACCTTGAAATTCCACTCTGTACCACTATCACCTGCACAAGCGGGTGACACGATGACTTTAATTTGAGTAGAATTCCCTTCGTAACTCAACACTTTTGACTGCCAACCATTGGTGCCAACACATTCGCTGTCAAAGAGTACCTTTCCTTCATACTCTACCGCTATACGGTCTTTTGCGGAGTAGGTCTCGTAATCAAACTGTAAAGTACCCGCCGATTTTGCCAACTCAATAATATGAGTTTCTGCTTCTATATCACCTGATTCTACTACTGTGTTGCATTCCTTTATCGTTCCTTCAGGAGTTAAGTAAAACTCCACCGGTGGTTGATTAAGGGCATCTATGGTGACAGTTTTTGACACACACGCATAGCTGTTTTTGCAAACAGTAACAGTATATTGACCATCTGGTGGACGTTGCTGTGGTGAAATTTCAACCACTCCTTCAAGGTTAGTTTGTCCAGAAGCGAAAGATTCCCCCTCCGGACTATTTCCTTTGACGACAGTGACCCCAACTTTCTCCACCCCTTTACCGTTGACGCTGTCATACACTTTGACCAAGGCCAAATTGAGTTCATCCAAATTAAAAGCCATAAATGGTTGAACATTTTTATTTTCGCCATTAGCACTGACAACCTTACCAGTAAGATAGCGATCATATTCATCAAACACAGTTTTGATGTTATTCCCGACTTCTCTTTGCCACGCTTCCATGATGGCATCATACACATAAACTCGGGTTGTGTGAGGCATCCAATATAAGGGAGAACTTACCAGGGCATATTCTTCATCCCCCAAGCGTTTCTCATAAGGACCTCTCCAATAAGTTCGTCCATCAATGGTCGTTTTGGTCATCACATAAAACGGCATATCTTTAAGACCACGATAACGTTTGGTAGTCATCTCTGGACTCAAAGGCATTTTGGTACAAGGCGGATCCTCAAAAAATTTTGCAGTGTCCCAATAAGTATTGGATGCTTGAGGACAAGGTCGGTAAAGACGAAGTTTAAGCATTCTGCCATCTACTCTGGACCGTGCTTTGAGAGAACTGTTTAGATTTGCAGTCGCCACCCCCACTTGTAATAAAGGTTCAAGGTAGTTCGGCAACACGTACATGTTGAACGTGTTGTCATACTCATCACACTTATCTGGTGCGGAACAAACCTTAAACACAGTGGTATCACGGTACACGCCAGGTGTTTTATGGGTCAGGAGTCCCTTCCCATATATTTTGGTGAAATCAAGATAATTCAGATTACCGTCCTTATCAAGATAGTAGTTATCCGCCCTCTGGTTCTGTTTTAAAAAGAGATACAGTATGGGGTTAGCAGAATCCACACCTCCTATTTGGTAAGTGTTGTACGTATTGCCGAACCATTTGTTACTAAGCACCTCTTTCCAGTAGTTGCAGTAGTTAATGTCCTCAAACCAGTTAACATAACCGCTGTTAGTGCAGTCTTTGCCAAGAAACGCATTGTCCACAGAACGATTTGTGGGTGGCATTTCCAGAGTGGGTAGTGTCGTCTCGGGTAAAGACCCATATCGATAACTGTGCCAATCTACACTGGAATGCCCAAGGCTAATAATCCCGTTGAGAGGTTCTTTATCCTCTGGCTTAACCACGGCGTGATTTTCTACACTGGCAGTGAAGCCACTTATCACTAAAAAATTGTTAGAAGATTTGGCGTCATTACCAGTGGGGTATAATACTTGGTTATCCGTGTATTTAGGTAATCCAGGTAGCCCATAGGTACCTAAGATATAGTTGCCAAACTCGCCGGACACAGAAAGATAACGCACTGCCTCAAGCTTTGGAACATAATGACTAAATTGCATCTGTCCTTGGGTATCAAGCCGTTTCATCTTCACGATGACTATATTGGGCTTGGTTATCCAATCCCATACCATTGCACCACCTTGATTCGCAGCAGAAATCATCTGAACCACTTTAGCAGGCGTCAGTGAGGCCAAGGCATCTCCAATCACGGAAGGCAAACTTGCGTTAACCTCTTCTACACCAGCTCTCCATAACTCTAAAAGCATGAGATGGACAATTTGAGAAGCGTTGACAAGTACCCCATCAGGACTTATACCACCCAAACTTTGGTATAAGTTCTTTACATTGTGAATCAAATTGGCCAGGGAAGTGATGGAACCAAGAAGATTTTGATAGTATTGTAGCAGGGAACCAGCATCAATCTTGGCTTTCAACATTGCTACTTTGACACAACCTACAATGTCTTTATCTCTTGCTGTACTAGGAGTACGCGAAATCTTAGGCAAATAATGGCGTAAAATGGCTTCCGCTATGTCGCTTTCCTTAAGTTCGTCGCCACCATTACAAAAAAGCCCCTTATTCATGGTCTTCAGGGCGGGAGAAATTACTATTCTAACCAGAGAAACTTCTATTAGAGAAGCAAGCAAGGTGTCTGTGGGAATAACAACTATGTTTGCCAAATTTACAAACTTTGTTTTAAAGTCACCATTCCTGAAGTCTTGGCTTTTAAAATACGCCCACAGCGTTTCACGCTTTTCTCTATCCTTTGCTGCGTCAGAACCAGGGGCAACTTGAGGCAAAAAAGCGAGAATATCTCCAACAGTTTCTTGGAACTGATCTAAATTACCAAACCGTTGATTGCAGTCTGTGACAAGAACACTTTCTTTGTCGGCAAAGAGAATATTGAAGTCTTTGACGAAATCTGCGTCACACACCAACTTAGCCAAGGCTAGAGATGCCTCTAATATGGGTCTGACTTTTCCTGCTAGTTCCAAAGTATTTTCCAAGGACTTTCCTATACCGTTGAGTTTCTCAAAACCTTTGGCCACTGGCTTGATAACTTGAACACCCACCAGGGCCTTCAACCCAACTTGAATAGCACTGGCAATATTCATCAGTTGAGGTGCATCAACCCAGGAATTAGGGTTGTTACGGAAGAATACCATCTCCACTTCACCAGCATTCTTTGTTAACTCAGGATCCACATTAGCAATATTCATGCGTGTGCGAATTGCCGAAGAATCCAAAGACTCTAAGTCAGTAAATCCCATGAGAGTTTTAATATCAATAAACCCAGCCTTGGGATAAATCAAAGACGGGTCAAACAGGTGCGACATCCATGAAGTAGTTGGATTAAAGAAATCATCTTTCTTCTGGATAGCATACCATAAACTTACCTTGCTATAAAATTCTAGGGCCAGCGGGTCTGCGACACCAGTAGAAAGTCCTGGTATTGTAATGTCACGGGGAACAATTTGCATACCATCAAAGGCTGTAAACCACCGTTGCTTGTCTGACTCATTAGGTCGTACTGAAATAGTATCTTCGGCACTCCGTAACAGGCGACCACGCATGGTTGGTTGAGTGGCACTGTCAGCCATCATTTGACTGTATAATAAACTTCTCGTCCCCCGTTGCTGAGAAGAAGATAGCGTCAAATTGGTTGCCTCATCTGCGAGTGTTGCAAGCAAAAATTCTCGTGTTTTAGGACTGGCATCATCAGAAAGTTGCAATTCCGCCTCGTATAACTCTACCGCTTGCGCAAATTCATCTTTGCTGGCGATAAATTCAGCAATTTTCAACTTTTCTGAGTCGGGTAAGAAGGCTAATCCAGGTGCTTGCAAAAAGACGTGAAACAGGGTTGTCGTCTCCGCATTAAGCAACCCTTTCCACTTCCCAAGATTAAAACCATAGTAAAGAATATCTGTCACTACAGGATCCTCAGGATCCCCCGTTGGATATTCCGCAACTGCCGCATAACCACTCAAGTAATTCTCATGGCTTACCACACTCTGCCCGTTATCCACCTGACTTTCACCATCATTGGCAAACGAGACTACCTTTAACGTGCCAGGCGTAGCGAGATGGGCACCACTGAGTTGTTGTTGCAACTTGGTCTGATCAATCGCAACCGTTTCTGTCACGGTGGTTCGTTGCTTGGTAGCCAGTAAAAAGGGATAATTGGCAGGTTCATCTATATAGCCATCCACCATATCACTGCTTAGGCTATCCAACATAAAAGCCAATCCTGCCCCATCCCCAATGACACTTTGCCAAAGAAGGACATTGACCTTACTCACATCAGGATACTGGGCGAGAAAAGGGTCTTCTCGTAAACCAATCACTTCTCCCACTAATTGTTGGGCGGCTTGTTGTCTGGCTGAGGAATCAGTATTTGAATAGAGAGACGACAGGCGCAAAATCAGACCCGAATAAGAAGTCACTTGGCAAATTTTTGGCACAGTTTGAGAACACAACCCTTCCATGACCCCTTCGAAAGATTGATTGCCTATCGTGCCATCATATACCTTTAGATAGGCGGCCTGAGAATCCTCTTCAGCTAATCCAATATTATATCTACCAAATTTATCCGTGGCCTTTTCCTGTTTTGACAACAAATTTCCATCACCATCATAAGTCTCCACCGTAGCACCCACCACAGTCAATCCCAAGCGACCCGTTATAAAGCGGTCCGTATTATCACTAACCACTGTGGGAGTAGTTTCTTTCCGTGACTTGGCATACCGAATTTGATTAACACCACTCTCCACCAATGTTGGATCCACCTTCACTATTACCGAGGGGTCCATTTTCACATTATTCCCCAACTTCACATTAGTCAACACGGTATTCGCGGCTACTGTGGTTTCCTCCAACTGCGCACGATACTTGTAATAACTCGTCAACTTGCCCGCTATCGTCCCTCCCTTAATCGTTACCACCTCGGCACAAGGAGTCCAGACATTTTGTAACGTTCCCTGATTAACAATCGTTCCCAACAATCGCCCACCTTTCACCATGGTATCAGGGAGAATGGTGACATCTTTCAGGACACTTTTGTTAATAATAGTTCCTGCCAATTTCCCGCCCGTCAGCATCGCACCGCGGAACGTGATATTGGACACCGTCCCTTGGTTCTCAATATAGCCCGTCAATGTGCCACCACTGACCGTTGCCCCAGGAAGAATAGTGATATTGGATAACCAACCTTGATTGATAATCGTGCCGGTCAATTTACCCCCTTTGATATTGGCTTGTGGCCCAAAGGTGATATTGGAAAGCAGATGGTCGGGGGTGTTGATGCACGTCTCATTAATCGTGCTGCTATTCGGACAGGTGGGTGCAGCCGATAGAAAAGCTTGGCCGTATGCCAGCGTACTGCCCAACAATAACCATATTAATAAAAATTTAGTAAGCGCAGACTTCAGCCAACGGGCTGATTTTGAAGCATAAAGGAGGGACGCCTTGAAAATTAACAAAGCGTTTGCAGACACTCTATTTACATGATAGAGTATAATGGGGGTTGTCTTGTCTTGTCTTGTCTTGTCTTGTCTTGTCTTGTCTTGTCTTGTCTTGTCTTGTCTTGTCTTGTCTTGTC
>DZAL01000281.1 GCA_022729575.1 Thiomargarita sp.
GAATTTTGTCTTCCTTACTCATTTCTTCCATTTCTCCCAACAGAATGAGGGCATCAGTGTAACGTTGTTGTTCTAAGCAAGTTCTTAATTCAAACAGTTCTTCCATTGAGGGACTCCTTTAAATTGATACCATTCAAGTGGTCAAGGGGTTTATCGTGGTCCACCACTAACCGGTTTGGCAAGAAGAGGGAATTTGATGGGCAACTATAGTAACTCATTTTACGCATAATAACTAAATAAGGTGTATAATATTTATGTATGGTTAACTATAAGAATTTTACTATATTGCTACCTTGTGTACAACATCTTTTTAGTGTTTCACCTTATGCAAGGTGTAACTGACGTATAATTGTTTCGGGAATGAGTGAAATGCAATAATGTTAAGATTTAGATTTGACAACTTTCGAAAAGTTGTCAAATCTGCTACGATCAAGATTTGACAACTTTCGAAAAGTTGTCAAATCTGCTATCAACCGAGGTATATAACAAAGATGTGTGGTATTTGTGGTGAATTAAGAGGAGATGGTCTCTCGCCGGACCGTCAAACCCTCTCCAAAATGATGCAGGTCTTAACTCGACGTGGGCCCGATGAGGCAGGGGATTATATTCAAGGTCCATTGGGATTTGGCCATCGACGCTTGGCCGTGATTGACCTGTCGAAACGTGCTCATCAGCCCATGTTAGATGAACAATTGGGGTTAGCCATCGTGTTCAATGGCACTATTTATAATTATCGTGAATTACGGCAACAATTGATTCATCAGGGTCATCAGTTTGTTTCCGCAGGAGATACCGAAGTTATTTTAAAAGCCTATGCACAATGGGGGGAAGACTGTGTCACTCATTTGCATGGCATGTTTGCGTTTGCGCTCTGGAATCAGCAGCGTCAACAATTATTTTTAGCCAGAGACCGTTTTGGCATTAAACCATTGTATTTTCAACACACGCCACAGTTTATCCGTTTCGCTTCCACACTGCCCGCATTATTAGCCGCGGGAGGAGTGGATACTCGATTGGATAAAGTCGCCTTGCATCATCATCTTACTCTCCATGCCGTGGTCCCGGCACCTCATACGTTGTTGCAAGGTATTCGCAAAGTGGTGCCAGGGACTACTCTCACCATGACGGCTCAAGGTCAGTTAACTCAGCGTCGCTATTGGCAATTATCCGCGAAGCGGCCGGCGCAACCGCCCAGTGAAACTGAATGGTTGGAAGCGACCCGGGCCAAATTGGAGCAAGTGACCGAAAGTCATCGATTAGCCGCCGATGTGCCAGTAGGCGTGCTGTTGTCCGGGGGCTTAGATTCCAGTTTATTAGTCGCTTTATTGGCCCAACACACGCCGCCGGAGAATTTATTAACCTTTTCTGTAGGTTTTGAAGATGCCCCAGAGGAGCGTGGTAGTGAATTTGAATATTCCGACCAAGTAGTGGCTCGTTATCACACTCGTCATCAGCGTTATGTCATTCCCAATGCCCAAGTGTTGACCCGTTTACCGGAGGCCATTGCGGCCATGTCAGAGCCAATGGTGGGACAAGATGCGGTGGCGTTTTATTTATTAGCGGAACAAGTGTCGCAAGCCGTTAAAGTGGTGCAAAGTGGACAAGGCGCGGATGAAGTTTTTGCCGGATATTTTTGGTATCCGTTGATGCACGCGGCTACGGGTAGTCATTTGGACCGATTCCGTCCTTATTATTTTGACCGCTCCCATGAGGAGTTTTTGCAAACGGTGCATCCCGATTATCACGGCGAAGATTATACTTCGAAGCGTATTGAGGAATTGTTAGCAGAGGAGGGCGCGGAGACTTTTTTAGACCGGGTATTACGCTTAGATGTGACCACTTTAATTGTGGATGACCCGGTGAAGCGCGTCGATAACATGACGATGGCCTGGGGATTAGAAGCACGGGTGCCGTTTTTAGACCACCAGTTAGTTGAATTAGCCGCTACCATGCCACCGGCATTGAAATTGCGAGAGCACGGTAAATATCCCTTAAAAGCTATTGCTCGTCCTCTATTACCGGCGGCGGTTATTGACCGTCCCAAGGGTTATTTTCCGGTACCCGCGTTGAAATATGTTCGCGGTCCTTTTTTGGAATTTATGCGCGATGTGTTAACCTCAACGGCATGTCGGCAACGACAATTATTTCAACGTGAATATGTGGATAAATTACTGGCGGCCCCAGAACAATATTTAACGCCGTTACAAGGTAGCAAGTTGTGGCATTTGGCATTATTGGAAAGTTGGTTGCAGATACAAACCGTCAAGATTTGACAACTTTTGAAAAGTTGTCAAATCTAAAACCGTCAAGATTTGACAACTTTCGAAAAGTTGTCAAATCTAAAACCGTCAAGATTTGACAACTTTCGAAAAGTTGTCAAATCTAGTCCGGCTAATACTCCAACGGCAATGATACTCTTTTTCCATCACGGGCTGATAGATAAATCGCAATCAAAATTTCTAACGAACGTAAACCTTCCCGTCCATCGGTTTCTGGTGGCTCTTCGCCACGTAATACTTTGATAATGTTATCATAATACAAAGGATGGCCTAAGCCGTATACTGAAGTCGTGGCATAACTGGCGGTTTGAATTTTCGCATCATCCTCGTCAGATTCGGCAAATTCCCAATGTTGAATATCATTGACCGCAACACCACCCACTTTGACCGTACCTGTTTCACCGAGAATAGTGATAGAACCTTCTAAATTTTTGGGATAAGTCAACATAGTCACATTGACCGAGCCGAGGGTACCAGAGCGCCAGCGAATATTAGCCACACCGGTATCTTCCACTTCAATATGGCGAGCCAACGTAGCGGTATAGGCTTGGACACTTTCAATTGGGCCAATTAACCAGTCGAGTAGGTCAACATAATGACTGGCTTGATTCATAAACGCGCCGCCGTCAAATTCCCAAGTGCCGCGCCAAGCCGCTTGGTCATAATAACTTTGCGGACGAGTCCAAAACACGTTGAGATTGACTAAATAAATTCGGCCAAACCGTTTCTTTTGAATAGCGGTACGTAGCAGTTGTAAAGACGGATTGCGGCGATTTTGTTTGATAACAAAGAGTTGTACCCCCGCCTGATCACAGGCTTGTACCATTCGTTTACCATCAATCCAACGAGTCGCCATCGGTTTTTCGGTCATCACATGTCGCCCTGCTTGAGCACATTGAATAGTTTGTTCAGAATGGATTCCGCTGGGAGTACATAACACCACAATATCAGTGTCGGTTTGACTTAGCAGTTGAGTGAGTGAAGAATATCCTGGCACGCCGGTTTTCGCCACCGCCATTTGTAAAGCGGTCGGCTGAGTATCGCAAACGCCGATTAATTCAATACGGTCACTGTGTGCTTGTACCGCTTGTAGATGACGTTCAAAAATTCTCCCACAGCCAATTAGCGCAAATTTGAGTTTTCGGTCGATTATCATAATATTATTAATATTCAATAAGTTAATCTTAACTACTGAAATCAGTATAGCAAATTTAGGAAGGTTAACGCAAAAAAATAATCAGCGGCCAAGAAGAAGTTATCTGCTCATAAACACGTACTGCTTGAATTTGCCAAAGCGACCCCCATTACTCATTTAGTAACCATTTATCAAATAAATGATTGGTTTCCTTATACCACTCACTTTGACTCAACCACCCCCAGCCCCTCCTTGTTAAGGGAGTGGTTCCTGCCAACTCAGTTGGCGCATCCCCCCCCTCCTTGCCAAGGAGAGGGGTTGGGGGTGGTTATACGTAAGATGAATAAATAATTTTCTTATTTTACTTCAATTTAGGTACTAACCATGAATGAGCACAATGATTCTCCAGATTTAACCCCTCCGCCTGGTAATAGTCCAGTACAACCGGTCAAATTATCTTTAGATGATACGATTCAATTTCAATGTCATACGGGTATTGCTTGTTTCAACCAATGTTGTCAGTGTATTGATATTCAACTGACTCCTTATGATATTTTACGATTGAAACAACGATTTAAAATTACCGCTTCGGAGTTTTTGGCGCAATACACTTTACCCTTTGAAATGGATAATCAAGGGATGCCGGGAGTTCGATTAAAAACTCTGGAAGATAGCACAGCCTGTCCTTTTGTCACGCCGGCCGGTTGTAGCATCTATGAGGATCGACCCACCGCTTGTCGTTATTATGCGTTGGGTTTAATGTCAATGAAACATCAACTATCGCCAACGGATGAAGAGGCGTATTTTATAGTCAAGGAAGACCATTGTTTAGGTCATCTGGAACCACGGACCTTAACCATTCGTGATTATCGCCGGGAGCAGGAGGTAGAAGAGTATGACCAAATGAATCGTGAATGGCGACAAGTGGTGTTGAAAAAACGGTCCGCGGGGCCTGGCATTGGACAACCTAGTGTACGCAGTTACCAATTCTTTTTTATGGGCAGTTATGACCTTGACCGGTTGCGGAATTTTGTCCTCAGTGATAAATTTGCTGAAGTCTATGAGCTCGAGGCCGCAACGTTTGAACCATTGAAAACCGATGAAGTCGCTTTAATGAAATTTGGCTTTCGTTTATTGAAGCAGGTGTTATTTGGAGAATTGACTATTCCAGTAAAAGCTGATGCGTTACAAAAACGTGCCACGCTACGGCAACAGCAACTAGAGCCGGATTTAGAAAATCCCAATAAGGACTATCAGGGTCCGGTGATGGTTTAACGGTAATTATAGTAATATCCGCTTATACCTGTATGATTTTTCTCGTTCCCACGCGGAGCTACTCCCCTCCTTACCAAGGAGGGGTTGGGGGTGGTGGTGCGTAAGGTGAGTTCTAATTTCAGGATACCGGAAAAGTAACCGTAAAGGCCGTACCCTTACCTAATTCACTGTAACACCTCACTCTTCCCTTCATGGCTTCGACTAATTTTTTCACGATGAATAAACCCAGTCCAGTAGAATGTTCCCCTCCCGTAGGCTTGGGGGTCAAACGAGTAAATTTGCCAAATAATTTTTGCTGATCCGCCGCATTCAACCCCGGTCCCTCGTCTTGAATGTCACAAGAGACCACATTCTCCTCTCTGCTAATTCGTATGTTCACATGGGTATTGCAGGGTGAATATTTGACCGCATTAGAAATTAAATTATCCAACACCTGATGAGTCGTGTTTTTGTCTATCAACGCAATATATTCGGAATCAGTTATTTGAACCGAAATGCTAATTTGTTTCGATAGTGCTTGTTCCGTGTAAAGTTTTACCAAATTTTGTAATATCGGTAAAATATCCACTGGTTGAAGTACAATATTAAATTTTCCCGATTCAATGGCATTGACATCTAACAAGTTAGTAATCAAACCGGACATTTGTTTAGCAGCGCGTTGAATCTGGTTAGCGTAGTCGATAATTTCTTCTTTTTCACAGTCATCAAAAGAGGTATAAATCTCCTCCGCCCAGCCTAAAATCACCGATAATGGATTTTTTAAATCATGCGCGGCAATGCCTAAAAATTCATTTTTATCTTGATTCAAAGACACCAACTGGTCATTAAGCAAAGTGAGTTCACGATTTTTCTCTTGTAATTCTTGAGTACGTTGCTTAACCTGTTCTTCCAAACTTTGCCGGTATAATTCAACGGTCATCAGGTCCGCATAAGACCGTAAGCTGGCGGTGGTGAGCGTGATTAATTTTTGCCGGCTCAATTCAGTTTTATTGGCGTAATCATTGATTTCGTAGTCAATGATAATTTTTTCCTCCGGGGCATAACCTGGTTGACCAGTCCGCAAAATAATACGAACATAACGGTTTCTCAATTCTTCACGAATGTAGCGCACTAATTGCAAACCGGCATCATGAGATTCCATCACCACATCTAAAAAAATGACTGCAATCTCAGGATGTTGTTCTAACATAGCTTTGGCTTGTTGAGCGGAATAAGCACTAATTAATTTTAGTGGTTTATTTTGGTAAACATAATTGCCTAAGACGAGGGCCGTGATTTCATGAATATCGACTTCATCATCAACCAGGAGAATTTTCCACTGGTCAGGAGAAAAGTTAATGGTGGCCACCGATTGTTTCTCTTCCGTCAAGACCTCTTGGTCCTCGGTTAAGGCCATTTTGCCAGAAGCCGGTTCAGCAAATAAATCTTGGTCGCGGTGTTGTTGAGAAGGTTTAAAATCCGCAAAGAGGTCGCCACCCGCTTGAGGAGAAATGGGGTCGGTAAACAGAGGTTTATCTGATTGGTAAGTCATAATGTTTGATATATATTTTTCTATGAGATTTAGAGTTTTCAAATTCACTGGTGTTGCACTAGAAACGCTGGACTAGAGGCTTTAGCCGGTTAAAAGCGTTGGAGTAGAGGCTCCAGCCGGTGCTTCAGGCGGTCAAAAACGTTGGAGTAGAGGCTTTAGCCGGTCAAAAACGTTGGAGTAGAGGCTTTAGCCGCAATGCCATTAAGTTAAGCTAAGGTTACGGCGTTGGAGTCCAAAGCTTCAGCTTTGGCAACGCCGTCTTACCTTAGCCAATCTCGTCCAAATCTGAAGGTTTGGACTCCAACGCGGCTTAACTTAATGGCATTGCGGCTAAAGCCTCAATGCCATTAAGTTAAGGAATCCCCCGGTCAGGTTTTAACCT
>DZAL01000282.1 GCA_022729575.1 Thiomargarita sp.
AACCAGTAGCATGATGAGAAGAATTTAGATGAAACGATTAACCTTTCTCAACGTAGTCGGTGCTGGCTTGATACTATGCGGTTTGGTCACAGTGAGAGCACCAGAAAATGATTCGGAACAAGCCGTCATCGATGCACTGAAAAGCCTAGACTTTAGTCAACTGCCCGAAATGGAAGTCAGTTTAGATGCCACTTTTGATGTGTTTGATTCACCTCGTTCCCACGCTCCGCGGTCAGCGTTATACACAAGTCCCACGGCACCTCTGTAACAGATTGATTTATAAGGAAAGACCTCAATTGGACGCACTTATTAAAGTCTTTGTAAATCAAATACATAGAAATTTGTGTATAACGCTAACCGCGGAGCGTGGGAATGCCATGAGGACGCTCGGCATCCTGTAGTGGTCTGGAGTGCCGCCGCGGTCCCGTGCCATTCTATCTACTTCATTAGTGAGTCTAAGTGTCGTGACGCGGAGCGTCACCGCGGCATTCCCACGCGGGCGCGTGGGAACGAGAAGAAACTTCACCTCGTTCCCACGCTCGGCATCCCGTAGTGGTCTGGAGTGCCGCCGCGGTCCTGTGTCATTCTACCTACTTCATTAGTGAGTCTAAGTGTCGTGACGCAGAGCGTCACCGCGGCATTCCCACGCGGAGCGTGGGAACGAGAGGAAACCTGGCTATCTGTTAACACCTCCATTAGTTAGTAGGGACTACCCGCTATTCATAATCGATGGATTTTACCACACCCTTGACTACCATGCGGTTTCCAGTTATCCTCTAGTCTTGACTTAACCAGAAAGCATTTAGTTATGACCACTACTGACGATTTCTTAAAGAGTTTGTTTGACGATTTTACTCTGGAGTTTGCCACTTGGTTGTTAGAGAGTCCCATTCAAAGCGTGGCCCAGTTGAATGTGGAATTGCCCGCGCAACCGAAAACGTTTGTCGACCGCGTCGGTGTAGTCACGTTGACCAATCAACTCGAAGTTCATTTACACATCGAATTTCAAGGCCGCCGCAGTCCTGTGCCAGTCCCCAACCGCATGCTGGAATATCTGACCCGGCTGGACCAAACTTACCAACACCCGTTTTGTAGCGTGGTGATTTATGTAGGACGCTGGGCAGGCAGCAAAGATGAGGGCCATCATCAACGTCTTTGTCCTGTCACCGGTCTAGTGACGTTGGAATGGCGTTATCGTGTGATACGATTATGGCAACTGCCCGCCGAACAGTTGTTAGCCTTAGACCAAATTCCACTGCTGGCCTTGGTGGGTCTGACACGCATTGACCAGCCCGCGGAGATTCTCCCTCGTGTGGTGGCCAAACTTCGTAGTGTGGCGGATGTCACTAAACGTAAGCAGTTATTAACCATTTTAATTTCATTAGCTGAAGAGGAGAAAATAGCCACTATGATTGAAGGAATGTTATACCCTGACGAAGATTTGCTGATAGATACCCCGTTTCTGCGTAAAATGCGGGAAATAGGTTGGCGGGAAGGTCAAACCGCAGGTCGGGCCGAAGGTCGGGCCGAAGGCCGGACCGAAGGTCTAGTAGAAGGTCACCAGCAAGGCGAATCCCACCTGTTGTCACGTCAATTACACCGACGTTTTGGGGAATTACCTGCCTGGGCCAGCCATCGGTTGCAACAAGCCACAGTGGAACAATTAGAGCGGTGGAGTTTACGAGTGTTGGAGGCACCACGGTTGGAACAGGTCTTTGACGAGGAGTAACCTCATGCTGGACTAGAGGCTTTAGCCGGTGAGGCTTGGCACCGAGAGTCCAGTATTGTTTTATAGTAATATTCATTCATCCTTATACCCCCCCAGCCCTCCCCCGCACGCGGGTGGGGGTAACTCCCCCCGTGTACTGGGGGCGGGGGGGTACAAGAATAAGTGAATATCACTATAGTTCGGTGCGAGCGTGGAGCCATCAGAACAAATAATTGGACCATGAATGCTGTTCAGGAAACAAATAATTTGAGTTAGGGTTAGTAATATGGTGGACATTAATACCAATCATGCTGTGCGTGATTTTCTCAATAGAATCAAGACACAATACGAATTTAACGGCGCGATTCTGTTCGGTAGTCGTGCGCGGCAGACACACCAGGCGGATAGCGATGCCGATGTAGCCATTTTGCTGTCAGGACCGGCAGGCGAATTTCTCACCACCAAACTGGCGATGGCAGATATTGCATACGACATTCTGCTGGAAACCGGGATTCGCATTCAGCCTTTCCCCTTGTGGGAAGAGCAATGGAGTCACCCCGAAACTTATTCCAATCCTTATCTCCTCCAAAACATCAAACGCGAGGGAATTCGTCTATAAATGCCACTGATTGGATAGTCAAAGCCGAACGTGCAGCAATCTCAGCCAAGTTACTGCTGGAAGCAGGAGACTTGGAGGGTGCCTGCAACCGCGCCTACTATGCGATGTTCGATGGTGCCCGTGCCGCCTTGATGGCTACCGGCGCACCTGCGGAAGCACACACCGCCAAGACGCACAATGGCTTGATTGCCGCCTTCAGCCGCTGTTTGGTGAAGACTGGACGGGTATCTGTGGAATTGGGCCGGACTTTTAACCAAGCTGAAGAAATCCGTTTAGTTAGCGACTATACGGGCAATTCTATCGGACCAGAACAGGCCATCTGGGTGGTGGAACAGGCTACCTTGTTCGTACAGACTATACGGACGCAATTCCTTAACACCGTACCCTGAGCTTCAATGCCATTAAGTTAAGGAATTTGTTGGTGGCACGAAGGTCAGGACTGGCAGTCCTAGTCAATCCCAAAAGCGCAATAATCCTTATTGCGCTCCAGAGAGTTCGATGGTATACTCAGAGTCTCTGGAGTGCAATAAGAATTATTGCACCTTAACTTAATGGCATTGAATAGATAGAAGGAGAATAAATAGGTGAATATTCAGCCAACCATAGACCTGAAACTTGCTGGCCTGCCACCGGCAATGCAGCAAGAAGTTATTGATTTCACCAATTTTCTATTGGAAAAATGCCGGTCACAGCAGGTAGCTTTGCCCGCGACAAAAGTCACCGCTGTCGAAATCCGTGCGGTAAAACCGATTGGCCAAATGGCGCCCACTTTCCTGCCACCTTCCGTACTTGAGGAAGCTAGTGTGCCATCAATTTATCAAGGGCCACCGCTCTCTTTGGAAGCGATGCGGGCAGCTCTTGAAGAAGAGGCGGCACACCATATATGATTACCTTGGATACCAACCTGTTGGCACGTTATCTCCTGCGGGATGAACCCCACCAAGCTGATATAGCACGCGAATTTTTGCGTACCCATGAATGCTTGGTTTCTCGTACCGTCTTACTGGAATTGGTTTGGGTTTTGGCATCCAAACGTACTTACAACTTGCCCAAAGAAATGATTTTGGAAAGGTTGCGCCACCTCTTGTCATTGCCAATGGTATTTACCGAAGAACCGCAAGTGGTGTTATTAGCATTAAAGTGGTACGAACAGGGTATGGATTTTGCGGATGCTTTACATCTTGCGGGCAGTATGCAAATCTCACAGAGTGAGGCATTTGCCACCTTTGATAAAGGTATTGAAATTAAAGTCAAACAGCTTGGTATTTTACATCCGATTATCTCTCTTGATTGAAGCGGGACCAGCGGTAGAGGTGCGGTAGTCCCTACCAAGCAATGCCATGCCATGCCATGCTATTAAGTTAAGGAATTTGTTGGTGGCACGAAGGTCAGGACTGGCAGTCCTAGTCAATCCCAAAAGCGCAATAATCCTTATTGCGCTCCAGAGAGTTCGATGGTATACTCACAGTCTCTGGAGTGCAATAAGAATTATTGCACCTTAACTTAATGGCATTGCTTGTAGGGACTACCACGAGATGGTTTAACGCCTCAAGACCGCGCCCGGATGAAAGTGGAGTTTACGAGTGTTGGAGGTAGCACGGTTAGAACAGGTCTTTGGGGAGGAGTAACCTCATGCTGGACTAGAGGCTTTAGCCGCAATGCCATTAAGTTAAGTTGCGTTGGAGTCCAAACCTTCAGATTTGGACGAAATTGGCTAAGGTAAGACGGCGTTGCCAAATCTGAAGATTTTGACTCCAACGCCGTAACTTGAGCTTAACTTAATGGCATTAAGGCTTTAGCCGGTGAGGCTTGGCACCGAGAGTCCAGCCCGTGTAGGTTGGACTGAGGAACGAAGTCTAACTTTTCAGTTGACCTGACCATTTATAGCTATCAAGATTCCAAGGATAATACGACCGATAGAGCTTTGAGTAATGCCCCTAAGCAATTCGCTTTTTTGCGGGGGGATTACCTCATCGGGTCTTATTGGTACCTTGATAGTCAAATTCGCTGGATTGATAAGTGGGCTAGAGATATCAATGACCCACGCCCGGCAATGGATGGTTATACTACGGTGGATTTGGTTCTACGCCGTAAAGACATTCGTGGTGGCAATACCAATTTTGCTTTTGGGATTCGTAATGTGTTTGATGCAGATGTACGTTATCCCTCACCGAGCCCAGATACCAGTGGGATAGTCAATGTACCCAATGATTTGCCGGGGGCGGGGCGGTTTGTCTTTGGGGAGGTTAGATATAAATTTTAAGCCCTGTAGGGTGGGCAAACGTCCTTTTGTTGGCCCACCATTCAGACCCGTAATTGGTGAGCAACGATAAACCCGTTGCCACACCCTACCATTCTGAACGATTGAAAATACGACGAATTTTGACGGTTGACCGCCGAGTTGCAACTAGAAACTAAGTTTGCTTTCAGAAACTGAGTTTCTATAAAGTTTCAAGAAAGACATGATACTCAATAACAAACAACTTAAAGTACTAAAAGCTATTTTTGAAATTCCTACTCCCTCAAATATTGTGTGGGCCGAGATAGAAAATTTATTTAGGGCCTGTGGTGCCGAAATCCTTCCTGCGAAGGGTTCTCGGCTAGTGGTGGTACTCAATCAAAAACGCGCGGTTTTTCATCGTCCTCATCCGCGCAAAGAAACCGATAAGGGTGCGGTAACCAGTGTCAAGAAATTTTTAATCCAGGCAGGTGTCGTTCCAAATTCGTCTGGTATGGAGTAAACTAAGACAGGAGAATTAAGTTATGTTGGAATATAAAGGGTACCTGGGTCACGTCGAGTTTGACGAAGAAGCAGAATTTTTTCACGGTGAAGTGGTGAACACTGACGACATTATCACTTTTCAGGGAACTTCTGTAGCAGAATTAAAACAAGCATTGAGAGATTCTGTCGAGGTCTATCTGGATTTTTGTGCTTCTCGTGGCGAAGAACCTGACCCACCCTATTCCGGTAGTTTGGTGGTCACGGTACCCCCAGAAATTCAGAAACAAATTAACTGGGCGGCTAAACAGGAGAACAAGAATCTGAACACTTGGATTTTGGAACAAATCCAAGCCGCGGCGAGGAATGCCTTACTTCGCTTCTCGGTTCAACCGTAGCCCAGCTTGAATCTACTTATCACCTCGTTACCACGCTCCGCGTGGTAATGTAGCCCTGTAGGGCCACTGCCATTAAGTTAAGGTATTTCCCCTCCTCTTGCGGTAGATAAAGTCGCTTGCCAGCCGCAGGGATAACACCCCTTCGAGGGGTGTAAATATTCATCATTGTCACTTAAACAAACGTGGTAGACCTACATACGTAGTCGTATGGGAAAACCAAGGACGCGATATTGTCAAAATCACTTATGTGGGGACCCGAGAAAAGGCACCGTATTAGCTTCAGATAGGGGGAACAGATAGTTCACCGAATTGTTTCAGTTTGAACAACTACACAGTGTTACAACTGAATCCACCACGGTATTCTGGATCAAGGGATAACCGATTTTAACCTATTGAGGTAACCATCGCATGGAAACTGTTGAACTTACTTTCAAAGTACCAAAGAACAAACTTAATCAAGCCGTTTCGAGAATGCACGCACTAGGTTGTGAACCCATAGCAGATTGGCTTGAACCCACCACCAATTTGGTGTCCTGGCGAGAAGCGTTTCCTGATATTAATGACACTCAACGGGTTGGCATTTGTTTGAGAGAAATGCGTACACTAGCGGACCTGACACAACAACAACTCGCCGGAGTAACTCAGATTCCAGCAAAACATCTATCGGCAATGGAAAACGGTAAACGTCCTATCAGCAAGGAACAGGCGAAGACTTTTGCTAAAGTATTAAATACGGACTATCGGATGTTTTGGGGAAAGTGTTGATGATGACCACAACATGGTATAGTAATATTCACCCACTGTTGTACTTTCTGAGGGATAACACCCCTCGAAGGGGTGTTATCCCTGCTGGCTGGCCAAACTCATTATGGGACAACTAGATAAGGATATTACTATAAAGTGTAGGGTGCGTTCCACGCACCATTCTGACTTTAATAAAAATGGTGCGTGGGACGCACCCTACTATAATTTTGACTAGAGTTGCCAAAATCGCTTGATTATATTAATCTGGCAAAGTTTTGATTCCATCCTAGTCGTCGGGACTACCCCTTAATTTAAGGAGATAACTTTATTATGTGGTTAAATGTGTTCAACCGCTACAAAAACCGCAGTTGGAGGGCTTACCGTTATTGGTACTTTTATCTCGGTTTAAGTT